>NZ_JBHFEI010000007.1:0-297440 GCF_041928815.1 Ensifer soli | reverse complement strand
GCAAAGGTGTGCAGCGGTTTTGCGAAAAGACACGCGTAAAAACAAAGACCTAAAGCGTACGAGCGAATCTGAAAGATCGCGACACGCTTTAGGCCGGGCGCGCGAGACGCCGTTCGCGCCGCGCTCCCTCGGCCTGGCGCTCGCCTCCGCCTTCTTCGGCACGACGCTCGGCATGTCGCTGCTGATGGCCGCGCTTCATGAGGGCGATGTCGGCATCGTCGCGACGCTCTCATCGATGACGCCGGTCGTCGTGCTGCCGATGGTCTGGCTGAGAACCGGGGAGCGGCCCCCGGCCCGGGCCTGGCTCGGCGCCGCGCTCGCGATCGCCGGCACGGCGCTGATCAGCCTGCGCTGACACCGGTCTCTCGAACGTTTGAAGCGATTGCGCCAGGCCTGGGAGAACGTCCAGCGGAAACGGGTCGGAACCAGGTCTGTTCAAAATCCTGCTCTCAGGTCGAACGGACCGTGAACTCTCGTCGCGAACCGGCATGATGGTCTGGCCTGCTGATCGCGAATGTCCTCGCCGTCGCCGAAACGCTTATGCATCGTTGCGGACACCCTGCTTCTGTTCATCGCTGAGCGTGAACGGCCGGCCGAGCGTCTTGCCTTCCGACTTGGCGCGCTTGAGGACCGGACCGACCTTGTTCCGCACCCAGTCCGGCGGAAGACACGGACCTGGTCACCAGCGTGACGAAGACCTTTGCGTTCAACAAGGCCGGTCAGCTCGCCGGCATCCGGTCGGCCTCCGTGCCTCAGAGGGCAGCCACATCTACGACTACCTGTCGCGACGGGTATCACATGCGCTTCTGATCAGCGGCGTGACGTTGCATTCGGTTCATGACCTCGATGGCAACGTTATCGCCGAATATGACAGCGCCGGCACGCTGCTGCGGGAATATGCGTGGTTGGAGGAACGGCCGCTGGCGGTGGTCGCCGACGCCGGCACGGTGACGACGTGTCGATGTCGCGTGAATTTTCCCCAGAAGTGCCGAAGTAGAATTCCCCATTTATGCTGAAAAATGACCTCGCCCTGAAAATGCTGCCACTCGAAATCGCCCATCAAAAATCTCGCTGAATATCACCAGCGTTCTTTCCCGAACGAATGGATTTTTTGCCAAAGGGGCCAACTTTTCGTCAGGATGGCGGCACATCGCCTGATCCCTGCAGGACTGCGCTGCAGCGGGAGCGTTTCCGAGGCCTGTCAGATGGAAGAGAGATCTGCTCAAAGCCGCAAACGGCGACCGGTGCGATTGCCGTCCGATGATGACGAAGCCTACCGGTTGCCCGAGGCATATTGCCGGGCAAGGGCCGACATGCCGACGGCGAGTACGAGAATGCCGCCCTTGAAGATCGGCTGGAAATAGGTCGGGGCGCCGAAGATGCTCAGGCCGTTGAAGCCAACGGCGAGGATCAGCACGCCGACCAGCGTGCCGACGATGTGGAATTCGCCGTCGCGCAACGTCGCCGAGCCGAGGAAGACGGCGGCGAAGGCATCGAGCAGGTAGCCGTCGGCGGCCGCCAGCGTGCCGCTGCCGAGCAGGGCCGACAGCAGCGAGCCGGTCAGCGCCGAACAGAAGCCGGCGGTGGCGAAGGCAAACAGTTTTATGCGCGCCACATTGATGCCGGCGAGCCTTGCTGCTTCAGCATTGCTGCCGACGGCCTGCATCCGCTGGCCGATCTCCGTCTTGTTGAGGATGATCCACAGCACCAGGAGCACGATCGCCATGATGATGACGGGGCGGGGGATGCCGAAGGTGCGGCCGACGGCCATCATGACGAAATCGCGCGGCACGCCGGCGGCGATCGGGAAGGAACTGTAGGCAAAGCCGATGCCGGCGAGCATGGTGCCGATGCCGATGGTGGCGATGACGGCGTTGATCCTGACCTTTGTCACCAGCAGGCCGCTGACCGTGCCGATGGCGGTGCCGAGCGCCAGCACGAGCATCATGCTGACGAGGATCGGCAGGCCCTGGTTGGCCATCAGTCCGCAGACGATCAGGCCGCAGAAGCTGGCGACATTGCCGATCGACAGATCGAACTCGCCGACGACGAGCGTATAGGTGAGGCCGGAGGCGATGATCGCCGTCAAAGATGCCTGGCTGAGGATGTTCAGCAGGTTGGCGCGGGTGGGAAAGGTTCCCGGCGCATTGATCGAGAAGAAGACGATCATCAGCACGAGGCCGAGGATGGTGCCGTAGCGCGAGACGAAATTGAGGACGCCGCGCGTCCACTGGCCGTTCTGCAGCGCGCCCCGCCGGATGTTGCCGACTGCCTGTGTCATGTCTCACTGTCTCCGCTGGCCGGATGCTCCGCATAGCTCAGAGCGATGATGTTGGATTCGGTGATGGCGGCACCTTCGAGTTCGCCGGTGACGCGGCCCTCGTGCAGCACGACGACGCGGTCGGCGAGCACGGTCAGTTCCTCGACATCGGAGGAGATGACGATGATGCCGATGCCCTGCCGCGCCAGCCGGCGGATCGCCGCGTGGATTTCCTCGCGCGCGCCGATATCGACGCCGCGCGACGGCTCGTCGAGGATCAAGAGGCGCGTGTCCTCGCCGAGCCAGCGGCCGATCACCGCCTTCTGCTGGTTGCCGCCGGAGAGGCCGCCGATCCGCTGATCGGGTCCGGCTGTCTTGATCTGCAATTCGCCGATCAGGCTTTTCGCCCGTGTGTTGGCCTTGCGGTTGGAGACGAAGGGCAAGAGATCGATGCTGCGCAGCCGGCGAAGCGCGGCGACATTGATGTTGTCGGCGACGGATTTCTGCAGCATCAGCGCCTGCGAGCGGCGCTCTTCCGGCACCAGCGCGACACCCATCTTGACAGCGTCGGCGGGCGACGCCGCCAGATAGGGCTTGCCGTGGAATTCGAACCGGCCGGCATGCGGATGGTGCACGCCATAGATCAGCTGCGCCAGTTCGGTGCGCCCGGCGCCGACGAGGCCGGCGAGCGCGAAGACTTCGCCGGGATGGACATCGAAGCTGACATCGGTGACGGCGCTGCGCCAGGAAATGTTGCGGGCGGAAAAGACCGGCTGGCTGTTGCGCACCGTGGCTTCGCGCGCGGCGCGCGGCGCGACGACGGCGTCGCGGCCGATGATGGCGCGCACCAGCCCTTTCTTGTCGAGTTCACCGCGCGAGGCGGCACTGACGATCCGCCCGTCGCGCATGACGGTGATGCGGTCGCAGAGGTCGAGGACCTCCTCGAGACGATGCGAGACATAGAGGATGGCGACACCCTGCGCCGCGAGTTCGCGCACAATGCGGAAGAGCTGCTCGCTTTCGGCCGGCGACAGCGAGGCGGTCGGCTCGTCCATAGCGATCAGGTTCGCTTTGCGCACCAGCGCCTTGGCGATCATCACCAGCCAGCGCTGCGCGACATTGAGGTCGGACACTTTCGTGTCGAGCGAAAAACCGATGCCGACGCGCCGCGCGGCCTCTTCGGCCGGCACGCGCGAGCGCTTCCAGTCGATCAGGCCGAAACGCGTCTGCTTGGGCATGCCGAGCAGCATGTTCTGCAGCGCGGTGAAATGCGGGATGAGGTTCAGTTCCTGATGGACGAAGCCGAGGCCGGCCCGCTCCGAGCTCGACGTCGACCCTTGAGTCAACGGCCTGCCGTCGATCAGGATCTCGCCCTCATCCGGCGTGGTGACGCCGGCGAGGCAGCGGATCAGCGTCGACTTGCCGGCGCCGTTGGCTCCGACGAGGCCGTGGACCTGGCCGGCCTCGATATCGAGGTCGACACGGTCCACGGCAAGCTCGCCCATGAATTGCTTGGTCAGGCCGCGAATCTTGAGCCACGGCGCGCGGGCCTGCGCAGTCACAGGCCCGCCCACGCCGGAGGCGTCGCTCCTACTGAGCATTCGGATGCTCCGCGAGGAAGCTGTCGACATTCTCCTTCGTCACGACGACGCCGGGGATCTCGATGACCTTCGGCGTCCAGGTGCCGGTTGCCGCCTGCGACTCCAGGATCGCCTGGAATACGGCCTTGCCTTCCTCGAAGGCCGGCTGCCAGACGGTCGCGGTCAGGTCGCCATCCTTGACGAGCTGCAGCGCCTGCCGGCTGCCATTGATCGACACGGTCGTCACATCGGTGCGGGCGGACTGGCGCAGCGCCGCAACGGCCCCTTGCATCGGCTCGTCCCAGCAGGACCAGATCGCCACCGGATTGCCGCCTTCGGGATGGCCGGTCAGGAAGGCCGACGCGATCGCGTTGCCGTTCTGTACCTGGCCGGGCACCGTCACCTCGTTATAGGTGATGTCGAGCCCTTCCTTGCCGGCGACGCCCTGTTCGAAGGCGACGCCGCGATCGAGGCAGAGTTTGCCGGGATGGAAGGTGATCGCGAGGATGTCGGCCGGTGCCTTCACCGTGTCCAGCAGGTATTTGACCGAATCCTCGCCGACCGTCAGGCCGCTGGTGGTGACGACGATGCCGTCGACGATCTCGCCGCCCCAGGTGGCGACGGGGATCTTCGCATCCTTCGCCGCTTCGAGGCCGGAGCTGATCGAGCTGCTGGCGAAGGCGAGCACGAAGATGGCGTCGACCCCTTGCGTGGCAAACGACTTCATCGCCGCGTTCGCCTGGTCGGCGCTCGCCTGCGTGTCGATCACCTTGACCTCCCAGCCGGCCTTCTTCGCCTCTTCCGTCGCACCGCCGATCACCTCGATGTTCAGCGCGTCGTTGGCGATCAGGGCGACGATGCCGAGCGTCTTCGTTTCCTGCGCCTGGGCGATGCCAGACGCCATGACCGACACGGCAAGCGTCAGGCCCATCAAAAGTCGCTTCATAGGTTCCTCCATTCGATGACCGGCCCCCTCCGGGCCTTGATCCGGTTCTTGCGCCTTGCCGCCCGGCAGCCCGCCGGCTACATCCGCCTGCCTGAAGCAGGGGTGCAGCAATAATGATACCGGTATCATTAAACGAAAACATTGCCGGTGCAAGGGCGGCGACCGGGCTTTTCCGTAAAATTTCGTCGATGGTGGCGCGGGATGCTGGAGGCAAGTCCGTCATGTCGAATTATTATGCTGTATTTGCTTGTTAATTTCTGACTTCTCCGAACAGGTCCGCTGCGGTGCGACAAGGCAGATTCGATCTCGACACATCGCATGAACTGTGCCATCAGATGTTACCGGTATCCAAATCCGTCCCATCCACACGGACCAGCGCCATGCGTGCGGCCACGATGCGACGGCGGCATGAAGGAGGAACACCATGCAGGTCACCTATGATTTCTCGTCGAAGAACGTGCTTCTGATCGGCGGCACCACGGGCATCGGCCGGGCGACGGCGCTTGCCTTCGCCAAGGCGGGCGCAGAGCTCTTCGTCGCCGGCATCGGGCAGGAGAAGGGCGACAGCCTGAAGCGCGAGATCGTCGACGCGGGCGGCGTCTGCGAGTTCGCGGAGGTGGACGTGCGCGACCCGAAGGCGATGCGGGCGCTGCACGAGCGCGCCTTCGAGCGCTTCGGCCGCATCGACGTCGCCTTCAACAATGCCGGCGTGCCGGGCAAGACCGCACCCGTCCACGAACTTGACGACGACGACTACAGCCTGCTGATGGACGTGAACCTCAAGGGTATCTTCCACGGCCTCAGGCATCAGGTGCCGCACATGATCGAACAGGGCGGCGGCGCCATCGTCAACACCTCGTCGCTGTTCGGCGTGATGGGTTTTGCCACCACCGCCGTCTATTGCGCCAGCAAGTGGGGCGTGATCGGCCTGACCAATTCGGTGGCGCTGGAAGTTGCGCGGAAAAACATCCGCGTCAACGCGATCGCGCCCGGCAGCGTGATGACGCCGCTGCTTCAGGGCATGTTCGGCAGCGAGCAGGGCGCCAAGGACACGGTGCTGCCGCTGATCCCGATGGGCCGCATCAGCGACCCCGCCGAAATCGCCCAGCTGGTGCTGTTCCTGTCGTCGGATGCTTCCTCCTTCATCACCGGCCAGGCCGTGGTGATCGATGGCGGCGGTTTCGTCGCCGGCGCCGACCAGCTCTGAGTGCACCCGGCGCGGCAACGCCACCCTTTCAACACCGGCTTGCCGCCGGACAGGCGGGGCAAGACCCCGCCGACCTCGTGATGGAGACGAAAATGACCTTGCCTCGGCTCGGATTTGCAGGGATCGGCCGCATGGGCGCGCCGATGGTCGGGCGGCTGCTCGATGCCGGCTACGCCGTCAGCGTGTTCGACACCAATGCCGACGCGGTCGCGGGCCTTGTCGCGAAAGGCGCGACGGCGGCGGCATCGCTTGCATCGCTGGAAGCCGACATCGTGCTTCTGTCGCTGCCGACGCCGGAGATTGTCGAGACAGTGGCGCTCGGCACGGGTGGCCTGTCGTCGATCGACGGCAAGCTGATCGTCATCGACCTCTCCACCACCGGCCCGCGTGTCTCGCGCACGGTCGCGGCGGGATTGGCGGAGAGCGGCAAGGCCTTTGTCGATTGCCCGGTCAGCGGTGGCGTCGCCGGCGCGGAAAAAGGCTCGCTGGCGCTGATGGTGGCCTGCCCCGCCGATCTCTACGAAGAGGTTCGGCCGATCCTCGAGGTGATCGGCCGGCCGAAGCTGATCGGCGACAAGCCCGGCATGGGCCAGATGATCAAGGTGATCAACAACCTGATGTCGGTGACCTCGCTGACCATCGCAGCGGAGGCGCTGGTGCTCGGTGCCAAGGCCGGGCTCGATCCGGAAGTGATGCTCAGCGTCATCAATTCCGGCAGCGGCGCCAGCAATGCGACGCTCGACAAGGTGCCGAAATATATCATCGGCCGCAATTTCGACTTCGGCTTCGCCATCGGCCTCTCGGCCAAGGACGCACGGCTGTGCCTGGAGGAAAGCGAGGCGCTCGGCGTGCCGATGGTCGTCGGCTCGGCGGTGCGGCAGATGATCAACATCACCAAGGGCCGCTTCGGCGCGGATGCGGACCTCACCGAGATTATCAAACCGATCGAGGAATGGGCGGGCGTCACCGTCAGCGAGGAACGGCCCCGTGGCTGATAGCGGCGTCAGCCGGCAGCTCGCCCGCTTCGTCACCGGTTCACGCTGGCAGGACATTCCCGAAGAAACCCGGCGACAGGCGTCGCTTGCGGTCCTCAATGTCGCCGCCACCGGCCTTGCCGGCGCGCGCGACGTCGCACTTCGGCGGCTGGGCGCGGCGCTCGCGCCGTTTTCCGGCCCTGCGACCTCGACGGTGATCGGCGCGAAGGACCGGCGCGACGCGCCGACCGCCGCCTTCCTCAATGCGGCCGCGATGAACGTCCATGATTTCGACGACACGCATGAAGGCACGATCATCCATCCGAGCGCGCCGGTCGCCGCCGCGCTGATGGCGGTCGCCGAGACGATGCCCATGACCGGGGCGGACTTCCTGCACGCCTTCGTCCTCGGCACGGAGGTCGAATGCCGGATCGGCAACGCGATCTCGCCCGGCCATTACGATCGCGGCTGGCACATCACCTCGACCTGCGGCGTCTTCGGCGCGGCGGTTGCGGTCGGCACGCTCTTGCGGCTCGACGAGGACCAGGTGCTCTCCGCACTCGGCAATGCCTCGGCGCAGGCCGGCGGCCTCGTCGAAACGCTCGGCTTCATGGCGAAAAGCATCAGCGTCGGCAATGCCGCACGCAATGGCCTGCTGTCCGCCCTTATGGCGAAGGCCGGTGTCGAGGGGCCGCCACGCCCGCTCGAAGGGCCACGCGGCTTTCTGACCGTATCGGCCGATACGGTCGATCTCGACGCGCTGACGCGCGATCTCGGCATCACCTTTGAACTGTCGCGCAATGCGCTCAAACTCTATCCCTGCGGCGTCGTGCTGATGCCCGTCATCGACGCCTGCCTGGCGCTGCGCGACCAGGTCGATCCGGCGGCAATCGACAGCGTCGTCATCACCGGCCATCCGCTGCTGAAGGCGCGCACCGACCGGCCGGCGATCGTGACCGGCCGCGAGGCGCAGGTCAGCGCCCAGCATGCGGCGGCGGCGTCGCTGCTGCGCGGCAGCGCCGGCCTCGACGATTTCAGCGATGCAGCGGTCAACGATCCGGCGGTGGCGTCGCTCCGGGCACGGGTGCAGCCCGTCGCGGTCGATCCGGCCTGCCCGGTCGAGCGCGCCGAGGTTCTGGTGCGCCTTGCCGATGGCCGCGAATGCCGGCACGCCATCGATGCCGCGCGCGGCAGCCTCGCCAATCCCGCCACCGTCGAGGATATCGAGCGGAAATTCCGCACGCTCGCCGCCTGGGGATGCCCTGACGTCAACGCCGAACGGGCATTACAGACGGCGCACGCGCTGGAACATCTCGACGATGCCGCCGACCTGCCACGGGCCTTGAAGCCGGCTCGCTGATACCCTCCATAGGTCCATTGCAAGGAGACGACCATGCGCAAGGAATTCGAAGGCGAAGCCTTTGAAAAAGGCCTGAAGATCCGCCGGGAGGTGCTCGGCGACGCCTATGTCGACAAGTCGCTGAAGGCGGCGGACGATGTGTCCGCGCCGCTGCAGAAGCTGATCACCGAATGGTGCTGGGGCGAGATCTGGTCGCGGCCGGGGCTGGAGCGCAAGCAGCGCAGCCTGCTCAATCTTGGCATGACCATGGCGCTGAACCGCCAGGCCGAATTCCGCCTGCATCTGCGCGGCGCGCTCAACAACGGCCTGACCAGGGACGAGATCATCGAGGTGATCCTGCAGGGCGCCATCTATTGCGGCGCGCCGGCCTCGCTCGACGCGATGAAATCCGCACAGGCCGTGTTTGCCGAAATCGAGGAAGAGAAACGCGCCGCCGGCGCGTAACACCAGGCCGACGGAATCAGAAAAAAGAGCACCGCATCGATTGATGCGGTGCTCTTTTTGCGTGGGGGGTAAGAATTACTCCCCGGCGCCGGCAACGAAGCCGCCGCCGTCGATGACGACGGCCTGTCCGGTGATGAAGGAGGCGGCGTCCGAGGCGAGGAAGAGGACGAGCTGGGCGATCTCGCTCGGATCGGCGATGCGGCCCATCGGCAGCGAGGGCAGAACCGTGTCGCGCGCGCCCTGTTCGCCGCCGAACATGTTGGTGAGCAACGGCGTCATCGTCGAGCCCGGAGCAATCGCGTTGACGCGGATGTTTTTCCGCGCAACCTCCAGCGCAACGGATTTCGTCAGGCCGAGCACGGCCCATTTGCTGGCGCAATAGACCGAGGTCGTCGCATAGCCCATGACGCCGAAGAGCGACGAGGTGTTGACGATGGCGCCGCCGCCGTCGGCCAGCATCAGCGGCAGCTGGTGCTTCATGCCGAGGAAGACGCCCTTCAGGTTGATGTCGATGATCCTGTCGAAATCAGTCTCCGACAGTTCGTGCATCGGCGCGGTCCTGCCGGGAATGCCGGCATTGTTGAAGGCGATGTCGATGCGGCCGAAGCGTTCCTTCGCACCCGCATGGAAACGCTGCATCGCCGCGTCGTCGCGCACATCAAGCTCGGTGAAGCTTGACGTGACCGAGGGGTGGCGGGCGGTGATCTCGGCGACGAGACTTTCGCCCTCAGGCGTGCCAAGACCGGCGATCACCGTGTTGGCGCCGGCCTCGGCGAAGGCGAACGCCGTCGCCCGGCCGATACCGGTGGTGCCGCCGATCACGATCGCGGTCTTGCCGGAAAAATCATAGCGTGCGGTTGTCATTTTGAAGAACCTTGATTTCGAATTGTGTCACTTGACGATGAAGCGGCCACGGCGATCCATGTTGATCGCGACCGCGGCGATGACGCCCGCGCCGAGCACGACGTCCTGCAGGAAGGGGTTGACGCTCGCGAGATTCATGCCGTTCTGCAGCACGGTGATGATCAGCACGCCGAGCAGCGTGCGGTAGGGGCCGCCGACGCCGCCGGTCAGCGGCGTGCCGCCCATGACGACGGCGGCGATCGCCGGCAGCAGCAGCGGCGCACCCATGGCGGGATCGCTGCCGCTGATCCGCAGCATCAAGAGGATGGCAGCGAAGCCGGCGAGAAAGCCTGAAACCATGAAGGCATAGAGCTTGAAGCGGGCAACCGGCACACCGCAGAGCTTTGCCACCGTCTCGCCGCCGCCGATCGCATAGAGATAGCGGCCGAAGCGGGTGCGGTGGGAGACGAACATGGCGATGGCGATGAGCGCGGCCGCCCAGAGCGTGATCGTCGGAATGCCGGCGATCTTGCCGTTAAACACCTGCGCGATCATCAGGTCCGGCGCGAGGCTGACGGCGGAGCCCTGCGTCAGATACAGCGTCATGCCGTTGATGGCGAAGAGCATGCCGAGCGTGGTGAGAAACGAGGGCAGGCGGGCATAGGCGAAGAGAACGCCGTTCAAGGCGCCGATCGCGGCGGCGGCGAAGGGAACGGCAAGCACCGCCCATTCGCCATGGTCGCGCACCAGCACGGCGCCGAGCATGCCGGCCATGGAGACGATCGAGCCGATCGAGAGGTCGATGCTGCCCATGACGATGACGAAGGTGACACCGAGGCTGAGGACCGCGAGCACCGAGGCCTGCTGCAAGACGTTCACACCGTTGCGCAGCGACAGGAAATTCGGATTGAGCGTCGAGAAGATGACGATCAGGCAGAGAAGCGCGATCCAGGGCGCCAGTGCCCGGAGCGGCAGGGTCCGCCCCATCGTCGTGGGGCCTGGCGTGGCGGTTGTGGTGGCAGTCATCATCTGTCCTTGACCTGACGCCGCACCTCAAAGGATCGCGGCGCGACAACAAAAAGGCGTGGCCGGGCAGCCGCGAATGCGGCCCTCACACCATGTGGGCGACGATATCGACCTCGGCGGGCTTGGCCTCGGCAGGGGCCGCAATCTCGGCGGTGACGCGGCCATCGCGCATGACGAGGATGCGGTTCGACAGGCCGATCACCTCGGGCAGATCGTCGCTGACGACGAGCATGCCGACGCCGGTCGCGGCGATGTCGCGGAGGAGTTCGTAGATCTCCTCCTTGGCGCCGGCATCGACGCCGTTGGTGGGATTGTCGAGCACCAGCACCCGCGCGTCGCGCAGCAGCCAGCGCGCCAGCAGCACCTTCTGCTGGTTGCCGCCGCTGAGCGTCGCGATCTGCGCGTCCGCGCCCGCCGTCCTGATCGATAGCCGCGCGATCAGCCTTGCCGCATCCACGCGTTCGCGGGCGAGATCGAGGACGGCGCTTTCGCCCTGCCGGGTGAGGCGCGCGAGCGTCATGTTTTCCGCGACCGAGAGCACCGGGATGACGCCATCGCGCCGGTCTGGCGGCAGGTAGCCGAGGCCGGCATCGCTGACATTAGCCAGATCGATACGTTCAAGCTTCCGCCCGGCGATTTCGATGCTGCCCGTCGCCTCCGGCATATCGCCGGCAAGCGCACGGGCGAGTTCCGACTTGCCGGAGCCGAGAATGCCGGCGACGCCGACGATCTCGCCGCTTCTCACAGTAAGATCGATCGCCTCGAAGGCACCCAGCATGCGGAAATTCTGTACGAAAAGCGCGCAACGCGCGTCCGGCTGGCGCTGGCGTTGTTCGCGGTAAAAAAACTCGCCGCGCTTGCGGCCGACCATGTGCTCGTGCAGCTCGGTTTCCTGCGTGCCTTCCGCCGGCAGCGTCGCGACGACGGCTCCATCCTTCAGCACATGGATGACATCGCAGAGTTCGAGCACTTCGGGCAGCCGGTGCGAAACATAGACGATGGCGGCGCGCTGGCGCACGCGAGCGATCAGTTCCATCAGGAAATCGACCTCGTCGCCGGTCAGCGCCGCCGTCGGCTCGTCGAACAGCATGATCGGCTCGGCGATGCCGAGAAGATCGGCCAGCGTGAAGGCCTTGACGATCTCGATCACCTGCCGGGTGGAGAAATCGAAGGTCGAGACCGGCTGGCGCACATCGATATGGCCGTGGCCAAACTCGGCGAAGATCGCCTCCACCTTGCGGCGCATGGCGCGGTTGTCGATGACGCCGAAGCGGCTGAAGGCCTGTTCGTGCGCCAGCATGACATTCTCGAACACCGAGAGCACCGGCACCAGCGCCAGGTCCTGGTAGATGTGGAACACGCCCGCCTTCGTCGCATCCTCATAGGAGCGGAAGGAGACCTCGCGGCCGTTGACGAGGACGCGGCCCCCGTCCGGCCGGAGATTGCCGCTGACGATCTTCAACAGCGTCGATTTTCCGGCGCCGTTCTCGCCGACGAGGCCGACGACCTGTCCCCGCGACAGGGAGAAGCCGACCCCGTTCAGCACCGGCCGGCCGGAAAAGGCCTTGTCGATGCCGACGAGTTCGAGAACGGCGCTGTGTTCGGGCATGCCCAGCATGGCGTCCGTCCGCTCAGTAGGGGCCGATGACGATCGGGCCGCCATTGCTGGTCAGGTCCCTGACTGCCTGCACCGGGTCGGTCGAGAAGCGCTTGGCGTAGAGCTCGGTGACGCGCTCGAACTCGCCCTTCTTCACGGCGTCCGCATAGGCGGCCGGCAGCTCGTAATTGTCCGGCTTCTTCACCCGCCACGACCAGTGTTCCTCCGGCGGCATCGGGATCAGGAGGTTCTGCGGGTTCCAGTCATCGGGATTGAGCACGCGCGACATTTTCAGGAAGTCGTAGGGGCTCGTCGGGCCGTCGACGACCTCCTGGTATTTCTTCGCCGCTTCCGGCGTATCGAGGATATAGCCGCCGAAGGTCATCATCCGCTCAGGCACGGAAGGCCGCCAGCCATTGATGAAATCGAAGACGGCGACGGTGGAATAGGCGCCGAGCCAGGCGGGCCCATAGGCAAAGGTGCTGAAGGCGCGGCCATCGGCGATCAGCTTGACCATTTCGGGAATGGCGTCGCAGCCGCTGACGAGAACTTTCATGTCGCGCTGTTCGAGCGCGCCGACGACGGCGATGGCGGAATCGTCGTTCGAGACGATGATCGCGTCGATATTGTCATGCGCGGTCAGGATATCGGCGATGACCGGCGCGGTCGTCGTCCGGCTCCAGCCGCCGGGGCGGCGGGCAACCAGCGTCATGCCGGGATAATCCTGCATGGCGAGATCGAAGCCGTGGCCGCGCTCGGCCTCGACCGGATTGCCGAGAATGCCTTCGATATAGACGACATTGCCCTTGCCGCCGAGCTTTTCGAACACCTGTGCGGCGCGGGCGCGGGTCGCGGTGACGTTCGGCGGCGCGTTGAAGGCGACGTAATGGTCGCCGCTGTCGAGCGGCGTGTTCCAGGCGGCCTTGGTATGGTTGTTGACGGTCGGGATCTGCAGCCGGTTGATCAGGCGAAGCAGGTCGATCTCGGAGCCTTCGGAGGCCGCGACCATGGTGATGCCGTCTATATTGAGGTTCGGCGCGTTCTCGACATGGCTCTTCTGGATGTTGACGTCGCCATTGTTGATTTCGCGGGCGGAGGTGATGTTGAGCTTCTCCGCCGCCGCCATCGCGCCACGGTTCATGGCGTTGAAATAGTCGTTGTTCAGCGTGTAGAACGAATCCATGAAGTTGCGCGGCGTGGCAAGCGGATCGCCCGCGGCGCGGGCGCGGGAAAAGCCCGTTCCCGCCAGTGCCGGCGCGAGGCCCGCGAGCGCCAGAAGGCGAAAGAAATCCCGGCGTGTCCTGTCGCTGCCGAGCTTGCCGGCCAGAAGCCCGGCCAGAGTCGTATCGTCGTGCATTGCATCCTCCCAAAGCGCTATCCCGCATGAAGCATGGCGGCTCGAACGCATGTTTGCAACAGAAAAGTTACCGGTATCATTTCACTCGAGCGATATTGTGCGTAGAGCATCCGTCTTCCTCGCAAAGAAGCCTTCATCAAACTCCTGTATAATCATCATAAAATTGGATGAATCAAAAACACCCCGAGAGCCCCTCAGCGTAAATACGGCGTAAAAATGATAGCGATACCATAAATTGCACGCAGCAAGGCCGCCGCGCTCGTTCGCCGGGCGCAGCGGTGGACATCTCATGCGGACTATGCCGTCAGGCCGGTTGGCGGCCGCACAGCGGGATCACGCCGTTCGCGTCACTGAACCCGGCTCGTCTCGCCGGCGCCAAGCGCGATCTCAACGATCTGCAACCGGGCATCGGTGAGCCGCGAGGGATACTGCGTCCGTAGCCGGTCCTCATGCACGGGGATGACGCGCCGGTGCTCGCCGCCCGCATCCTTCAGCATCGCGGCACTGGCGAAGATCAGGTTCGACTGGCTGCCGACGGCCAGCCCGATCGGCACGATCTGCGGATCGCTGGGATCGAGGCCGGTGAAATTGTCCCAGGTGTAGATGAGGTCGCCGGCAAAGACGTAAGTGTCCTCGCTGGCCCGCGCGCCGTCATTGCGCACCGTCACATACATCGAGCCGTAGGTGTGGGTGTCGGCGGCAAGACGCACGTCGATGCCCGGCAGCACGTCGTCCTGGTCGCCGTCGATCGTCTTCAACCGCCCGCTCTGGGCCGCCTCGACCGCCTTGACGATATCGGCGGGATCGCCGCCACCGGTGAGAAACCGGTATTCCGACCCGAGCGACAGCGCCCAGGCCCATTTGTCGAGTTCGCGCTTCTGCACGTAGAAAGTGGCGTTGGGAAACAGGTGTATCGCGCCCATATGGTCGAAATGGGCGTGGGTGATCAGGATATCGGTGACATCCTCGGGCGCGATGCCGCATTCCGCCAGCACCTCGCGCGGCCCGTGATAGTTGGAAACACCATAAGCGTCGGCCAGCGCCTTGCCGTAATTGACATGGTCATAGCCGGTGTCGATCATCACGACGCGGTCGCGACCCTTCAGCAACACGTAGCCATAGGGCAGCTTGCGCGTGCCCTTGTATTGCGGGCCGTAGAGCATGACGCTCAAGGGGAACAACTCCACCGCCGCATATTCCAGAACCCAGATCGAATAGTCGGCCATCAGCCTCTCCTCTCAGCATGCCGTTGCGGAAAACCGGGCCGCCGGCGCCGCGCGGTGCCAGGCGCAGCAGGCCTCGCGCAGATCGACCGTCTCGAAACCCGGCACGATGCGGCCGGCCCGTTGCAATTCGTCCGATGCGGCGCGCAGGAGCGTCGACAGGCGGTCCTGTTCGTCGCGGCCACCGCGCATCGACATGCAGGCGAAAGCCTGCGCGATCGCGCGCTCCAGTGCCGCCGCCGCGCGCGACAGGTGCCGGTGATGATGGGCGGCATTGTCGGGAGGCGACGCTGCGCGAAGGTGCCGCCGCGCATCCGCCATCGTCCGCTCCGCCCGCTCGACCGGAGCGGCACAAAGCGTCGCGCGGCCACTGCCGGTCAAAAGCAGCAGCGCCACGCCGCCAAGCTGCGTCAGCGCCTCCAGCATCCGCTGCTGCGCCGCCTTGCTGTCAGCCCGATAGGCAGACGCGCGCGCGGCGGCGCTCTCCCGATCGCCCATCCCGTCAACTCCTCCCATGCGCGCCTCGTCCCGCGTAGATCCGCCGCTTCTCCGGATTTATGATACCGGTAACGCAATTTCTTCCGTGCCGTCAAGCGGAGTATTGATATTGACGCGCGCAAGCGGGTAAATGATCGGCACCTCATGTGACAGGATCGGGCATGGCGAAGAAGGAAACGGGCGGCAAGAGCCGCACGGGCAGCGGCAGTTCCAGGATGCGCGATGTCGCCGAGCGGGCCGGTGTTTCACCGATGACGGTGTCGCGGGCGCTGAAGGGCACGGGCAAGGTTTCGGCCAAGACCCGCGAGCATGTGCTGGCCGTCGTCCATGACATGGGTTACCTGCCGAACAACCTCGCCAGCAGCCTGTCGTCCAACCGGTCGACGACGATCGGACTGATCGTTCCGAGCATCGACAACTCCATCTATACGCAGACGATCAAGGGCCTGTCCGACGTCCTGCGCCGGTCGGGATTTCAGCTCATGATTGCGGAGAGCGGCTATGATCCGCTTGTCGAGGAGCAGATCATCCTGACCTTTCTCGCGCAGCGGGTGAGCGGGCTGGTGCTGCACAACACCGAACACACGGCCCATGCCATCGCGCAGCTGCGGAAATCCGGCGTCCCGGTCGTCGAGAACGGCAATTTGCCGAGCAATCCCATCGATATGGCGGTCAGCTACTCTAACCGGGATGCCGCCTTCGCCATGACCACCCATCTCGGCCGGCTCGGCTACAAGCAGATCGCCTTCGTCTCGCTGTCCTCGGTCAACAACGAGCGCTCGCGCGACCGCCTGCTCGGCTACCGGGAGGCGCTGCAGGCCATGGGCCGATCCTACGACGCTCGCCTTGTGGTAGAAACAGGACGGGGCCTCGGCGGCGGTGCGGACGCGCTTTCCCGCATCCTGCAGACGGCGCCGGAAACCGATGCGCTGTTCTGCGCCGGCGACGTTCTGGCGGCCGGCGCCCTGTTCGAGTGTCAGCGCCGGTCGATCGCCGTGCCGGGCCGGCTCGCGATCGCCAGTTTCGACGATGTCGACCTGCTGAAGCATGTCACGCCGCCGATCACGACGCTGCGCCTGCCGCGCTACGAGATCGGCGAACGCACGGCGCAGATGCTGCTCGGCCGCATCACCGGCCATGCCGACACGCTCCACGGAAACGTCGTCGACCTCCGCTTCGAAGTGATACAGCGCGAGAGCGCCTGATACGGGTTGCGCATGATCCTGTCGCCGTCTATAGTCGGTTTTGTTACCGGTATCATTTTTATGCGATAACGGTCATGACCGCAAGCGGCGCACGCGACGGGGAGAGGCAGGCCTGCGGCCGTCTCGCCGGCGGCGCGCCATCAACAGAAGCGACCAATAGATGACACAGCCCCCAGAGACGTTCGCGCCCGACCGCTTTCTGCCTGAACGCTCCCTGGATGGCCGCTTCCTGAGCGGCAGGACGGCGCTGGTCACGGGCTCGACGGCGGGCCTGGGGCTCGCCATCGCGCAGGGGCTGGCCGAGGCGGGCTGCAACATCGTGATGACAGGCCTTGCCGAGCCGGCCGAGGTCGAAAGCCAGCGCCTGTCGCTTGCATCATCCGGTGTCGACGTTGCGTATCTGAAGAGCGACCTCACGACCCTCGACGGCGTCGAGTCCCTCGTCGCGCACGCACTCGACCGTTTCGACGGCGTCGACATTCTCGTCAACAATGCCGTCGTGCGCCATTTCGCGCCGATTGTCGGGTTTCCACCGGAAAACTGGGATGCGGCGATCGCGGTCAATCTGTCGGCCGCCTTCCATGCGATCCGGCTGCTGCTGCCGCAGATGCAGGCGCGCAATTTCGGCCGCATCTTCAACATGACCTCCGTCTATGGCAGCCGCGGCACCGTCGATCGCGTCGATTACGTCACGACGAAGGCGGCGCTGCAGGGGCTGACGCGGTCGGTCGCCTTGGAAAATCTCGACTACGACGTCACCTGCCACAGCATTTGTCCGGGCTCGGTGCTGACGCCGGGGACCGAGGGGCGCGTCGTCGAGATCATGCAGTCGCAGGGCGTGGCGCGAGCGGATGCCGAGCGCAGCTTCCTCGCCGGCAAGCAGCCAAGCGGCCGGTTCGTCTCGGCGAAAAGCGTCTCGGACCTCTTGCTTTTCCTCTGCGGTCCGGTGGCGCGCGACATGACCGGTTCGCTGCTGCCGGTGGAGGCCGGCTGGCTGGCGAGCTGACGGATTTTATCCGCGCGACCAAGGGGAGGAGACGGCGATGACGGACATCTACGACATCTATGCGGTACGCTACGGCCATCATTTTCGCCATGCCGCGGCCAATTTCGTCGGCGGCGACCCGCATGACGCGCCGATGCCGCTCGACTATTTCGTCTGGGTGATCAGGGGCGAGAACGGCACCTATCTCTTCGACACCGGCTTCGATGCGGCGATGGCAGCAAAACGCAAGCGCGACCTCGTCCGGCCCGTCGAGGACGGACTGCGGCTGATCGGCATCACGCCGGATTCGGTGCGCGAGATCATCCTGTCGCATCTGCATTTCGACCATTGCGGCAATCACGACCTGTTCCCGAATGCCCGCTATCACCTGCAGGACGTGGAGATGGCCTATTGCACCGGCCGCTGCATGTGCCATCCGGTGCTGCGCCAGCCCTTTGAAGCCGAGGACGTGACGAACATGGTGCGCAAGCTCTATGAAGGCCGCGTCGTCTTCCATGACGGCGTGTCCGAGATCGCCCCCAATCTCATCGCCCACCGCGTCGGCGGCCATTCGAAAGGTTTGCAGATCCTTCGGGTGCTGACACGGCGCGGCTGGGTGGTGCTCGGCTCGGATGCGGCGCATTTCTACGCCAATGTCGAGGAAGCGCGTCCCTTCCCGGTGGTCGAGAGCATCACGGACATGCTCGACGGATACGAGACGATGAAGCGTCTCGCCTCGTCGCCACGGCACATCATCCCCGGCCACGATCCGCTCGTGCTCAGGCGCTATCCCCTCCATCATCCCGATATCGCCGACATCGTCCGCCTCGATCTCGACGCGCTCGGCTGAACGACGCGGAGACGCAAGGCAAGGGCGATCGGGAGGCTGGAAAGGGCTTGTTGCAAAAAAATCCGTGTGTGCGGGAAAGAACGCTGGTGATGTTCAGCGAGATTTTTGATGGGCGATTTCAAGTGGCGGCATTTTCAGCGAGAGTTGGCTCTGTGTGTCTGAGCAATTTCGGGTGTTTCGCTCAGTGGATTTCCGCCTTGATTATGCCGCCGCCATCATGGGTGCCAGCGCGTTGAAGGAGGCCCGATCCGGCGTCTGCCGGTCAAGGGATGAATGTGGACATCGGTTATTGTAAAAGGTCAGATAACGGCCGATGCCAGCGCGGGCCTCGGACATGGCCTTTGTAGGCGTCGAGATAGACCTTTTCGTATTTGATCTACCGCCAGAGCCGCTCGACGAAGACGTTGTCGTGCCACGCACCCTTGCCATCCATCGAGAGGGCGATCTCCGCCTTCTTCAGCAGCGCCATAAAGTCCACCGAGGTAAACTGCGAGCCCCGATCCGTGTTGAAGAATTCCGTGTCGAAGATTTCCGGGTTGCCATGGCGGGCGAGCGCCTCCTCGACCGCTTCGATTCGGAAGGCCGCTTCCATCGTGATCGACGGCCGCCACGACAGGACCTTCCGGCTGAACCAGTCGACGACGGCGCAGAGATAGACAAATCCTCGCGCCATGGGGATGCAGGTCAGGTCGATCGCCCAGACCTGATGGGGCCGGGTGACCGTCAGCTTTCACAGGAGGCAAGGATAGATTTTCTGCCCAGGCGCTGGTTCGGACGTGTTCGGGCGACGACAGATCGCCTCGATGCCCATCTTCTTCATCGGCGTGGCGACATGCAATTGCCGGACCTCCAGCCCTTCTCCCCTCAAGAGCCCTTGCAACATCCGACTTGCGGCAAACGGGCAATCGAGATGCAGCGCGTCGAGCCGCCGCATCAGGGCCAGGTCGCTGTCCGACACGGCGCGCGGAAGATGATAGACGCTTCCACGGCTGAAACCGAGAAACTTTGCCTGGCGCACCACGGATAGCTTGTGTTCGCGGTCGATCATTTCTTTCCGCCCAGCAATCCCGCCTTGCCGAGCGCACCAGACAAAAAATCGTTCTCCAGTGTCCGTTCGCCGATCTTGGCGTGCAGCGTCTTTACATCGACGGTCGGACCAGCCGGCTCCGCCTTGGCTTCATCGCCGAAAACGCCTGTCGCCCCTCAAGGAGCTGGTCTTTCCACTGCTTTATTTGGTTGGCGTGCACGTCAAACTGCTGGGACAATTCCACCAGAGTTTGCTCGCCCCTGATGGCTGCCAGCGCCACTTTCGCCTTGAAAGCCGGGCTATGGTTCCGGCGCGGTCGTCTCGTCATGCTATCTCCTGTTCCCGGCATCTCAGCCGAACTCAGGCAGAAATTCCACTTGTCCCCCCCTGTGCAGATTTATCGAGCCACTTTTGCCTGACGATGCACCGGTGATGACGACAACTTTCTGGCGAGACATGCATGCTCCTCAAAGATGCGGATGGGTCGTCTGACGGGACGACAGGGCGCGAGGGTGCCCGTTTGAGGCTCGGCCCTCTTTGATGTCGACCGACATCAAAATTATATAGATTACATACGAAATCAAAAATCAAGCGGCTTTGGTCTCACCGTTTGATTTTCCCAGGCTTGAAACGCACGCATCTTCGCAGGCGATGCGGCGAAACGTTCGGTGATTTTTTAGATTGCGAATGAAATATAAATTCCTTATTGATTTCGAACGACATCCATTTCATCGGCAATTCTGTGAGGACCAATCATGAAACGCAGTCGGCTCGTTATCGGCGCGATGGCGCTGTCGGCCTCCGCAATCACAGCATTCGCGGCGATCTCCGCATCAACGCCGGCAGAGACCGTGACCGTGACCGATTCCCGCACGGCCGACCTTCTGGTGAGGGTCACGCGGGCTCTCCCGGTCGCGGATGCCGAGCGAAAGTTCACGGGGACGATTGCGGCGCGCGTGCTCAGCAATCTGGGTTTCCGTGTCCCCGGAAAAATCGTCGAACGGCTGGTCGAGGTCGGACAGGTCGTCAAGGCAGGACAGCCGCTGCTGCGCATTGACGACACGGATTTGCGACTGTCGCTCGATGCGCGACGGAACGCGGTGTCCGCCGCCCGCGCGGTTCTGATCCAGGCGGCTGCGGACGAACGGCGATATGCGACTTTGGCCAAGGGCGGGCTGGCCGCGACACCGCAGCGCTACGAACAGGCAAAGGCTGCACTGGACACCGCCCAGGCTCAGTTTTCGATGGCCGAGGCGCAGGCACGCGTCGCCGAAAACGAGGAGGCCTATGCCGTTCTCCTTGCCGGAGCCGATGGAACCATAGTGTCGGCCGCCGGAGAGCCGGGACAGGTGGTTGCCGCCGGTCAGACCGTCGTCCAGCTGGCGCATGCGGGCCCGCGCGAGGCCGTCATCGCCTTGCCGGAAACGATCCGCCCCGTGCTCGGATCGGCTGCCGAAGCCAGCCTCTACGGGAGAAACACACACTGGAGCCAGGCGCGCCTGAGGCAGATATCCGATGCTGCCGATCCCCGGTCGCGCACTTTCGAGGCGCGGTACGTGCTGGAAGGCGATGCGGCAGAAGCCCCCCTCGGCGCAACGGTGACCGTCCGGATCAGCGACGCGCAAAAGCGCCGGGACGTCTCCGTTCCGATCGCCGCCGTGCTCGATGACGGCCGTCGAACCGGTGTCTGGGCGCTCGACGAGGGTGCCACGACAGTGCGCTTCGTGCCGGTCACCATCAGGCAGCTTGCCGGCGACGCCGCCATCGTTACGGGGGTCGACCCCGGGCAGGAGATCGTCGCCCTCGGTGCGCATCGTCTCGCCGACGGCGCCTCCGTCAGGATCGACCGGCAGGCAGGGGCGGCGAACTGATGAACCTCAATCTTTCGGCACTCGCCGTGCGCGAGCGCGCGGTCACGCTGTTCTTCATCGTTCTTCTCGCCGCCGCAGGTGTCTATGCCTTCGTCAACATGGGCCGGGCGGAAGACCCGTCCTTCACGATCAAGACGCTCACCGTCACCGCCGTCTGGCCGGGTGCGACGGCGCGCGACATGCAGAACCTTGTCGCCGAGCCGCTGGAGAAACGGGTTCAGGAACTGACGTGGTACGACCGTGTCGAGACGACGACGAGGCCCGGTTTCGCCTTCCTGACCATCACGCTCAAGGACGGCACGCCGCCGTCGGCCGTGCAGGAGGAGTTCTATCAGGCGCGCAAGAAGCTCGGCGACGAGGCGCGCAACCTGCCGCCGGGCGTGCTCGGTCCCTTCGTCAACGACGAATTCTCCGACGTCAGTTTCGCGCTTTACGCGCTGAAGGCGAAAGGCCTGCCGATGCGCGCGCTTGCGCGGCAGGCGGAGGCAATCCGCCAGGACCTGCTGCATGTGCCCGGCGTCAAGAAGATCAATATTCTCGGCGAGCGGCCGGAGCAGATCTTCGTCGACTTCTCCCATGCGAAGCTCGCGACGCTCGGCGTTTCGGTTCAGGAGATCGCGGCCGCCCTGCAGCGGCAGAATGCCGTGACGCCGGCGGGGTCGATCGACACGAGCGGTCCCCAGGTGTTCATCCGCTTCGACGGCGCCTACGAGACGCTTCAGGCGATCGCCGACACGCCCATCGCCGCCAACGGTCGCACATTCCGGCTCGCCGATGTCGCGGACGTCCGGCGCGGCTATCAGGACCCGGAAACCTATATCATCCGCCATGACGGAGAGCCCGCGATCATGCTCGCGGCCGTGATGCAGCAGG
Source organism: Ensifer soli (assembly GCF_041928815.1). NCBI lineage: Bacteria > Pseudomonadati > Pseudomonadota > Alphaproteobacteria > Hyphomicrobiales > Rhizobiaceae > Ensifer > Ensifer soli. The sequence continues at coordinate 275,314 of NZ_JBHFEI010000007.1, read as the reverse complement.
GATGGAACGGACTTGAGCTTGGCGCGGCGCTCGAAGCCCGCTCCACCGCGATCGCGCAGACCCTGCCGCTCGGCATGACGCTCGCCAAGGTCAGCGACCAGGCCGTCAATATCGACGCCGCCGTCGGCGAGTTCATGCTGAAATTCGCCATGGCGCTTGGCGTCGTCCTCTTCGTCAGCCTGGTCAGCCTCGGCTGGCGGGTCGGCATCGTCGTGGCGCTCGCCGTTCCGCTGACGTTGGCCGTCGTCTTTCTCATCATGCTGGAGACGGGGCGGTTTTTCGACCGGATCACGCTCGGCGCGCTGATCCTGGCGCTCGGCCTTCTCGTCGACGACGCCATCATCGCGATCGAGGTGATGGTGGTGAAGATGGAGGAGGGCATGGACCGCATCAGGGCGGCCGCCTATGCCTGGAGCCATACGGCGGCACCGATGCTGTCGGGCACCCTCGTCACGATCATCGGGCTGATGCCGGTCGGCTTCGCCCGTTCCAGCGCCGGCGAATATGCCGGCAACATCTTCTGGGTCGTCGGTTTCGCGCTGATTGTGTCCTGGGTCGTCGCCGTCGTCTTCACCCCCTATCTCGGCGTGAAAATGCTGCCGGACATCAAGCCGGTGGCAGGCGGCCATCATGCCATCTACGATACGCCGAACTACCGGCGGCTGCGCGCCGTCATTCAGCTGACCGTCCGCCACAAATTCGCGACCTGCGCGATCGTCGTCGCGGCCATGGCCCTGTCCGTCGTCGGGATGGGCGGCGTCAAGCAGCAGTTCTTCCCGACGTCCGACCGCCCCGAGGTGCTGGTCGAGGTGCGCATGCCCGAGGGCACCAGCATCGATGCGACCGTGACGGCCGTCGAGAAGATCGAGCGCTGGATCGGCGATCAGCCGGAGGCGCGCATCGTCACCAGCTATGTCGGCCAGGGCGCGCCCCGCTTCTTCTTCGCCATGGCGCCGGAACTGCCCGATCCGGCCTTTGCCAAGATCGTCGTGCTGACGCCGGACGCCGAGGCGCGCGAGACACTGAAACATCGGCTGCGCGATGCACTGTCGGACGGCCTCGCTCCCGAGGCGTTCGTGCGCGTGACCCAGCTCGTGTTCGGCCCCTACACGGCATTCCCGGTCGAGTTCCGCCTGACGGGCCCCGACCCCGAGCAATTGTACCGGATTTCCGGCCAGGCCCTCGAGATCATGAAGGGCGTCGCCGACGTGCGGCAGGCAAACCGCGACTGGGGCAACCGCACGCCCGTCGTCCGCTTCGTTCCCGATCAGGAGCGCCTGAACCTCATCGGCCTTTCGCCCGCCGAGGCGTCGCAGCAGTTGCAGATGCTCGTCAGCGGCATTCCGGTGACCGAGATGCGCGAGGATATCCGCAATGTTCCGGTCGTGGCGCGCAGCGCCGGCGAAAGCCGACTGGATCCGGCACGGCTCGCCGACTTCTCACTGATCGGACGGGACGGCCAGCAGATACCGCTCGACCAGATCGGCCGCCCGGAGGTTCGCTTCGAAGAGCCGATCCTGAAACGGCGCGACCGCATGCCCATCATCACGATCCGCTCCGACCTCAGCGAGGCGACGCAGCCGCCGGAGGTCTCGAAACAGGTGCTCAAGGCCCTGCAGCCGTTGATCGCGTCGCTGCCCGTCGGTTATCGCATCGAGATGGCCGGAAACATCGAAGAGTCCGTCAAGGCGAACGATGCGCTCGCCAAGGTCTTCCCGGTCATGATCACGGCGACGCTCATCGTCATCATCCTGCAGGTGCGCAGCCTGTCGACGATGACCATGGTGATGCTGACGGCGCCACTGGGCCTCGCCGGGGTGGTCCCGATGCTGCTCGTCTTCGACCAGCCCTTCGGGTTCAACGCCATCCTCGGCCTGATCGGGCTCGCGGGCATCCTGATGCGCAACACGCTGATCCTGACGGAGCAGATCAAGGAGAACCGGTCAGCCGGCCTCGACGACTATCACGCGGTCATCGAGGCCACGGTGCAGCGCACGCGCCCGGTCATCCTGACCGCCCTTGCCGCCGTGCTGGCCTTCATTCCGCTGACCCATTCCGTGTTCTGGGGATCGATGGCCTATACGCTGATCGGCGGCACGGCGGTCGGCACGGTGATGATCCTGCTGTTCCTGCCCGCGCTCTACGCCGCCTGGTTCCGCATCAGGCCGACAGGCGGGGATGCGGTTGCGCCGGCGGCAGACACGCATGAACCGGCCCCCATGCATCCGATGATGATCCTGCCGAAAGCGGCGGAGTGAACAAGAGAGAGAAGAATCCGAAAATGATGGTGAGGGTATCATGCTGAGACGACTGCTTGCGAGATGGAAGCTCTGGGAAACGCCTTGGAGGGCCTGGACGATCCTCACGCCGTGCCGCTGGATCGGCTGGAGGAAAGGATGCGGCAGATCGAGGACGAATTGAGGATCAATCCGGCCTGTCTCCACATATGCGCATCCATGACCGGTTGCATCGACACGAAATAGATTGCAATCAAACTCTAAATAGGCCATCTATGTAAGACAATCTGACAGGAGACACAGATGAGGGTCAGTCGCGCGCAGGCGGAGGCAAACCGCGAGCATGTCATCAGCACGGCAAGCCGGCTGTTCCGCGAGCACGGTTTCGACGGCATCGGCCTCAAGGACCTGATGAAGGGTGCCGGCCTGACGCAAGGCGGCTTCTACAAGCAGTTCGCCTCCAAGGACGATCTCATCGCCCAGGCATCGCGACGGGCGATGGAAAGCGCCACCTGCCGATGGTCGTCGGCTGCCGCGGGGCGCAGCGATCCGCTCGAGGCCGTGGCCGACTTCTATCTGTCGACCGCCCATCGTGACGAGAAAGGCGACGGCTGCCCGCTCGTCGCACTTGGCGCGGACGCGGCACGCCAGACGGGAGACATCAGGGAGCCGTTCCAGGACGGCATTCGCGCGCATCTCGAAATCCTCGAGACAATGATAGCAAATCGAGAGGGAGCCGCGCCGGATGCGAAGGCCATGGTGATGCTGTCCCTGATGGTCGGGGCGGCCACCTTGTCGCGCATCGTCACGGATGAGGCCATGTCGCAGCGTCTCCTCGAAACGGCGTCCGCGGAGGTCAAACGCATCGCCGCATCGAAGGCCCCGGCCTGATCCATTGGCCCTGGATCGTCGCGGCATGACCGGTCGACGGGGGTGTCTGCCAATTTGGGGCTGAAGCCCCTCCGCTCGCACGGCGACGCGGGTCGATACGTCGTGGACGCGCACGACCGACAGGAGACATCATGCGTCGCATCGTTGCTGCCGGCATGGGCGCCGTCAGCCCCCTGGCCGCGACCGTGCCTGTCGCCTGGACCCGGCTTCTGGCTGGCAGGTCGGCGTAGCCAAATCTGCGGCCGGGCATCCGCTCGGCGGGGCGGATGGACGCGAGGCGATCCTTGCCGTCCCCGCCCTTCGGGACCCGATTGCGCCGCCGACGTTAAACCTGGACACCCCGGACCCGCGTGCCGACGGGATGGGCTTGGTTGCGTTCTCCGCACGGCCGACAGCCATGGATGCGATGTCGACTGGTTTCGGCTTCGCAGGCGTGACCGCGCGCCTCGTTCTCCGTCGTTGGCTGAGTGCCTGATCCATCCTAGCGGGCGCGGACGGTGCGGGTGCGCCGGATGGGCTCTGCCTGAAATTGCGCCAATCCATTGGCCTTATGCAACAAGGTTCCATGAGGCTCTGCAGCCCCTCGCATCGTGGCCGCCATATCAGTCGCACGATGGATATGGAAACGTTCGAAAGCCCTCCGTCTCCCAAGCCCGGTTCGCCATACTATTCTTTTTATAAATTGCACCTCCTGGAGGGTGGTCTACCTTGGAACGCAGGGCGCAATACTGATCGCCAACAAGGGTGATGACAGTCGCGTGATGAATTTTCCAAGGTTTTAACTTGCATCTCGAGATCTTCGCTGGAAATCGTGATCGCGGAAAAATATCATGGTTGTATTTTTGTCCATAAAAACGTAATGATTGCAATTATTCTGCCTTTTTAATTTGCAATTGCTTAAAATATTAACGTACTGGCGACGGTTTGAACTGCAGATTGACGTTTCGTAATGCCTGACGCCGGAACGATCGTGGCGGCCGGCTCCCGCGCCACATGCCGCCGATCAGTTCAGGAAGAACGTCATGTCCATCCGTTTCAAGCTCATTTCCAGCATACTCCTCCTCGTCGTGGCGATCGCCGGTACGACAGCCTTCGGCTATCACGCGCTCCAGAAGGAAGCGGAGCTGGCGCGGTCGATCGTGGCCGACCGGGTCATTCCCATGGACCAGCTGAAGAAGATTGCCGACAGCTACGCCGTCAGCATTGTCGATACGGTGCATCGGGTGCGGGGCAAGACCCTGTCGCCGCAACAGGGCGCGGCGCGCGTCGGTGCAGCCCTTGCAACCATCGAGGAAAACTGGGCGGCTTACCGGGCAACGTCGATGACGCCGGAGGAATCGGCACTTGCAGACGCGTTTGAAACCGAACGCGAAAAGGCGGATGTCGGCATTCGCGGCATCGAGGCCCTGTTCGGGGCGGGGAATGCCTCTGATATCGCGGCATTCGCGGACAGCGGACTCTATCCGTTGATCGATCCCCTCGGCGGTGCCATCGACACGCTCATCAAGCTCCAGCTGCGTGTCGCAACCGAAGCCCTCGTCACAGGGGCCGAGTTGAAGGCGATGCTGCTGACCGTCATGGTCAGCATCGCGGCGCTGGCATTCGTCATCGCCGGCCTATCCATTGCCGTGGTTGTCAGGGGCGTGATCAGGCCGATGAATGCCATCACCGGTGCCATGACGAGCCTTGCCGATGGCGCGCTCGATGTCACCATTTTCGGCCAGGGTCGCAGCGATGAAATCGGCCGCATGGCAGATGCCGTCGCCGTCTTCCGCGACAATGCCCGCGAGCGTGTACGGCTGACGGCGGAAGCGGAGCAAAACCTGTCCCAGACGGAAAAGGAACGGCGAGACAGGGCCCGTCTTCAGGCGGACGAGGCAGCGGAAATTGCCTTCGCCCTGCAGTCGCTCGGGCAAGCGCTTGGCGAACTGGCCGAAGGCAACCTCGCCTGCCGTCTGGAGCAACCGTTCGCCGCCCGTCTGGATGGCGTGCGCACCGACTTCAACAATGCCGTCACCCGTCTGAACGATGCCATGGGGCGTGTCGGCGACAATGCCCAGGCGATTGCTGCCGGCTCCCGCGAGATCCGCATGGCGGCCGACGATCTGTCGCGGAGAACCGAGCAGCAGGCGGCGTCCGTCGAGGAGACTGCGGCCGCGCTCGAGGAGATCACCACCACGGTTGCCGATTCCAGCCGGCGCGCGGAAGAAGCCGGTCGTCAGGTCAATGCCACGCGTGACCATGCAGAACGGTCCGGTGCTGTGGTCGACAAGGCCATCAACGCCATGCGCGCCATCGAGACGTCGTCGGGCGAGATCACGAGCATCATCGGCGTGATCGACGAGATCGCCTTCCAGACCAACCTGCTGGCGCTGAACGCAGGCGTCGAGGCCGCCCGTGCCGGCGATGCTGGCAGAGGCTTTGCCGTGGTCGCGCAGGAAGTGCGGGAGCTTGCACAGCGCTCTGCCACGGCGGCAAAGGAAATCAAAACGCTTATCCGCACGTCCGAGGAACAGGTGAAGGACGGTGTGGCACTCGTTGCCGAAACCGGTCAGTCGTTGCGCGCGATCGTCGACCAGGTCAAGCATATCGACCGCAACGTCGCCAGCATCGTCGAGGGCTCGAGGGAGCAATCCACCGGCCTCAACGAGATCAACACCGCCGTGAACACCCTGGACCAGGGCACCCAGCAGAATGCTGCCATGGTGGAGCAGTCGACGGCTGCAAGCCACGGCCTCGCGCGGGAAGCCGACGCACTTTTCGCACTCCTGGCCCGGTTCCGCCTGGAAGCGTCGGACAGCACACGGTCGATCCAATCCCTCGGCCTGGCACCTCAAGCTGCAAGGTCCGGTCCGTCGGCAGAGCCGCAATCCGGAACTTTCGACCCTGTCAGGCATGGAGGCAGGCGTGCGCTCTAGAGCATTTCCGGTGAAAACGGGATCACCCGAAATGCTCTATGCTTTTGTTTTAACCGCATTGTCCGACGCCGAAGCGATTTCGCTTAGGCTGGAAATGCTCTGAATCGTCTGCAAGGCGAGATGCTGCGGGAAAGCATGCCTCCGTCCGCCGATCATGACGGGCCGGATCGAGGGCATGGAGCGCAAAGCCCACACGGGCACTCCGGCTTGCCCGCCAGCCGACGATGCAGCGCGCGAGACGCCGGGCGGTTCAGAGATGCAGGACAGGCTCGCCGCCGAGCGCATGGGGTTGGCAGCGCGTGCAATCGCTTGCCGCCGTGCCGGGGCCGCGCTGATCTCGGTCTCGATCCGGACAAGCGCGCAGCCCTCGATGCCCTGTTGGCGCTACGCCGGCGTTGCCAGGCCGGGCTCGACACGGGCGAGGCCGCTCACAAGATCAAGCGTGCCGTCGTCTTCCACGAGCGCGGCGAGACCCGTGATCGCTCCTTCGACCGTCAGGCCTTCCGGGCTTCCCGCGTCAACCTGGTGGTCAGCGCCATCCTCTCTTGCAACACCGTCTGCCCCAGCCGCGCAACGGCTCATCTGCGCCAGCACGGCCGAAGCATTTCCGATGGGTTTCTGAAACACGTCTCGCCCCTCAGTCGGGAGCATATCATTCTCACAGGCATCTATTCCCAAGACACCGAGCATGGGACACCGAGCAGCAGATGTCCGAGGGTATCAGACCCTCGCGGCGTCCGCCAAAAATCCTCTGCGCCGTATGATGTCCAGGGTGTGTTCGCGCCTGGCGCAGGATTTTGAACAGACCTTGTTCCGCACCCATAAAGGCGAGACGGCTTTGCGATTTATACTTGATGAAAACTATCATATTTAGTAGGGCATGAGCCGGGCGTGAGGATGACGCGGCGGATCTTCGCGGCGGCATCCTTCCCAATCCGCTTCACCGCAAGCGCCTGCCGACCCCGCGTGCGGTCCGGCGGGACGGTTGTGCAAACCCGGCGAAGGACATCACATGCCGAGCGACACGACGTCATCCCGTCCGCTGCGCCCCGAGGACGCTTTCCGTGTGGAGGCAGTCGGGCTTGCCGTCGACGGGCGCGCGATCCTTTCGGACGTGACGCTTAATTTTCCGGCGGGCGAGATCACGGCCCTCGTCGGTCACAACGGCTCCGGCAAGTCGACCCTGCTGAAGATGCTCGCCCGCCAGCAGCAGCCGGACACCGGCCGCGTCACCTTCTGCGGAACGCCCGTGTCGACCTTCGAGCCCCGCGCCTTTTCCCGCCGCGTCGCCTATCTCGCCCAGGATGTCGGCGCCGCCGCCGGCATGACCGTGCGCGAGCTCGTCGCCTGCGGCCGCTATCCCTGGCATGGCGCGCTCGGCCGGTTCACGGCGCGCGACCGCGAGAAGGTGGAGGAAGCGATCGCGCTGACCCGTCTCGAGGGACTTGCCGGCCGCTTCGTCGAGACGCTGTCGGGCGGCGAGCGCCAGCGCGCCTGGATCGCCATGCTGGTGGCGCAGGACAGCGACTGCCTGCTGCTCGACGAGCCGACCTCGGCGCTCGACATCGCCCACCAGATGGAGGTGCTGGCGCTCATCCGCCGCCTCTCGCATGAAAAGGGGCTCGGCGTCGTCGTGGTGCTGCACGACATCAACATGTCGGCGCGTTTTGCCGACCGTATCCATGCGCTGAAGCGCGGCCGCGTGGTGGCGAGCGGCCGCCCCGCCGATATCATGCGCCGCGCGGCGCTTCAGGAGATCTACGGCATCGCCATGGATGTCATCCCCCATCCGGGCCTCGGCCTGCCGCTTGCCTATGTCTCCTGAGAGGCGGGCGATGAGGCGGCGCGCGCTTCTCCATCTCGCCGGCGGCAGCCTCCTTGCCGGTGCCTTGCCGGCGACAGCCGGGGCGATCCCGCGGAGGATCGTCAGCCTCGACTACGGCATTGCCTCGACGCTGCTGTCGCTCGGCGTCGTGCCGGCCGCCGTCGCCAGCCTTGCCGACTGGCCGAAATGGGTGGTCGAGCCGGCGATGCCGGACGGCGTCATCGACCTCGGCAATTCCTGGGAGGTCAATTTCGAGATCCTGACGGCGCTGAAGCCCGACCTGATCCTGACGACGCCCTATCTCGACGCCAGCCTGCCGCGGCTTGAGGCGGTGTCGCGCGTCCTGCGGCTTCCGGTCTTTTCCCCCGACGGCGGGGCGATCCTTCCCTCGGCGATCGCGGCGACGCGCGTGCTGGCCGAGCGCATCGGCCGCGCGGCGGAAGGGGAACGTTTTCTCGCCGATGCCGATGCCGCGTTCGAGGCCTGCCGCCGCCGGCTTGCCGGGCGCGAACAGCCGCCGCTCGCCTTCGTCAACTTCATGGATGCCCGCCATGCGCGGATCTACGGGCCGCCCGGCATGTTCCACGGCGTGCTGACGCGCCTCGGCCTCGTCAACGCCTGGACGCAGGAGAGCAACTACTGGGGGTTCCAGACGATCGGCATCGAGGAACTGGCGCGGGTGAGGGATTCCCGCGCGCGCCTCTTCGCGCTCGAGCCGCTGCCGCCGGACGTGCTGCCGAAGCTTGCCGAGAGCCCGCTCTGGCAGGCGCTGCCCTTCGCCCGGCCCGGCCATTTCGAGGTCATGCCGGCCGCGCTGATGTTCGGCATGGTCAACGAGGCGCTGCGCTTCGCGCGCCTCCTGACCGAGCGTCTGGAGGCCGCCGCGTGATCCCGACCGCTGTGCGATTTCCCGCCGGCCCGGCGGTGGCCGTCCTCTGCCTCGTTGCCCTTGCGGCCGTGATCGCCTGGAGCCAGGTCGCGCCCGTTCTTTCCGTGCCGGCGGCCGCCGGCTACGACATCGAGCGGATGGTGCTCTACCATGCGACGCTGCCGCGCATGGCGACGGCGCTTCTCTCGGGCGCCGCTCTGGCGCTGTCGGGCGCGATCTTCCAGCAGGTGCTGCGCAATCCGCTCGCCTCGCCGACCACGCTCGGAATTTCGGCCGGCGCCAGCCTGTCGCTGGCGCTCGCCACGCTGTTCCTCCCGGCGCTTCTGGGCTTCAGCCGCGATCTCGTCGCGCTTGCCGGCAGCGCGATGGCCGCGGCCGTCGTCATGGGCATCGGCGCGCGGCGCGGCTTCTCGCCCTTCTCGCTCGTGCTGTCCGGCCTCGTCGTCGGCCTGTGGTGCGGGGCGCTGTCGGCGGTGCTCCTGCTGATGAAGGACCGCTACCTCGTCAGCCTGTTCATCTGGGGCGCCGGTTCGCTGTCGCAGCAGAGCTGGTCCGTGCCGCTGGCGCTCCTGCCGAAGATCGCCCTGCTCGCGCTCGCCGCCGTCCTCGTCATCCGGCCGCTGGCGCTGGTCGACCTTGGCGACGGCGGCGCGACGGCGCTCGGGCTCGATGTCGCGCGGCTGCGGTTTTGCGCCGTCACGATAGCGGTGGCGCTCGCCGCCCTCGTCACCAGCGCCGTCGGCGTCATCGGCTTCATCGGCCTCGTCGCGCCGACCATCGCGCGGCTCTGCGGTGCGCGGCGGCCGGGCAGCCTCCTCCTCTGGTCGGCGCTGACGGGGGCCGCGCTGCTTTGGCTTGCGGACGGCGCGGTGCAGGTGCTTGCCGGGAGCCTTTCCGATTTCCTGCCGACCGGCGCGGTCACCGCCGTGTTCGGATCGCCGCTGCTCCTCGTGCTGCTGCCGCTGCTGAAGGTGCGCCCCCGGGTCGCCGCGCGCGCCTTTGCGCCTGCCCGGCGCGTCGCCGTCGACGGCCGGCTGCTGGCGGCGGCCGCGCTCGGCCTTCTCGCCGCAGTGCTGGTCGCCCTTCTCGTCGGCCGGGCGCTCGACGGCGGCTGGGCGCTGCCGGCGCGGGACCTGATGCCGGAAATCCTGGCCCTGCGCGGGCCGAAGGTCGCCGCCGCGCTCGCCTCCGGCGCCATGCTCGCGGTCGCCGGCGTCATTCTCCAGCGCCTGACCGGCAACGAGATGGCGAGCCCCGAAGTGCTCGGCATTTCCGCCGGCGCCACCTTCGGCGTGACGATCGCCGTCTTCGTGCTGGCCGCCCCCGGCCTCGGATACCAGATCGGCTTTGCCGGGCTCGGCGCGCTGACGGTGCTCGCCGTCATCGTCGGCTTCGCGCTGCGGTCGGGGCTGGCGCCGGAGCGAGTGCTGCTCGCCGGCATCGCGCTCGGCGCGATGGTCGATGCCGTCGTCGGCATCCTCGGCGCCACCGGCGACCCGCGCGCCATGCTGCTGATGCGCTGGATGAGCGGATCGACCTATGCGGTCGATGCGCCGGTCGCGATCGCCGTCTCGCTCGCCGGGCTGATCCTGCTGGCACTGGCGGTGCTTTCCCGCCGCTGGCTGGAGATCCTGCCGCTCGGGCCGACCGCGACCCTTGCGCTCGGACTGCCGCTGACGCGGGTGCGGCTGTTGCTGTTCGGCCTTGCGGGCCTCCTGAGCGCGGTCGCGACGCTCTCCGTCGGTCCGCTGAGCTTCGTCGGGCTGATGGGGCCGCATCTTGCGCGCGAGGCCGGATTCACGCGGGCGCTGCCGCAGGTGGCGGGCGCTGCGGCGATCGGCGGCGGGCTGATGGTGCTGGCCGACTGGGCCGGGAGGAGCCTCGCCTTCCCCTACGAGATCCCGGCCGGCCTCGTCTCGGCTCTCGTCGGGGCGCCCTTCCTCATGCTGATGCTGCGGCGGCGCGCCTGAGCGCACCGGGACCGGGTGTCAGGAAACGGTGAAAGGCACGCAACCGCCGGCGATCGCGGATCGTCCGGGCTGTTCAGGCCCGCCCCTGCGGCAGCGGGCAGCTCTCGCCGCAGCCGCCGACCGCCGGCAGCGCATAGCGCAGGCAGCAGACGCGCCGGCGGGCGCAGGCGGCGCCGGTCGAATCGCGCTCCATCCGGATCGCGCCGGAAAGCGGGTTCTTCCAGCCGTCGCTCCAGTGCGGCGGATCGACAAGTGCCGCGCCCTCCAGCGCCAGGCGCGGATCGGTCAACCGTCCCGCCTCGCCGACGATCCAGACGACATAGGCCGCGACATTTCCCCAGAGCAGCTTGCGGCTGACGCCGCAAGAGGCCGCGATCGCGCCGACGAGCGGTTCGGCGTGGTGGCGGAAGAGGCCGTGCAGCCCTTCCTCGATGGAGAGCCCCGGCTCGACCGAGCCGGGCGAGGAGAGCACGAAGGCACGCGGCGCGCCCGTCGTCGGGTCGAGGCAGACCTTCATCTCGTCGAGCGCCAGCGGCAGCCGCCGGCGCATCTCCAGCCAGGCGACGGTCGCGGCGATCGTCAGCGTGCTGAAATAGTAGAGCGTCCAGAGCGACACCACCGCACGCCGGTCGGCCGCCGGACCATGGCCGGCGGCGAACCGGTCGATCAGGGCATGGAAGGCGGCCGCGTCGAGCAGGGCCGTGCAGTCCAGACAGTCGGTTCCCTCAGGCGGGGCGAGCCGGAAGGCACCCTTGCAATAGATGTATTTTTCCCCGGTCGCCTCGGCCAGCAACCGGTCGAAATCGACCGGCCCGGCCGCCCCGTCTCGGGCGGCCGGGCCCGCAGCCCCTGATGTCGGCGATGCCGTCACGGGCGGACCGTCCCTACCATGTGTATTTCAGCGTGCCGGTGACCGTGCGGCGGTCGCCGTAATAGCAGGTGCTGTAATAGCAGGAGGCGGTGTATTCCCTGTCGAAGAGGTTCTTGGCGTTGACCGCCAGCGTGACGGCCTCCGTCACCTTGTACTGCGCCATGGCGTCGATCACGGCGGCGCCCGGCGTGGTCGACGTGTTGGCATTGTCGGAGAAGCTTTTTCCGACATAGCGCACGCCGGCGCCGAGCGTCAGGTCGCCGCGCGCGCCTTCGCCCGGGATCGTGTAGTCGAGCCAGGCCGAGGCGATGTGCTGCGGCACATGCATCGGCCGGTTGCCGACGAGGTCGCCATTGCCGTCTCCGGTGATCTCGGGATCCCAGTAGGAATAGGCGAGCGTCGCGTTCATCCGGTCGGTGACGGCGACCTTACCCTCGAACTCGATGCCGCGCACAGTGACCTCGCCGATCTGCTTCTGCACCGTGTAGAGCCTGTCCCAGCTCGGCACGTTGCTCTGGGTCAGGTCGAACAAGGCGAGGGTGAAGAGGCCCTCGAAGCTCTCCGGCTCGTATTTGACGCCGACCTCGTACTGCGTGCCCTCCTGCGCCTTCAGCGAGGTGAGGCCGCCATAGCCGTTGCCGCTTGGCGCGACGAGCGGCTGGAAGGATTCGGAGTAGTTGGCATAGAGCGCGAGCCCGTCCGTCACCTTGTAGGCGAGGCCCGCCCGCTTGGTGAAGGCGTTTGCCGCCGTGTCGTCCGACGTGCCGGTCAGGTGGTAGTCGGCGGTGTTGTGGACACGGTCGAAACGGCCGCCGAGGGTGACGATCCAGCGTTCGGCGAAGGTCAGCTGCTCCTGCGCATAGAGGCCGACGGCGTTCTGCCGCACCGTCCAGTCGACATAGGGGCCGAGAGTGATGCAGGCCCGGCCGCAATAGACGGGATCGGTGATGTCGAGGCCGCCGGCCGTGCCGTAGAGGATGGTCTCGGCGGTATGGTCGTAGGCGTAGTCGAGGCCGACGAGCGTCTTCGTCTCGACCCCGCTCCAGTCCGCGTCATATTGGAGCTGGTTGTCGATGACGAAGCGGTTGGAGTTGCCGTAGACGGCGAAGGCCTCGCGATTGGCCGTCGGATCGACCGAGGCGCCATAGACCTCCTCGTAATCGAGTGAGATGTGGCTGTAGCGGGCGTTCTGGCGGAAGGTGAAGCCGTCGCCGAATTCATGCTCGAACAGCCAGCCGAAATCCGCCTGCTTCGTGTCGAAATGGTTGAAGTCCGGCTCGCCGAGGAAGACGCCGGGGTCGAGCCGCGTTCCGGCCGGATAGCCGCGCGCGCCGGTGCCGTCGCGCTTCGAATAGTCGGTCAGGAGGGTGAGCGACGTACCCTCCTGCGGCGTGACCGTCAGCGCCGGCGCCAGATAGAGGCGGTCGTCGTTGGAATGGTCGAAGCCGTAGTCGCCGTCCTGGTAGAGGCCGGTCATGCGGTAGGTCCACACGCCGTCGGCATCGAGCGGCCCGGTCACGTCCGCGCCGACCTCTCGGTGGCCCTCGCCGAGCGTCGTGTAGGTCTCGGCCTGGAACGTGTCCTGCGGCCGCTTGGTGATCGCGTTGACGAGGCCGCCGGGGCCGTTGAGGCCGAACAGCGTCGAGGTCGACCCCTTGAGGATCTCGACGCGCTGCTGGCCGTAGGGTTCGATCCGGCTTGCGGTGAACCAGGCCGGAATGCGCGCCGTCAGCCCGTCGCGATAGGTGCCGAGCGCGGTCTGGTCGAAGCCGCGGATGCGGATATAATCGTAGCGGTTGTCGGAGCCGTATTCGTCGGTGACGACGCCCGCCGTGTAGGCGACCGCCTCCTGCAGGTTCTTGACGCCGCGGTTTTCGAGCTCCTTCTGCGTGACGACGGAAACCGAGGCGGCGGTGTCGAGGATCGGCGTGTCGGTCTTGGTGCCGGTCGCCGAGCGGGTGGCGACGACGGTCGTGTCCGGCCCGACGGCGCGGCCGGTCTTGCCGCCGGTGACGCTGATCGGATCGAGCGGGGTCGCCGCGCCCTCCTGCGCCCAGGCCTGCGGGGCGAGGCACAGCATCACCACGCCCGTCACCCCCATCCTCACCGCCGTTCTCCGGCCCCGGACCTCATGTCCGCCGCTGCATCCCATGCCACTCTCCTGCGTCCGTCGCGATTGCTGTCACCCCGGCGGATCGCTCCGCCTCGGGCCGGACCCTATAAATATGATTCAAAGAGTCAAGTTTATTTTCACGCTCTCGTGATGGGATAACAAGGGGGCGCGGTGCCCGACGGCCGGATCCTCCCCTGCCCTGACGACAGGGGCGACGGGCCGTTGCCGACGAATGCCGTTGCCAAACCGGGCCATTCCCGACACTCTCGGGCGCGGGGCCGCCCGGCCCCGTCGATCGCCCCTTTTCCAGGACCCGCCATGCCCGTCGATCCCCGCCTCGTTCCGCCCGCCGATGCCGATCAGCGCCGCGCCATCCGCCCCGTCGTCGTCTATCCGAACGGATCGCTGCCGCAGCCCGACATGGGCCGTCTCGAGGCCGCGCGCGCGACGCTCGAACGCGTCGACGAGGTGATCGTGCCGCCGCGCGAGGGTCGCGCCTTCCGCGTGCCGAAGGGCCACTTCGTCAGGATCGTCAGCATCGAGGGGCCGCAGGTCGGCGACCTCAACCTGTGGAATGCCGCCGATCTCGGCGAACGCTTCTTCAGCGGCAAGACGAGGGCGCTGCACGCCACCCATGTGACGACGGGCGACCGGCTGTGGAGCTGCCTGCCGCATCTGCGGCCGATGGCGACGATCAGCCACGACACGCTCGGCTGGTACGGCTTCGATGCGGATGGCGGCGGCGTGCACGACGTCATCGGCACGCGCTGCGACCCCTTCACCCACCGGCTGCTGACCGGCGGCGACTATCACCACTGCTGCCATTCCAACCTCTGCCGCGCGCTGGCGGAGAGCGAGGGCCTGTCGGTCACGGCGGCCGAGCCCTTCGTGCACGACGTGCTCAACGTCTTCATGTGCACCGGTTTCACCCGCGACACGCAGCAGTATTTCATGAAGGCGAGCCCGGTGCGTCCGGGCGACTATCTCGAGCTTTTCGCCGAAATGGACCTGATCGGCGCGCTGTCGGCCTGCCCCGGCGGCGATTGTAGCGCCACCCATTCCAGCGATGCCGCCGCCTGCCATCCGCTGAAGGTCGAGATCCTCAGGCCGGACGCGACGCTTCTCTCGGACTGGCCCTATCCGGAGCGCAACGCCTATCGTCACCCTTAACCGGCGCGTGCCGGGATGGCGCGCGCCTGCGGCCACGCCGCCCTCGGGGCCGCGTCTTCCGCGACCACGACCGTGTTGCGCCCGGCGCGCTTGGCCTCGTAGAGGGCGGCGTCCGCCCGGGCGATGAGGCCGTCCAGCGGCATCTCGGCGGGGTCGGCCGCGGCGACGCCGAGGCTCGCGGTCACGACATCCCCGTCCGCCAGGCCGCGATGGCGGATCGCGAGGCCGGCGATACAGGTGCGGATTTCCTGCGCCACCGCTTCGGCGGTGGCGGCGTCCGTGTCCGGAAGCAGCACGAGCATCTCCTCGCCGCCGAAGCGGAAGGCCGTGCCTGTTCCTCCCGCGCCGGCCGCGATGCGCTCGGCCACCGCCTTCAGGCAGGTGTCGCCCTCGAGATGGCCGTGCACGTCGTTGAAGAGCTTGAACCGGTCGATGTCGATGAGGATCAGGGCGACGGTGCTCCTCGCCTCGCGCCAGACGCTTGCCCCCAGCCGCGCGAGGCAGTGGCGGTTGTAGAGGCCGGTCAACGCGTCGCGCTCCGACTTGCGTTCCAGTTCCTCGTGCAGGAGCCGCCCGCGCATCTGGTGGAGGAAGGTCAGCCGGTCCTTGCCTTCCGCGATATAGGCGCTCATCCCCAGGAAAATCGCCACCGTGAGGTAGAAGGTGACGACACCGGAATAGGTGACGTCGTCGAGCGTTCCGTTGAGGGCGACGGTGGTGAACTGCACGGCGCAGAGCAGGACGAGGCCGGCGACCACCGTCGCGAAGCGGGGCCGGAGCGAGATGACGAAGAAGAGGAACGTCGCGACATTGCCGGTCTGGTAGGCGAAGTAATGCGGGCTGGTGCTCGCGATCGCGACCGTCATCGGCAGCGCGCCACCGAGGACCGCGACGCTGAGGGCAAGCAGATCGTAGTTGCGCGCCGACGGAAAGCGCCGCAGGGCGAGCACGGCAAACAGCGCGAAGGGTGTGAAGAGGGCGAAGCGGACGAAGGCCAGTCGCGAATAGACGTCGGTCATCATCGTCGCGTCGCCGAAGAAGACGGCGTCGTAGATGAGCGTGCCGACCAGCGCCCAGACCGGGGCGAGGCGGACGCGCTGCGCGGCGTAGTCCTCGAGAAACAACCGTTCGACCGGCGTGGAAAACCGCATCATGCGGAAGCCGCGCGCGATCTGGCGGTCGACGTCCTCGAGCGTCACGGCACCCATTGCGCAGCCTTTCGCGATCCCGCCGCGCCGTCGCCGCTTCTCTGCGACGGCCGGCTCCGGCCGGAGGCTACATCGCAGTGCTGACGAAATCCTTAACGCGCCTGTCCGCGCGGTCGGCGGGAAAGCGACGGCGGCTCAGAGCGCGCCGTTGCGCGGCGGCAGGCGGTCGTTCAGGTAGTAGTCGCCGACCACGTGGTACTTCCAGCGGACCGGATCGTGCAGCGTGTGGGTGCGGGCGTTGCGCCAGTGGCGGTCGAGATTGAGCCGGATGCGGGTCGATCCGGTGCCGGCCAGCTCGAACAGCGTGTTGGTCGCCTCCAGCGCCACCTCCGTCGTCAGCACCTTGGCGGCGGCGACCGAGAGCGTCGCCTCGAGCACGGTGTCCTGCGTCGTATTGATCTGGGCGATGTCGACCTTGCGGCCGGCCCGCTCGAGGAGCGCGGCGGCGGCCTCGATGCGGATCGCCACATTGCCGAGGCGCGCCACCGTCAGCGGATCCTCGCTCGCCTTCTCCACGCCGGCATTCATCCAGGGTCGCGCCTTGGTGCGGACGAAATCCACCGTTTCGCGGAAGGCGGCGCGGGCGATGCCGAGATCGACGCCGGCATGGATGATCTGGCCGACCGAGCCGATCGTCGAGGGCCGTTCGAAGCCGCGATGATGGGCGACCACGGCATCCGCCTTGACATAGACGTTCTGAAGCACGGTGGTGCCGCTGCCGGTCGTGCGCTGGCCGAAGCCGTCCCAGTCGTCGATGATCTTTACGCCCTCGGTGCCGCGCGGCACGAAGGACATGGTGAGGTTGTCGTCGGTGTCGAGCGCGAAGACGGTGATCCAGTCGGCGAAGATGACGCCGGTCGAATAGAATTTCCGGCCGTTGATGCGGAAGCCCGGGCCGTCGGGGACGATGCGGGTGGCGTAGTCGCCGACGGTCCTGGTGCCGACCTCGGAGAGCGCGTTGCCGAAGCGGTCGCCGATCAGCGCGCGGCCGAAGAAATAGCGCTTCTGCTCTTCCGATCCGTCGGTGCGCAACGCCTCGAGGATGTAGAAGTGGTTCTGCGGGATCTGGCCGATCGAACTGTCGGCTTCCGACAGGATCGCGGTCACCTCCGCAAGCACGCCGTTCGAAATGTCGGCGCCGCCATAGTCGGCCGGAACGGAGATGCCGAGAAGGCCCGACTGGGAGAGGAGGTCCATCTCGGCATGGGGCAGGAGCCGCTCGACGTCGCGCTCGCTGGCGCGTGCCGCGATCGCGTCCGCGACCGTGCGGGCCGCGGCCAGCGCCTCCTCCTCCGTGGTGATGCGGGTGGCCGCGGGACGGATGGTGCGGTCGGCGATATGGGAAAGCGTGGCCATGGGCGTCGCCTCGGCATGTGAACGATGGCGACGATCTGACCACGAAAGCGGCGCGGATCTAAGGAAGTAAATTCCATAGACATTGTCGACATTAGATTTTCTTCCCTTACGACGGCGCGCGGGCGGCGGCATCATGCCGGAAAGGACCAAGGGTCGTCCAAGACCGTGATCGCCCGGCGCTTGCCTGCGATGACGTGAAGCATGCCGCCGAGGAGTATCCCGTCATGACCGCCACCCTCATCCTTCCCGGTTATCTCGGGTCCGGCCGGGATCACTGGCAGTCCCACTGGCTCATGGACGATGCGTCGGCCCGGCAGGTGGAGCAGGAGGACTGGGCCCGTCCCGACCTCGATCTCTGGCTCGAGCGGCTGGAACGGGCCGTGTCGGCGCATGACGGCGTCCTCCTCGTCGCCCACAGCCTTGGCTGCCTGCTGGCCGCGCGGCTGGCGGCAAGCCCGCTCGCCGCCAGGGTGCGGGGCGCGCTCCTCGTCGCCGCCTGCGATCCGGCGGTGACGGAGGCGCGCCACCCGGGCGCGATCCGTTTCGGAACCCCGGCGGAGCGGCCGCTGCCTTTTCCGAGCACGCTGGTGGCAAGCCGCAACGATCCCTACATGCCCTTCGCCGGCAGCGCGCGGCTTGCCGCGCTCTGGGGGTCGACCATGGTCGATCTCGGCGAAAGCGGCCATATCAATGTCGACAGCGGCTTCGGCCGCTGGCCGATGGGCTACCGTCTCGCGCGGCTGCTGTTCAGGCCGCGCGATCCGGCGGAGGCCGCCTTTGCGCCCGCCGCGGCGTTTCGGGGCCTCGTGCGCGACCGACGGCTCGCGCCATGAGCGGCAGGCGGCGGGACGCCCATCCGGCAGCGCGTGTCGAGCGGAGGAACAGGACGGCATGATGGCATCGTTCGGCTTGCTGAGGGAGAAACAGGAGCGCGCCGCTCCCGTGGTCGCGATCGTCGGCGGCGGTTTTTCCGGGGCGATGGTCGCCTGGCACCTGCGGCGGCTTTCGCCGCACGCCTCGATCCTCGTCTTCGAGCCCCGCGCCACGCTCGGCGCCGGGCTTGCCTATGACACCGCCGATCCCGCCCACCGGATCAACGTGCCGGCCTCGCGGATGAGCCTGTTTCCGGAGGACGACCAGCATCTCGTGCGCTGGCTCGGCGCGCATACGCGGGAAGCGGACGATCCGGAGGCGGCGATCGAGGGCGGCCATCTTTTCCCCCGCCGCCAGGTCTTCGGCCGCTATGTCGCCTCGGTGCTCGCGCCGCTCGTCGAGACGGGAAGCATCGTCCATCGCCGGCTGCGCGTCGCCGATGCGCGGCGGACGGCGGACGGGCGGTGGCGCCTGACGCTGTCGGACGGCTCGACCGAGACCGCCGACCGGCTGGTGCTGGCGACGAGCCATCCGGCCCCGCGCGCGCCGCGGGCGATCGACGCGGCGCTTGCCGGCCACCCGGCCTATGTCGCCGACGCGACGGTTGCGGGCGCGCTCGCCGCGATCCGGCCCGACGACCGGGTGCTCGTCGTCGGCAGCGGGCTGACGGCCGCAGACGTGATCGCGACGCTGACGCAGGCCGGCCATTCGGGGCCGATCCTCGCCGTGTCGCGCCGGGGCCTGCGCTCGCGCGGCCACCATCTGGCGGAAACGCCGGACACCGGGATCGACCTCTCGATCACGCCGCAGCCGACGGCGCTCGCCCTGCTCAGGGCGGTGCGCCGCGCGCTGGCGCGGGCGCGCGAGGCGGGCCTGACCTGGCATCCGGTCTTCGACCGGCTGCGCGGCGACGGCGGGGCGATCTGGCGCGCGCTTTCTCCAGTGGAGCGCAAGCGTCTGGTGCGGCATCTGCGGCCGTTCTGGGACGTACATCGCTTCCGCATCGCGCCGCAGGTCGAGCGGGTTCTCGACGGCCGCGTCGCCGGCGGCTCGCTTGTGTTCCGCGCCGCGGCGATCACGGCCGTGGAGCGCAACGGCGACGGCACGATCCGCGTCGATCTTCGCCTCAGGCGCGGCGGCGGGCGGCTCCGCGAGGAGGTCGACGCCGTCGTCGTCACCACCGGCCCCGGCCACGGCGCCATCCTCGAAAGCCAGCCGCTGCTCGCCGGGCTTGCCGCGGCCGGCGATGTCTGCGCCGACACAGCCGGCCTCGGGCTCGCCGTCACGGAGGAAAGCCGCGCCATCGGCGCGCAGGGCCGGGTCGCCGCCGATCTCTTCGTCGCCGGGCCGCTGGCGCGGGGGACGTTCGGCGAGCTGATGGGCCTGCCGCAGGTCGCCGAACATGCCCGCCTCGTCGCCGGCGAGGTCGCGGAAAGTCTCGCCGGCGCACCGGGCGTTTCCGGCGCGCCGGCGGCCTGAAGGCCGGCGTCCCGGAGGATGGGTGGCGGTCAGCCGGAAAAGCCGCCATCTGCGAGAAAGGCCGCCTCTTCCGCCGTCGTGTCGCGGCCAAGCATCGGATTGCGATGCGGGAAGCGGCCGAACCGGCGGATGATCGCGCGGTGACCCTCGGCGTGGTCGCGCCACGGGTCGCCGAGACGCGCATTGAGCGTGACGGAGAGATCCTGATCGGCGGCATCCTCGGAATGGGCGAAGGGCAGGCAGAAGAACAGCCTGAGGTCCGGCTCGACCGTTTCCATCAGTCCCGCCCGCAGCGCATGCCTGGCAAAGTGACGGGCGAGCCCGTCGGTTGCATACATGTGGGCGGTGCCGCGGAAGGCGTTGCGGGGGAACTGGTCGGTGAGGAGGAGAAGGGCCAGCGCGCCCTCCCCCGAGCCGATCCAGCCGTCATGCCTGCGGGCGGCCACCGCCATGTGCAGATCGAGGAAACCGTCGCGGAAACGGCGGTCGAAGCCTTCGTCCTTCTCGAACCAGAGGCCGCTCCGGCCGGCCTCGCGCCAGAAGGCGGTGACGGCGGCAAAGTCCCGGTCGTTCACGGGGCGGGCTGCGGCGCCGTCGCCCGCGCCGCCTCCGGCCGCGTCGCGTCCGGCTTGTTGCCGTAGAGCATGAACAGGCCCGCCTCGATGCCGCCGACGAGCTCGTTGGCGACGCGCTCGCTGTCGCGGCGGCGGATGTCGGCGATCGTCAGCTGCCGTTCCTCTTCCTCGACATCCATCAGTTCCAGCGCCTTCTCGGCGAGGACCAGGGCCGATTCGAAGGTCTCGCGGATCTGGAAGTCGACGCCGGCATGGGCGAGCTCCAGCGCATGCTCGCGGTCGAAGGCCCGTGCGATCACGGGCACGAGCGGGAACTCGGCCTTCATCAGCTCGACCACCTTCAGCGCCGCCGCCTTGTCGTCGATGGCGACGATGACGACGCGGGCCTCGCCGGCGCCGGCCGCATGCAGGATGTCGAGGCGCGACCCGTCGCCGTAATGGACCTTGAAACCGAAATCGCCGGCGTCGCGGATCGCGTCGGTGTCGGTCTCGATGATGGTGATCGAGCAGCTCTTGCCGAGCAGCGGCTGGCTGACGATCTGCCCGACCCGGCCGAAGCCGATCAGGAGGACGCTCGCGCCGTGGTTCGCCACCGCCTCGACCCCGTCCATCGAGGGGGCCGTGCGCGGCATCAGCCGGTCATGGGCGATGATCATCAGCGGCGTCAGCGCCATGGAGACGATGATCGTCGCCGTCAGGATGGCGTTCGCCTCGGCGTCGATGATGCCGACCGTCGTCGCGGCCGCATAGAGCACGAAAGCGAACTCGCCGCCCTGCGCCATCAGCACCGCCCGCTCCACCGCCTCGCGGTGGTCCGATTTCAGCAGCCGGGCGACGGCGTAGATGCCGGCCATCTTCAGCACCATGTAGGCGATGACGGCGACGACGATCAGCGGCCAGTTGGCGGCGATGACGGCGAAGTCGAGCGCCATGCCGACGCCGAGGAAGAAGAGGCCGAGCAGGATGCCGCGAAACGGCTCGACATCGGCCTCGAGCTGGTGGCGGAAGCTCGATTCCGACAGGAGCACGCCGGCGAGGAAGGCGCCCATCGCCATCGACAGGCCGCCGAGCTGCATGGCGAAGGCCGCGCCGAGCACGACGAAGAGCGCGGCCGCCGTCATCACCTCGCGCGCCCGCGCCTTGCCGAGCAGGCGGAACATCGGATCGAGCAGGTAGCGGCCGGCCAGCACCAGCGCCGCGATCGAGGCAAGCCCGATCGCAACGCCGGTCAGCCGTTCGCCGAGCGTGACGCCTTCGCCTCCCGGCGCGAGGAAGGCGACGAGCGCAAGCAGCGGCACGATGGCGAGATCCTCGAGCAGCAGGATCGCGACGATGCGCCGGCCGGGCGGCGCGGCAAGCTGCCCGCGTTCCTCCAGCACCTGCATGACGATCGCCGTCGAGGTCAGGACGAAGCCTGTGCCGGCGACGAAGCTCTGGGCGACAGGATAGCCGAGCGCCAGTCCGACGCAGGTAAGGAGCCCGATGCAGAGCCCGACCTGCGCCAGCCCGAGGCCGAAGATCTCGCCGCGCATCGACCAGAGCCGGGAGGGCTGCATTTCGAGGCCGATGACGAAGAGGAACATCACGACGCCGAGCTCGGCGACATGCAGGATCGACTGCGCATCGGAAAAGAGCCCGATGCCGAAGGGGCCGATGGCAAGGCCGGCGGCGAGATAGCCGAGCACCGAGCCGAGGCCGAGCCGCTTGAACAGCGGCACCGCCACGACGGCGGCGCCGAGCAGGACGACGACGGGGAGAAGGTCGAAACCGCCATGGGCGGCGGCCTCGCTTGCATGGGATACGGCGTCTGCGGCCATCGGCGTCATCCCCTCGCCAGCTGCCAGGCGGCAAGTGCCGCGACGGCGGCCGGAACGGCGAAGACGACGAGGAGAATCGGCAGTTCCTGTGTCACCGTATAGCCGGCCTTCGTCACGCCCACCCAGAGGTTGACGAGCGACAGCACCAGCCAGAGCGGCACGAAGGCCTTGGCCGCGACCGACACCGCGGCCGCGTCGCCGCCCCAGAGCCGGCCGAACAGGGCGAAAACGGCGAGAAGCAGCAGCCCCGCCAGAATGACTTGCAGCATATGCATCGTGGGTGTGCCCTCGTGTCGCCAGGGCCTGTCGCAGAGCCCGCACCGCAGCATCTTGCAGCCGGTGCGTCCGAGGTCAAGCGCCTCGATCAACCGTCGATGGCAGGCGCCGCGGTCGCAATGTCCGAGAGCCGGCGACGCGGCCCGGCCGCGCCTACCCCTCGAGGCGGGCGTAGCGTCCCTGGCTGTAGACCAGCGGCCGGCCTTCCGGCCCGACATGCACGGCGACGACGCGGCCGATGATGATCGCGTGGCTGTGCCGTTCTATCGTCTCCTCGACCACGCAGTCGATCGCCGTCAGCGCATCCTCGAGCGCCGCCGCGCCGCTGGCAAGCGTGATCCAGCGCGCACCCGCATAGCGTTCGACGCCCTTCAGCCCGCCGCGCCCGGCGAAGCGATCGGCGACCGCCTGCTGCTCGTCCGAGAGGATGTTGACGCAGAAATGGCGGGCGTCGCGGATCGCCGGCCAGGAGGAGGAGGAGCGGTTGATGTTGACGATCATCGTCGCCGGATCGACGGAAAGCGCCGTCGCGGAGGTCACCGTCGCGCCGGTGCGCTCGTCGCCGCGGCCGGCGGTGATGACGGAAACCCCGCCGGCGACGCGGCGCATCGCCGACTTCAGGCTTTCGGGATCGACGGATGTCGGGATCTCGGTCTCGATGTTCAAGCGCGCGACATGGGCGGTCATCGCCTGCTCCTTCAATGTTCCGTCTTGGCCGGGATGGTACGGCGGAATTCGCCGATGTCGCCGTCGTAGCATGGCGGGATCGAACGCCGGAGTGACAGGGTTTTAAACTGCACAAAAATGATAGAATTTCTTTTCCCTGAAGATCGGACCTCCGCGACCGACCGGGTGCCGCGTCCTGCGCTTCCGTCACGCCGGTGGCAGGGTTCCGGCGTGACGGAAGAGCGGCGCAACGGCAAGCAGCGCCTCAGTTCGCGGCCCGGACCATCCTCGGCGTCTCCGCCTCGCGCGCGTCCATCCAGTCGGCAAGGGCGGCGATCGAGGCATGGGCCTGGAGGACGATCTCGGGGACGAGGTCGATGTCCGGCAGGCTGCCGAGGCCGAGCGGCCCCATGGCGAAGAGGCCGTGGAAATCGCCGGAGGCGGTGAGCGCGCGCCCGGCCGGGTCGACCATGACGCCGAGGCCGAGTTCGTCGCGACAGACGAGCCCGCCGGCAAGCAGCTGCCGGTAAAGCGGCGCATCCGGATCGAGCGGCCGGCAGCGGCAATCGAGCACCCGTTCCGCGGAGACGACCTCCATGCCGTCGGGCCCGGAGATCAGCACGCCGTTGCGGGCGATGCGCTCGACCTTGCCGCGCTTCAGACTGATCGTCCCGTCTTCGAGCGCCTGCGTCAGGCGGCGATGATGGTCGATCGGCAGGCGGTTGCGATGGCTGTCATAGATCGGCTTGACATGGCGCTTGAAGCGGCTGCGCTCTTCCGGCGTCAGGCGATACCAGAGCTCGCGCGCATTCTGGCGAAAACCGTTCATGATGCCCTGCCAGCCGGTGCCGTCCGCCTCGGCCTTGCCGGCGGCCTCCCTCAGGAAGCGGAAGGCGGTGCGCAGCGTGCCCGGCAGCGGCCGGTCCGGCTGCACCGAGCCGATCGCCTTCTGCGCATGGGCGCGCGGCAGGAAGCGCGACCTCGTGATCAGCGTCACATGCCGGGCCTCGCCGAGAGACAGCAGCTTCAGCGCGCCATCGACGGCATGCACCCCCTGCCCGATCACCAGCGCCTCGCGCACCGGTTCCGTCGTTGCCGTCTCGACGCCGGCCTCGCGCAGGCCGAAACCGGTTGCGAGATAGACGGCGTCGAAGACATGCCGCTCCCGGTCGAGCGTGGTGACGGTGATGCCGGCCGCGCCGGGCCGGTCGATCGAGGCCACGGCGTCCGAGAGCACCTTCACTTCGGCATCGGGCCGCTGCTGCAGCGCCTCGGAAAAACGCTGATAGGCATAGGCGCTGAAGATCTCGCGCGAGACGAAGCGATGGTCCAGCCGCTCGCCGTCGTTGATCGGCACCGCCTTGCCGGCGGCGGCGCCATTGCCCTTCAGCCAGTCGCGGAAATCCTCCGGCAGCGCCGGATCGAGCGAGAGGTCGCGCACGCGGGTGTTGAGCAGCGTCGTCGTCGGCTGGGAGAGCGTCTCGCCGCCGAAGATGCGGGGGGCGGGATCGAACATCACCAGCCGGAACGGCCGGCGATAGTCGCGTAGCAGCGCGATCGCCGTCATCAGGCCGGAGAACCCGCGGCCGATGATGGCGAGGCGGGGAAGCGGACGCGGCACGGCGACGAAGGACGATTCCGTCGAAGGCGTTGCAACAGGGGTCATGCGGGCAGCTCCTTGTCGGTGGAAACGCGGGCAGCTCGGCCGGCCGGATCGGGCGCGGCCACGCATTCTCTACCAAAAGAATAGAGATTGCGGCCGGTTT
The DNA here is from genome assembly GCF_041928815.1 of Ensifer soli. Lineage (NCBI taxonomy): Bacteria > Pseudomonadati > Pseudomonadota > Alphaproteobacteria > Hyphomicrobiales > Rhizobiaceae > Ensifer > Ensifer soli. The sequence goes on along the minus strand of NZ_JBHFEI010000007.1, from coordinate 250,414 downwards.
GGCAAGAGGAAGCGTTGGCCTCGGTGCGGAAACGGCCGAGGGGCCACCCGGCGGCCTTGCCGGCGGAGGGAGGCACGGGCCGGGTTCGACGGTGTCGTGAAGGATCGGAGGGTGGGCGGCGACGTGCCTCAGACCGCCGCGAGAATCTCCGCCTGGAGACGGGCGGCGCGGGGATCGCCGTGCTCGCGGCGCGGACGGTCGAGGTCGATCGTCGCATCGAGCGCGATCGCCCCGTCGCGCAGAACGATGACGCGATCGGCGAGTGCCACCGCTTCGGCGACGTCGTGGGTGATCAGGAGCGTGGTGAAGCCGCGCTCCTGCCAGATTCCCTCGAGCAGCCTGTGCATCTCCAGCCGGGTCAGCGCGTCGAGCGCGCCGAACGGCTCGTCGAGCAGCAGGATGCCCGGCGCGCTGACCAGGGCCCGGGCGAGCGCCACCCTCTGCTTCTGGCCGCCGGAGAGCACGCTCGGCCAGTCGCCGCCGCGCCCCTCGAGGCCGACATCGCGCAAGGCGGCCTCGGCCTTTTCCTTCCATCCGGGCCCGCGGGCGATGCCGACATTCTCGACGACGCGCTGCCACGGCACGAGGCGTGCCTCCTGGAAGAGCAGGCGGACGTCCGGCGTCAGGCCCGCGACCGGCCGTCCGCCGATCTCGACGCGGCCCGCATTCGGCTGGTCGAGGCCGGCGACGAGGCGCAGCAGCGTCGACTTTCCCCCGCCGGAGCGGCCAACGACGGCGATGAACTGCCCTGCCGGGACCTGGAGGCCGAAGCCCGACAATACTTTGAGCGCGCCAAAACTCTTGTCGACGCGGGTGAGCGAAATCGGCATGCCGCCGTGTCGCGCCGTCGGCTCGGCCGGGAATGCCAGCGTCATGGGGTATCGCCCTTTCCGCCCTGATAGGCCGGATGCCAGGTCAGCGCCCGCCGCTCGATCGCCCGGGTCGCCATGTCTGCGACCTTGCCGAGCAGGGCGTAGACGATGATGCCGAGCAGCACGACGTCGGTCTGGAGGAATTCGCGCGCGTTCATCGTCATGTAGCCGAGACCGTTGGTGGCGGAGATCGTCTCGGCGACGATCAGGGTCAGCCACATAAGGCCGAGCGCGTAGCGCAGGCCGACCAGCATCGAGGGCAGCGCGCCGGGCAGGATGATGCGCAGGATCAGCGCCTTGCGGTCGAGGCCGTAGACCCGCGCCATCTCGACGAGCTGCGGGTCGATGGTGCGCACGCCGTGGAAGGTGTTGACGTAGATCGGGAAGAAGACGCCGATGACGACGAGGAAGATCTTCGCCGTCTCGCCGATCCCGAACCAGAGAATGACGAGCGGGATCAGCGCGAGATGCGGGATGTTGCGGATCATCTGCAGCGTGCTGTCGAGCGCGGTCTCCGCCGGCCGCCACAGGCCATTGACGACGCCGAGAACGAAGCCGACGCCGCCGCCGATCACAAGGCCGATCAGCGCGCGCTCGGTCGAGGCGAGCGTATGGTAGAAGAGCGAGCCGTCGGTCAGCACCCGCCAGAACGAGGCGGCGACCGTCGTCGGCGCCGGCATCAGCCGCGCGGTGACGAGGCCGCTGCGGGCGGCGACCTCCCAGGCGACGAGCAACAGAACCGGCAGCGCCCAGGGCGCCAGACGGCCGAGCGCCGCCCGGAGGTTCGGGCGGCGGCTGGCCTCGCCTTGCCGGAAGCCTGCGAGCGGCAGGTCGGTCATCAGGCACCGCCCTTGCGCACGGCATCCGCGATGCTGATCGAGGACGGGATCAGGCCGAGTTCGTGGAAGACGTCGGCGATCGCCTGCTGCTGCTTGACGACGGCCTCGTCGATCGCCTTGACGCCGTAGGACTGGCGCTCCAGCGCGATCGCCAGCACATCCTCGGGGATCCCGACGGAGGGCGAGAGCTCGGCGGCGGCGGCGGCGGTGTTCGCCTTCGTCCAGGTGTCGATCTCGCCGATCGCCTCGACGACGACGTCGAGCGCCGCGCCGTTCTCATCGACGAAAGTGCGGGCGCTGAGGTAGAACTGGTGGTTCGGTACGATGCCCTCGCCGTTGCGCAGCGTGCGGGCCTCGATCGCCACCTCGGCGGCGGCCTGGAACGGATCCCAGATCACCCAGGCGTCGACGGCGCCCTGCTCGAAGGCGGCGCGACCGTCGGCCGGCGGCAGGAAGGCGGTCTTGACGTCGGAATAGGCAAGGCCCGCCTCTTCCAGCGCCTTGACGAGAAGGTAGTGGACGTTGGACCCCTTGTTCAGCGCCACCGTCTTGCCCTTGAGGTCCGCCACCGTCTGGATGGCGCTGTCCTTCGGCACGAGGATCGCCTCGCCGCGCGGGGCCGGCGGCTCGTGGGCGACATAGACGAGCGGCGCGCCGGCGGCCTGGGCGAAGATCGGCGGCGTCTCGCCGGTCGAGCCGAAATCGACGGCCCCGACGTTCAGCGCCTCCAGAAGCTGGGGACCGGCCGGAAATTCGGTCCATTCGACGGCGTAGCCGATCGTTTCCAGCTTCTCTTCCAGCAGGCCCTTGCCCTTCAGCAGCACCAGCGTGCCGTATTTCTGGTAGCCGATGCGGATGACCTTGTCGCTGGCCCGCGCCGGGTTGAAGCCGGTGAGCGGCACGACGAGCGCGCCGGAGAGGACGGTGGTGAAGACGCGTCTGGTGATGCGCATGCGGTTGTCGCTCCTGAGGGTTCCCGGGCGGCATGGGACGCCGCTCTCTCGTTTGCTAATATCGATATAATAGATAGAATAAATTTCTTCGGTAGAAAATCTGTCCTAGAAATCGGCCATGCGGGGAATTTTCATTGCCCGCATGGCATCCGGGACGACGCGTGCGCGTCAGGAGCCGGAGGCGAGGCGGACATTCCCGCCATGGCCGCCGCCGCCGAAGACCTGGCGCTCGCCGAAGCTCGAACGGATCTCATTGCGCGGGCCGTCGATGCCGAGCACGGGGAAGAGCAGCTCCTGCACCCGGTAGGCCTCCTCGAGATGCGGATAGCCCGACGCGATCACGGTATCGATGCCGAGGTCCTGGTATTCCTTCAGCCGGGCGGCGACCGTCGTCGGCGAGCCGACCAGCGCGGTGCCGGCGCCGGAGCGCACCAGTCCGATCCCGGCCCAGAGATTGGGCGAGACTTCCAGCCTGTCGCGGCGCCCGCCATGCAGGGCGACCATGCGTGCCTGGCCGACCGAGTCCGACTGTTTGGCGAAGACGGCCTGGGCGGCGGCGATCGTCTCGTCGGAGAGCTTCGAGATCAGCCGGTCGGCCGCCTCCCAGGCTTCCTCGTCGGTCTCGCGGACGATGAAATGCAGGCGGATGCCGAAGGTCACCGTCCGGCCATGGGCGGCAGCGGCCTCGCGCACCTTGGCGATCTTCTCCGCCACCTGCGCCGGCGGTTCGCCCCAGGTCAGGTACTTGTCGATGATGCCGCCGGAAAAATCGATCGCCGCGTCGGACGAGCCGCCGAAATAGAGCGGCGGGCTCGGCTCCTGCACCGGCGGCAGCACCAGCCGGGCGCCATGCGCCTTGATGTGCTTGCCGTCGAGATCGGCCTTGCCGGTGGTGATCAGGCTGTTGAACACCTGGAAGAATTCGTCGGCATGGTCGTAGCGCTCGTCATGGGCGAGGAAGATGCCGTCGCCGGCGAGCTCCTGCGCGCTGCCGCCGACGACGATGTTGAGCAGCAGGCGTCCGTTGGAGACGCGATCGAGCGTCGAGGCAAGCCGGGCGTAGTAGGCGGGCGAGGCGGTGCCCGGCCGGATGGCGACGAGGAATTTCAGCTTTTCCGTCACGGCGGCGAGATTGGCCGCGAGAATGAAGGATTCCTCGCAGGCAGCCCCGGTCGGGATCAGCACGCCCGAATAGCCGAGCCGGTCGACGGCCTGGGCGATCTCGCGGAAATAGCCGGGATCGACCGGCCGGCTGAGATCGTCGGAACCGAGATAGGAGCCATCTCCGGAGGAAGGAATGAACCAGAGGAAATCCAGGGGCTTTGCGGAGGTCGACATGTCTGATCCTGTGGTGGCACCGGCGGGCGCACCCGCGCGCATGGGAAAAACGGCAGGGATCCCGCCGCATCGGACCGGATCGCTGCGCGTCCTTCGCCGCGCCGGTACGGATGGCCGAGGATACGGGATTTTCCATGGAATCTATAAGGAATATAATTTCGTTTTCAGCCGGGTTTTGAGACGCCTGATCCGCGCGCCCGGGCGGAGCCGTTCTCCCGGTCAGAGAGCGGCAAAAGAAGCTCCGGCCCGTCGTCTCGCCAGTTGGCGCAGCGGCGCCGGCCCGGCCGGGTCCGGCGCCTCGAAAAGAAAATGTACCCTTCGGTGGTCCAAAATCGCGGAAAGTCGGGTTCCATGTGCCTCGGTGCGGCCTCGGGCGAGCGCCCGGTTGTCGGGCAGACCGACGGTTGCGCCCTTCACCCGCGATCCTTAAGCAGGGCTTTCGCGTGGATCGCCATCATCCGCTCCTCGTTGGCCGGGATCACCAGCACCTCGAAGGGCCTGAGGAAGGCGAGTCGGTCGAGGATCGCCCCGCGCACCGGCGCGGCATTCTCGCCGACGCCGCCGGTGAAGACGAAACCGTCCATTCCCCCCATCGACACCGCCATCATCGCCGCCTGCTGGGCGATCTTCAGCGCATAGTGGTCGAGCGCGAAGGCGGCGCGCGGATCCGCGCTTTCGAGAAGTGTCCTGACGTCGTTGCTGATGCCCGACAGGCCCTTCAGCCCGGAGCGCTCGTAGAGCGTTTCCTCGACGGAGCGCACATCCATGCCGAGTTCGCGGATCATGAAGGTGACGGCGCCGGCATCGATCGCGCCGGGGCGGCTGCCCATCGGCACTCCGTCGAGCGCCGTCATGCCCATCGTCGTGTCGATGCTTCGACCGTCCCGAAGCGCGCAGAGGCTGGCGCCGTTGCCGAGATGGCCGACGACGAGGCGCCCCTTCGCCAGCCCCGGATGGTCGCGCTTAAGAACCCTTGCGATCCAGTCATAGGAAAGGCCGTGGAAGCCGTAGCGGCGGATGCCGCGGTCGCGCAGCGCCCGTTCCACCGCGAAAACCTGGAAGATGGGCGCGTGGCCGGCATGGAAGGCCGTGTCGAAACAGGCGATCGACGGCGCCTCGGCGAGCCGGCCGGCAGCCGAGATGCCGGCGAGATTGTAGGGCTGGTGCAGCGGCGCGAGCGGCACCAGCCGTTCGAGGGCCGCGCGGATCCCGGGCGTGACGATGACCGGAGCGACGAAATCGGCCCCGCCATGGACGATGCGGTGCACGCTCGCCACCATGCGCCAGCCGTCGTCATGGCGGTCGATCAACGCGATCACGGCGCCGAGGGCGGTGTCGTGGCCGGCAGATTCGAGCGCGCGGTCGATGCGGGCGCCGCTCTCCTCGACGACGGCCGTCAGCCGTGCCCCGGTGCCGATGCCGGTCACCTTGCCCTTGATCAGGCGGTCGAGGGTCCGGTAGGCGAAGACCTCGAACTTCAGGCTGGACGATCCGGTGTTGAGGACGAGGAGGACGTCGATCACGGGACCGCTCCCGTCCGCCGCGCCCGCGCCATCAGCATGGCGAGCGCGCAGGAGAGCAGCCGTGTCCGCTCGCCGTCGGCCCGGCTCGTCAGCACGACCGGCACGCGCGCGCCGAGGACGATGCCGGCCGCCTCGGCGCCACCGAGAAAGGTCAGCTGCTTGGCGAGCATGTTGCCGGCCTCGATGTCGGGAACGACGAGGATGTCGGCCTCGCCCGAGACCGGCGAGAGGATGCCCTTCTCGCGCGCCGCGGCGGCGCTGATCGCATTGTCGAAGGCGAGCGGCCCGTCGATCACGCAGTGCGCGATCTGCCCCCTGTCGGCCATCTTGCAGAGCGCTGCGGCATCGAGCGTCGCCTGCATCTTCGGATTGACCGTCTCGACGGCTGCGAGGATCGCCACCTTCGGCAGCCGGTCGCCGAAGACGACGCGCCAGAGATCGACCGCGTTCTGGACGATGTCGGCCTTGACGGAGAGGTCGGGCAGGATGTTGACGGCGGCATCGGTGATGATGAAGGGCTTCGGATAGCTGTCGATCGACATCAGATAGGCGTGCGAGATGCGCCGTTCGGTGCGCAAGCCGCCCTCCGACCGGAGGATCGCGCCAAGCAGTTCGTCGGTGTGCAGCGCGCCCTTCATGATCGCCTCGACCTTGCGGGCGGCGGCAAGGCCGACGGCGACGGCCGCGGCCGCGTGGCTGTGTTCGGCATCGACGATCTCCCAGCCGGAAACGTCGATTTCGGCCTCGCGCGCGGCGGCGATCGTCTTCTCCGCCGGCCCGACCAGAACGGGAACGATCAGCCCGTCGCGCATCGCCTCCGAGGCGGCCTCGATCACGCTCGGCTTCGCCGGATGGACGATCGCCATGCGCACCGGCGGCAGCGCCTTGCAGAGGTCGAGGATCGCGTCGGTCTGTCGGCTCATCGTCTGGGCACCTTTCGCTCTGCAGGCATCGCGGCGTGACCGCTCAGCGATGCACGGTCGGATCGATCGCGCGCATTATGGCACGCAATCGCCTGCGCGGCGACGACGCGACCCGGTGTCCCATTCCTGCGCCTGCGGTCGCCGCCGTCCGACGGCGCTTGCAGCATGTGCGGAGCCCGGCGCGGGCGGTATCGCTTCCACCGGTCGCTGCCGTCGGCACCAGGCTGGGATATCCCACTTCTGTACCAGACGATCGAATCCCTGCCGATGGGACGGCGCGAACGCGGTTCCACGATGACGCCGTGTCGCTGGACATCCTGTCACGCCGATGGCGCGGGAACGGACGGGGACGCGCGCACGCTGCCATGCCCTCCCCTGACGAGGCCCGCAAGGGCGAGCAGAGGCAGAGAGGGATACGCGTTTCGCCTACGTCTTCGGCACGTGGTCGCGGCCCGGATCGACCGAGGCCGGGCGGCCGTCGAGGAAGAGTTCGCCGATCTTCGGCGCGGTGCGGGAAATCACCTTGCCGGCCTTGATGACGGCAAGCCGCGTCGGCTTCAGCCGCAGCGCCTCGATCGGATCGGCGGCCTGCAGGATGACGAAATCGGCCTTGCAGCCTTTCTCAAGGCCATAGCCTTCGAGGCCGAGGGTCTTCGCCGAATTGACGGTGACGGCGTCGAAGATCTTCCTCTTGTCCTCGATGCCGGCCATCTGCGCCACGTGGACCGCCATATGCGCGACCTCCAGCATGTCGCCGGAGCCCATCGAATACCAGGGGTCCATGACGCAGTCGTGGCCGAAGCAGACGTTGAGGCCGGCCTCCATCAGCTCGCGCACCCGCGTCAGCCCGCGCCGCTTCGGATAGGTGTCGTGCCGGCCCTGCAGCATGATGTTGATCAGCGGGTTGGAGATGACGTTGATCCTGGCCTCCGCCATCAGCGGGATCAGCTTAGAGACGTAGTAATTGTCCATCGAATGCATCGAGGTGAGGTGCGAGCCGGCGACGCGGCCTTCGAGGCCGAAGCGGATCGTCTCGGCGGCCAGCGTCTCGATATGGCGCGACAGCGGATCGTCGGTCTCGTCGCAGTGGATGTCGACCGGCAGGCCGCGATCGGCGGCGATGCGGCAGAGCGCCTCGACGGAGGCCTTGCCGTCCTCCATCGTCCGCTCGAAATGCGGGATGCCGCCGACGATGCCGACGCCCATGTCGAGCGCCCGGTTCAGCGAGGCGACGCCGTCCTTCGCCCGGTAATAGCCGTCCTGCGGGAAGGCGACGAGCTGGAGGTCGATATAGGGCTTCACCCGCTCCTGCACCTCGAGCAGCGCCTCGGCCGTGACCAGCCTCGGATCGGAGGTGTCGACATGGCTGCGGATAAAGAGCAGCCCTTGAGTCACCGCGAGGTCGCAATAGCGCAGCGCCCGCTCGACCATCTCCTCCTTGGTCGCGATCGGCCGCAATTCGCCCCAGAGCGCGATGCCCTCAAGCAGCGTCCCCGACACGTTCATGCGGGGAATGCCAAGCGACAGCGTCGCATCCATGTGGAAATGCGGGTCGATGAAGGGCGGGCTGACCAGCCGGCCGGTGGCGGAGATTTCCTCGCCGGCCTCCGCCGCGATGCCGGGCTCGATGGCGGCGATCGTGCCACCTGAAACGGCGATGTCGATGCCGGTGCGGCCGTCGGGCAGGGTGGCGTCGCGGATGATCAGGTCGAACATGGTGGGCTCCTTCTGGACATTCAGCGTTCGCCGCGCCGGTAGGGCTGCATCAGCGCCTGCGGCACGCGGGCGCGCCGCGCCATGACGGCGAGCGCGACGATGGAGAGGATATACGGCGTCATCAGGAAAATCTGGTAGGGCACGCCCTCGACCACGGTCTGCAACCGGAGCTGGAAGGCGTCGAAGAAGGCGAAGAGCAGCGCGCCGAACAGCGCCCGGCCCGGCCGCCAGGAGGCGAAGACGACAAGGGCGATGCAGATCCAGCCACGCCCCTGCACCATGGTCGGGAAGAAGCTGTTGAAGGCCGACAGCGTGAGAAACGCGCCGCCGACCGCCATCAGCGCGCTGCCGGCAATCACGGCGCCATAGCGCACCTTCATCGGGTTGACCCCTTGCGCCTCCGCCGCATGCGGATTTTCCCCGACCATGCGGATCGCCAGCCCGACCGGCGTGCGGAAGACGACATAGGCGGTGACGAGGGCGACGGCGATGGCGAGATAGGTCGGCGCGGTCTGGGTGAAGAGGGCCGGGCCGAGGAAGGGCAGCGACGACAGCACGGGGATATCGAGCGCCCGGAACGGCTCGACAGTCGGCGGCGTGCCGGCGACGGGGACGACGAGACGGAAGACATAATAGCTGAAGGAGGAGGCAAACAGCGTGACGCCGAGGCCCGAGACATGCTGGGAGAGGCCGAGCGTCACCGTCAGCAGCGCATGCAGCACGCCGAACAGGCCGCCGGCAATCGCCGCGACGAGGAGCCCCGTCCAGAGGTCGGCGCCGTGGAAGACGGCGAGCCAGCCGATCATCGCGCCAAACGTCATGATGCCCTCGATGCCGAGATTGAGCACGCCGGCCCGTTCGCAGAGAAGCGCGCCGAGCGTGCCGAAGATCAGTGGCGTGGCAATGCGCAGGATCGCCGCCCAGAGGCCCGCCGAGGCGAGGATGTCGGCAAGCGCGCTCATCGGCGGATCCTGTACTGGGTGAAGAACAGCGCCACGACCATGGTGAGCAGCGACAGTGCGACGGTGACATCGGCGATATAGGTCGGGATGCCGAGGCCGCGGCTCATGCCGTCGGCGCCGACGAACATGATCGCGGTGAAGAGCGCGGTGAAGACGACGCCGATCGGGTTGAGGTTGGCGAGCATGGCGACGACGATGCCGGAATAGCCGAAGCCGGGCGACAGATCCGTGGTGACATAGCCCTTGACGCCCATCACCTCGATGGCGCCGGCAAGCCCCGCCAGCCCGCCCGACAGGCAGGCGACCTTGACCAGCGTCCGCCCGAGCGGCACGCCGGCAAAGACCGCGCCTTGCGGATTGAGGCCGGCGGCGCGCGACTGCAGGCCGAAGACCGTGCGCGACTGCACGAGATGGACGAGGATCGCCAGCGCGATGGCGATCAAGAGGCCGATATGCAGCCGCGAGCGGGCGACGAGCTTCGGCAGCATCGCCGCGTCCGCGACCGACTGCGATTGCGGCCAGCCGAAGGCGAGCGGATCCTTCAGCACCCCGTCGATCAGCATCGAGACGATCAGCACGGCGATGAAGTTCATCAACAGGCTCGTCACCACCTCGTCGACGGAAAAGCGCAGGCGCAGCCAGAGCGGGATCAGGATCAGCACCATTCCGGCGACAGCGCCGGTGACGAGCAGGGCGGGAATGAGGATCGGCCCCGGCAGGCCCGCGAGCAGTCGGGAACCGACGGCGGCGACCGCGATGGCGCCGAGATAGAACTGCCCCTCCGCGCCGATGTTCCACAGCCGGGCGCGGAAGGCGACGGCGGCGGCAAGGCCGGTGAGGATCAGCGGCGTCGCCCGCGTCAGCGTTTCGGTCGCCGAGAGCCGCGAGCCGAAGGCGCCGGTGAGGATGCGCCCGTAGGCTTCAAGGACGGGAGCGCCGGCGATGGCGATCAGGATGCCGGCGAGTGCCAGGGCGATGACGATGGCGGCGACCGGCGCGCCGACGACAAGGGTGAGCGGCCGGTGCTCACGACGTTCAAAGCGCATGGGAGACCTCCGCGACGCCGCTCCAGTCGCCGGCCATCATCAGGCCGAGGCGCCGCGCATCGGCCGCGCCCGCATCGACCGGCGGCGACAGGCGTCCGCCGACGATCGCCTGGATGCGGTCGGCGAGCGCGATCACCTCGTCGAGATCTTCCGAGATCAAGAGCACCGCCGTTCCGGCCCGCCGCGCGTCGAGGATGCGCTGGTGCACGGCGGCGACCGCGCCCTCGTCCAGCCCGCGCGCCGGCTGGGCAGCGATCAGGATGCGCGGATGGCGCCGCAAATTGCGCCCGAGGATCAGCTTCTGCATGTTGCCGCCGGAGAGCAGCCGGGTCCGCGTGGTCGGCCCGCCACCGCGCACGTCAAAACCGGCGATGATCTCGTCGGTGAATGCAATCGCCGCCTTGCGGTCGACAAGGCCGCGGCGGGAATAGGCGGGCAGCCGCTCCATCACGGCATTTTCCCAGAGCGCCATCTCGCCGATCGCGCCCTCCCTGTTGCGGTCCTCGGGGATGCGGCCGATGCCGGCCCCGACCACCTCATCCACGCTGAGATTGCCGACCGGCTGCCCGTAGAGAAGGATGTCTCCGCTGGAACGGGAAAGCGTGCCGGAGAGAAGCTGCGCCAGCGGCGCCTGGCCGTTACCGGAGACGCCGATGATGCCGAGCACCTCGCCCTCCCGCAGTCTGAATCCGACATCCGTCAGCCGGTCCACCCCGCCGATCCGGACGCCGAGGCCGCGCGTTTCCATGACGACGGCACCCGGCATTGCCGGTGCGCGCACGGGCCGCGTCACCCGCCGTCCGACCATCAGCTCGGCGAGCTCGGCCTTGTTCGTCTCCGTGGCGCGGCGTTCGGCCACCCTGCGGCCGCCACGCAACACGACGATGCGGTCGGCCGCCGCCATCACCTCATCGAGCTTGTGCGAGATGAAGATCAGCGACAGGCCCTGTCGCGCCATCTCCTTCAGCGTCGAGAAAAGCCGCGCGCCCTCGGCCTGCGTCAGCACCGCCGTCGGCTCGTCGAGGATCAGGATCCGGGCTTCGTTGTAGAGGGCCTTGAGGATTTCGACCCGCTGCTGCTCGCCGACCGAGAGATCGCCGAGCCGGGCATCGGGATCGACCTTCAGGCCGAAGCGCTCGGCGATGCCGGTCAGTTTTTTCCGTGCGGCGGTAACGCCCGAGGTGAGCCTCCACAGGCTTTCCGTGCCGGTCATGACGTTTTCGAGCACGGTGAGGTTGGGCGCGAGCGAAAAATGCTGGTGAACCATGCCGACGCCGGCGCCAATCGCCGCGCGCGGCTTGCCCGGCGGCAGCTCCGCGCCATGGATGCGGATATGGCCGGTATCGGGCACGTAATGGCCGAAGAGGATCGACATCAGCGTCGTCTTGCCGGCGCCGTTCTCGCCGAGCAGCGCGACGATCTCGCCCTTGGCCAGGCTGAGCGAGATGTCGTCATTGGCGAGCGTGTCGCCGAAACGCTTGCTGACGCCGAGGATCTCCAGAACCGGTGCCGTCATGCGTGAAGCCCCGCGATCGGAAAGGGATGGCGCCAGCGTTCCTCGGATTCGAGCCGGGCCGCAAGGGCGAGAAGCCGATATTCGCCCCCGAACGGCGCGATCATCTGGACGGGAAGCGGCAGGCCGTCGGCATCGGCGCCGAAGGAGAGCGTGATCGCCGGGAAGCCGGAAATGTTGGCGAGTGCGGCCAGCGGCGCGAAGGCGGCCATCCGGTGGAGATGCAGGTCGGTGTCGGCGTGATCGGACGGGAAGGAGCCGACCGGTGGCGGCGCGGTGGCGAGCATCGGCGTCAGGATCACATCCAGGTCTTCGAACAGGGTCCAGAGTGCCCGGCCGGCCTTGACGCCGGCATCGAGCGACGCCCAGAGCGCGGCAGCCGGAAGCGCCTGCCCGCGTGCGACGAAGGCCTGGGTCAGCGGCTCGGCGATCGCGACGTCAAGCGACAGGGTTTCAACGAGCAACGCCAGATTGGCGGCGACGATGTCGCCAAACGTCCTTCCACTCGCCGCGGCCATGGCATCGAAAATCCGCCTGTCGAGGGGGAAGCACAGATGGCCGGCGGCCTCAAGCGCTTTCGCCGCCGCCTCGACGGCACTGGCGCGGTCGGGATCGGTCGGAAAGGCCGCGCCGGTCTCGCACAGGACGCCGATGCGCAGCCGCTGATCCGTGACCGGGAGCGGCTCCGCGTCCGCGAAGGGGCCCCGCGTGTTCCCGCGCACTGCGTCGAAAAGGGCCGCCGTGTCGCGCACCGAGCGGGTGACGGCAAGCTCGCTGGCGATACCGCCGAGATGATTGCCGAAGGAAGGGCCGGCCGGCATTACGCCGCGTCCGGGCTTCAGCCCGACAAGGCCGCAGCAGGCGGCGGGCACGCGGATCGAGCCGCCGGCATCGGTCGCATGGGCGATGGCGACGATCCCGGCCGCGACCGATGCCGCAGCACCGCCGGAAGAGCCGCCCGCCGTTCGCAAGCGATCGAGCGGATTGCGGCAGAGAGGTCCGACCGCCGGCTCGCTTGCCAGCGACAGGCCGAACTCCGGCGTCGTGGTCAGCCCGAAGGGCAGCAGGCCGGCCTCGCGAAAACGGGCGGCGAGGTCGGACTCCGCCGCGCCACCCGAACGGTGAAGAAGCCGCGACCCGGCCGCGACCGGCAGGCCGGCGAAGGGACCGCCGAGATCCTTGGCAAGCGTCGGCACGCCGCCGAAGGGCCGCGCGCCGAAACGGGCGGGATCGGCGATGCGCTCCGCATCGGCGGCACGCGCAGCCGCCATCCCCATCCCGGCATCAAGATGGGCGACGGCGCCGAGGCCTTCCTGCCGCGCGACGGCGTCGAGGGAGGCTCGCATGACGCCTACGGCCGTGACGCTCCCCTCCCGGATCGCCCGGGCAAGCGTCGTCGCATCCGCGCGCATCAGGGGCCGGTTTACTTCGGCTCGTCCATGTTCTTGGTGACCTCGAAGGTGCCGGCCTTGATCTCGGCGCGCTTCGCCTCCATCGCGGCCTCGGCGTCGGCCGGCGCCACGCCCTTGACATAGGCGATGTCGCTGCCGCCGTCCTTCATCAGCCCGTAGGCCGTGTAGTTGCGGCCGACCGGCTTGCCGGCGGCGACATCGGCGATCGCGGCGTTGAGGATCGGCCGGAACAGCCAGAGCGCGTTGGCAAAGACGGTCTCGGGGTAGCGCGGCGTATAGTCGATCAGCGAGCCGACCGACCGGATGCCGCGTTCCTTGGCGGCATCCGCCGTGCCGATGCGCTCGCCGAAGAGAATGTCGGCGCCGGCGTCGATCTGGGCGAGGCCCGCCTCGCGAGCCTTCGGCGGATCGAAGAAGGTGCCGATGAAGGCGACGAGGTGTTTTGCGTCCGGGTTCACCGCCTTGACGCCCTCGGCGAAGGCGTTGATCAGCATGTTCACCTCGGGGATCGGGATGGCGCCGACCGAGCCGACGATGTTCGACTTGGTCATCTTGCCGGCGAGCATGCCGGCGAGATAGGCGCCGTCATGGTTCCAGGTACCGAACACGCCGAAATTATCGCCTTCCTCATTGCCGCTCGAGCCGAGCACGAAGGCGGTATCGGGATAGTCGGCGGCGACCTGGCGGGCTTCCTTTTCGACCGCATAGGCTTCGCCGATGATCAGCCTGTTGCCCTGCTCGGCATATTCGCGCATGGCGCGGGGATAGTCGGTGCCGGAGACGCCTTCGGAAAAGACGTATTCGATCACGCCTTCCTTGGCGGCCTCCTGAAGGGCGGCGTGCAGACAGGAATTCCAGGCATTTTCCACCGGCGATGCATGGATGCTGGCCACCTTCAGCGGTGCCGCGGCACGGGCGGCAGGCGCAAGGGCCGCAGCACCGAGCGCGATACCGGAGGCGATCACCGCCCGGCGGGAGATCAGCAGGTCGTTGGTCATGAGGTTCCCCTGTTATTTTACCATTTGGTTCAAAACCATATTGAGGGGTTAAAAAAGTGTCAAGCAAGTGAAAAGGGCGGGAAATGGGCAATCTTGGACGGCGTAGAAAGACCGCGGATGGAACGCGCGTTGATCGATGCCTGTCGTGACGGTCTCGCACGGAGATGATGGCTGAAACCGGCATTCCCAGGCGCGGCGGGACATTTCGACGACAGACGTTGCTATAAAGCCTCTGTGAAATCAGTCTCGATAATGCAACATTATCAGTTTTATTTTTTTGATGGCAAAATGTGCGTTTTTTTTAAGTTTGTCGAGGTAACCGCACATATCCCTGTATTTCTTGGCAGGAACCCGCTTTCTTCCGTTACCGACCACGCCCCGATGTGTCACAGACGTGCCAGGCTGGGCACTCCCGAGTGTCGACGGCATCCCGCTGACATCGCTTGACGATCTGGTCCGCGCGGACCCCTGGCCGCAGGCGCGATCCGCCGGCTCTTGGATCGCAAGCGGCGGTGAACATGCCGGGACCCCGTGAAGAGAAACTCACCCTGCGTGAGGCTGTGCTGTTGACCGACGATCCGGCACCGGTGGCAAGCTGCCTTTGGCCGGACGAATATTGCACCAGGGCTCTGCGGCAATCGGAACGTCGGTCGTCAGTGACGTGCCGGAGTCTCCGCCGGAACGATGGCCGCACGTCGATCACCGGCATCGTCGATTCTGCCATCCGCTCGGGACGCGCAATCTCCTTCGCGGTGACGGATCGCCGAGTCTGGTTCTTGCGCAGGTGCTGTTAGGGGGGCGGGGCTTCGTCGGACAGCCAAACCAATGAGGTTGTCGTGGTCTCGATCCTCGCCGGAGAGATGAAGGGAAAAAGAAAGAAAAATCAGCCTATTGTTCGGATCTCAATCCCAGGAGGCAATGCCGTCGCCGGCGCGACGTCGCGGTCGGCCCGTTGCGGGCCGCTGCCGGCGCCTGCCTATGCGGCATCGGCGAAGCGCGCCGTCACCTGTGCCTTCGCGCCGCGGATTGCCGTCTCGAGCGCATCGCCGAGGGCAAGCCGGGCGGCGATGCCGCTCGACAGCATGCAGCCCGTGCCGCGCAGACGGGCACCGGACCGCGCGGCGCGGAAGACGATGTCGGGCAGGCCGGGGCGCAGGAGGAGATCATCCGCCGTGTCGCCGGCGGCGTGGCCGCCCTTGACGAGCACGGCGCCGGCGGGGTTCAGCATCATGGCTGCCGCGCGGCCGGTCTCAACGTCTGCGATCTCCGCTGTTCCGGTGAGCCGCGCCAGTTCCGGCAGGTTCGGCGTCACCAGCGTCACGCGCGGAAGCAGAACCTGGCGCAACAGCATCATCGCCTCTTCCGACAGCAGGGCGCCGCCCGCCGAGGCCGCGAGCACCGGATCGAGCACCACCGGCACCTCCGCATGGGCCGCCAGCACGTCCGCGACCGCGACGAGGATCGGCCCGTTCGCCAGCATGCCGATCTTGACGGCGCCGACCGGGCCGCTGTCGAAGGCGGCGCGCATCTGCGCGGCGACGAGAGCGGGCGGCATCGCCTCGATCGCCTCGACGGCGCGGTGCGTCTGCACGGTCACGGCGGTCAGCGCCAAAGCGGCCTCGCCGCCGGCCTTCGCCACTGTGGCGACGTCGCGGGCGATGCCGGCGCCGCCGGAACTGTCGGAACCGGCGACGATCAGGACCGTCGCCACGGCGCCGTCCCTTCGATCCATGCGCGCGTGCGGGCCTCCGGGTCGCCATTCAGGGTGATGTCGGTAACGACGGCGGCACTGTCGGCGCCGTGGCGGAAGACCCCGTCGAGCCTTTCCGGCGTCAGCCCGCCGATCGCCACCAGCGGCAGGTCGCCGATGCGCGAGCGCCAGTCGCCGATCCGCTCCGGCCCCTGCGGCCGCCACTTCATTGCCTTCAGGATCGTCGGGTAGACCGGGCCGAGCGCGACATAATCCGGTCGCGCCGCCAGCGCCGTGCTGAGTTCGTCCCCGTCATGGGTGCTGACGCCGAGCTTCAGGCCGGCGGCCCGGATCGCGGCGAGATCGGCGCTAGCGAGATCCTCCTGGCCGAGATGGACGGCCGCGCAACCCTCGTCGAGGGCGATCCGCCAGTGGTCGTTGACGACGAGGACGCAGCCATGCGCGGCGCAGACCGCCTTCGCCCGGCGGATCTCGGCGGCGAGAACGTCGTCCGGCCGGTCCTTGATGCGCAGCTGCACTAGCTTGACGCCGAGCGGCACGAGGCGCGCGATCCAGTCGGCGCTGTCGACGATGAGGTAGAACGGATCGAGCCTCATGCGAACACCGCCCTGCCGATGACAGGCGTCGAGGGCACCGCCATGTCGCGCGGCTCAAGCGGCCCCGCCTCGAAAGCGCATCGCCCCGCGGCGATGGCGCCGGCAAAGGCAGATGCCATCCGCGCCGGATCGGCGGCGCCGGCGACCGCCGTGTTGAGCAGCACCGCGTCATAGCCGAGCTCCATCACCGTCGCCGCATGGGAGGGACGGCCGATGCCGGCATCGACGATCAAGGGGATATCGGGAAAGGCGGCGCGCATCGCCTTGAGGCTTGCGATGTTCTGCGGGCCGGCGGCGCTGCCGATCGGCGCGCACCAGGGCATCAGCACGGCGCATCCCGCCTCGACCAGTCTCTCCGCGACGACGAGGTCGTCGGTGGTATAGGGGAAGACCTGAAATCCCTCGCCCGTCAGGATCCGCGCCGCCTCGACGAGGCCGAAGACGTCCGGCTGCAGCGTGTCGTGATGGCCGATGACCTCGAGCTTGATCCAGTCGGTGGCAAAGACGTCGCGCGCCATCTTCGCCGTCAGCACGGCCTCGGCGACGGAATGGCAGCCGGCGGTGTTGGGGAGCACATGCACGCCCCATTCCCGGATCATCTCGAAGAACTGCCCGCCCTGCCGTCCGCCGGCCGTCTCGCGCCGCAGCGAGACGGTGACGATCTCCGCCTTCGAGCGGGCGACGGCCTCGGCGAGGATCGCCGGCGAGGGATAGCGCGCCGTGCCAAGCAACAGGCGGGAGGTAACTGTCCGGTCGTAAAGGGTCAGCATGGCTTATCCTCCCTGCATCGGGGAAAGCACCTCGATGCGGTCGCGCTCGGCAAGCGGAAAGTCCGCCCGCTCGTTGCGGTGGACGAGGTCGCCGTTGACGGCGGTCGCCAGCCAGTCGCCCTCGTAATCGAGAAGGGCGAGCAGGTCGGCAAGGGTGGCGGCGGCGAGATCGTGCTCCTCGCCATTGACGATGAGTTTCATCGGGCAGTTCCTGTCGTGATCGATCATGCGTCGGGTTCGGCATGCGGTCATGCGCGCCTACGATCGGCCGGTTGCGTCCCGATCGCCCGTGCCGTGGCCTGTGCCGCGATTGCCGGCGCCAGCAGGAAGCCGTGGCGGTAGAAGCCGTTGACGCGGATCGTGCGTCCCTCTTCGGTCACGCGCGGCAGGTTGTCGGTAAATGCGGGGCGGATCCCCGTGCCGGTCTCGAGAATGCGCGCCTCGGCGAAGGCGGGGTGCAGCGCATAGGCCGCGTTCAGGAGTTCCATCAGCGAGCGCGCCGCGATCGGGCCGTCGTCATCGCTTTCGATCATCGTCGCGCCGCACATGACGCGGCCCTCGCCGCGCGGCACGATGTAGAGCGGGATGCGCGGATGCAGGAGCCGCACCGGGCGCGACAGCGTCACATCGGGGCAGGCGAGCACGGCCATCTCGCCGCGCACGCCGCGCAATCCCGGCGTCGCGCCGATCCGCGCCGGCCCGGTACAGTCGACGATCCGCTCGAATCCGGCATCCTCCTCCGCTTGCGCCTCGTGGACGAAGAGCACGCCGCGCGAAGCGAGCGTTTCCCGCAGCCGGGTCAGGGCCTCGCGCGGATCGAGATGGGCCTCGCGCGGGAAGAACAGCGCCTCGGAGAACCGGCCGGCGAGATCCGGTTCGAGACGGGCGACCGTGTCCGCGTCGATCCGGTCGAAGCCCGAGGTGCGGGCGGCGAAGCGGGCGAGTTCCCGCCGGTCGCGGGCGGGCGCGACGACCAGCGTGCCGTTGCGCGTGACACTGCCCGGCAGAACCCGCTCCCACCAGTCGGCGGCCGATACGCCGAGCGTCAGAACTCTGTCCGGCGCGCTTTCACGCTCGCACCAGGGGGCGAGCATGCCGCCGGCGAACCACGAGGCGGGCGCGCGCGACCCCGGCGGCGGCGCGGCGACGGTGACGCGGGCGCCGGCTTCCGTCAGTTCATGGGCGACGGCGAGGCCGGCAACGCCGGCCCCGCGCACGAGGATGCGCATCTCATTCCCCCGCCAGCACCTGAAGGTCGTCGGGCGCCATGTAGAGGTCGCCGCCCTCGCGGTATTTCGCCGCCATCGCCGCCATGCCCTCCTTCTGCGCCTCGGCGCGGATGTCGTGCGAGATGCGCATCGAGCAGAATTTCGGGCCGCACATCGAACAGAAATGGGCGAGCTTGTGGGCCTCCTTCGGCAGGGTCTCGTCGTGGAAGGAGCGCGCGGTCTCCGGGTCGAGCGACAGGTTGAACTGGTCCTCCCAGCGGAACTCGAAACGGGCGCGGCTGAGCGCGTCGTCGCGCAGCTTTGCCGCCGGATGGCCCTTGGCGAGATCG
The DNA here is from genome assembly GCF_041928815.1 of Ensifer soli. NCBI lineage: Bacteria > Pseudomonadati > Pseudomonadota > Alphaproteobacteria > Hyphomicrobiales > Rhizobiaceae > Ensifer > Ensifer soli. The sequence continues at coordinate 231,684 of NZ_JBHFEI010000007.1, read as the reverse complement.
GCGGCGTGAGCGGCGATCTTGTAGGTGATGACGCCGGTCTTGACGTCGGTGCGGTCGGGGAGCCCCAGATGCTCCTTCGGCGTGACGTAGCAGAGCATGGCCGTTCCGAACCAGCCGATCATCGCAGCACCAATCGCGGAGGTGATGTGGTCGTAGCCCGGCGCGATGTCGGTCGTCAGCGGCCCGAGCGTGTAGAAGGGCGCCTCGCCGCAGACCTTCAGCTGCTTGTCCATGTTCTCCTTGATCTTGTGCATCGGCACATGGCCGGGGCCCTCGATCATCACCTGGCAATCCTTGGCCCAGGCGATCTGCGTCAGTTCGCCGAGTGTTTCGAGTTCGGCGAACTGCGCGGCGTCATTGGCGTCGGCGATCGAGCCGGGGCGCAGGCCGTCGCCGAGCGAGAAGGAGACGTCATAGGCCCTGCAAATGTCGCAGATCTCGTCGAAATGCTCGTAGAGAAAACTTTCGCGGTGATGGTGCAGGCACCACTTGGCCATGATCGAGCCGCCGCGCGAGACGATGCCGGTGACGCGGTTGGCCGTCAGGTGGATGTAGCCGAGGCGGACGCCGGCATGGATGGTGAAATAGTCGACGCCCTGCTCGGCCTGCTCGATCAGCGTATCGCGAAAGATCTCCCAGGTGAGGTCCTCGGCGATGCCGCCGACCTTCTCCAGCGCCTGGTAAAGCGGCACGGTGCCGATCGGCACCGGCGAATTGCGGATGATCCATTCACGGATGTTGTGGATGTTGCGCCCGGTCGACAGGTCCATGACGGTGTCCGCACCCCAGCGCGTCGCCCAGACCATCTTCTCGACCTCCTCCGCCATCGAGGAGGTGACGGCGGAATTGCCGATATTGGCGTTGATCTTGACGAGGAAATTGCGGCCGATGATCATCGGCTCGGATTCCGGATGGTTGATGTTGGCGGGGAGGATGGCGCGGCCGCTGGCGATTTCGGCGCGCACGAATTCCGGCGTCACATGATCGGGCACATGGGCGCCGAACATCTCGCCGTCGCGGTCGAGCGCTGCTTCGGGCGCCTTGCGGCCGAGGTTTTCGCGGATGGCGACGAATTCCATTTCCGGCGTGATGATGCCCGCGCGAGCGTAAGCCAGCTGCGTTACCGTCCTGCCCGGCTTCGCCCGGAAGGGCTGCGCGAGGTTGGGAAATTCCGGCGTCAGCCGCTCGCCGGTGGCAAAGCCGTTGTCCTCGGGCCGCACATGCCGTCCCTGATAGGCCTCGACATCGCCGCGCGCCGCGATCCAGTCTCGCCGGAGTTTCGGCAGTCCTGCCTCGATGCGGATCTCGGCGCCGGCCTCGGTGTAGGGGCCGGAGGAATCGTAGACGGCGACGGGCGGCTCGCCGGCGGTCGGGTGCAGGTCGATCTCGCGCAGAGGCACGCGGATATCGGGATGCAGCGTGCCGGGAACGAAGATTTTCCGCGCGGCGGGCAGCGGGCCGGTGGTGACGGTCGGGGTGAGGTTTTTGGCGGCAATGTTCATCGTGAGGCTCCAAGGTTGGAGACCCAGTTCCACGCCGGACTGATGGAAAGACGCCGCAGCGCGGATAGACGATCCCTTGATCGGGAATACCGCTTGAGCAGGCGCTCGCACCGTCCCTACGCCAGTATGAACTGGATCAGGTTCAACGGGTCACTGCGCGCTCTAGCAGTATCTCAGCCCCTTGCCGGGACCCCCCTGGTGAATGATCCAAAGGCTAAGGCCAACCCTGCGGATCTGTCAAGCGGGTGTTTTCGGAAAGATCTTTTCGTTCGTCCTGGCTTACAGGAGACTGCGTCCTCCGTCGCCGGAAACGAACCGATCCCGCCCAAGGCCGTACAGGAGCGGGATCGGAAAAACTATTTTATTGCAATCTCTTGAAAGAAGATACCATGCCGGTTTCCCGGCCGGAGCCTCAGTCCATCTGGACGTTGGCGTCGCGGATGATCGGCGTCCATTTGGCGATCTCGGCGGCGACGTGGGCGCCGAGTTCCTCCGGCGAGGAGGCGACGATCGTGGCGCTGAACTCCTTCATCCGCTCGGCGACGGCGGGGTCGGCCATCGCCTTCTTCGCCGCGGCGTTGAGGCGTGCTACAACTTCCGGCGGTGTTCCGGCCGGGGCGAAGAGCGCGTTCCAGGTATAGGTCTCGTAGCCGGGAATGCCCGATTCCGCGACCGTCGGAATGTCGGGGAAGGATGCGGCCCGTTCCTTCGTCGTCACGGCGAGCGCGCGCAGCGTGCCGGATGTGATATGGCCTGACGAGGACGGCAGGTTGTCGAACATGATCGGCACCTGATTGCCGATGACGTCGTTCAGCGCCGGCCCCGCGCCCTTGTAAGGGATGTGCTGCATGCTGACGCCGGCCATCGACTTGAACAGCTCGCCGGAGAGATGCAGAGGCGTGCCGTTGCCGGACGATGCATAGCTGTATTTTTCGGGATCGGCCTTCAGCAGCGCCAGCAGTTCGCCGACCGTCTTTGCCGGCAGTTCGGGATTGACCACCAGCACGTTGGGCACGACGACGAGCAGCGAGACAGGGGCGAAATCCTTGACCGCGTCATAGGGCGTCGACTTGAGGATCAGCGGGTTCAGCGCGTGGGTGGCGACGGTGCCCATCAGGATCGTGTAGCCGTCGGCTTCCGCGCGGGCGACCTGGCCGGCGCCGAGATTGCCGCCGGCGCCAGCGACGTTCTGCACGATCACCTGCTCTCCGAGATCGTCGGCCATCTTCTGGGCGACGATGCGGGCGACGACGTCGGTCGAGCCACCGGCGGCAAACGGCACGACCAGCGTCACCTGCCGTTCGGGAAAGCCCGCCGCAAAGCCGGATGCGGCGAGCGACAGGAAGGCGGCGCCGGCGATCAGCGCGCGGCGGGTCAGTGTCATCATCTGCATCTTCTTCTCCTCCGTTGAAGACGTCATGGTGAATGCGTCGATGGCAGGCCGGGTCCGGCGCGGCGATCAATCCTCCTCCTGGAACACCTCCTCGCGCTTCGCCTTGACGCTCGGCATGAAGACGACGACGAGGACGCCGAGCGCGATCAGGAGCAGCACGGCGCTGATCGGCCTTGTGACGAAGGTGGTCGGATCGCCGCGCGAGAGAATCATCGCCCGGCGCAGGTTTTCTTCCAAGAGCGGCCCGAGCACGAAGCCGAGCAGCAGCGGCGCCGGCTCGCAGCGCAGCTTGGTCAGCAGGTAGCCGGCAAGACCGAAGAAGGCGACGGCATAGAGGTCGTAGACGTTGGAATTGACGCTGTAGACGCCGATGGCGCAGAAGGCCATGATGATCGGGAACAGCACGTAATAGGGGATCGTCAGGAGCTTCACCCACAGCCCGATCAGCGGCAGGTTGAGGATGACCAGCATCAGGTTGCCGATCCACATCGAGGCAATGATGCCCCAGAACAGCGCCGGCTGCTCACTGGCGACATTCGGGCCGGGAACGATGCCCTGGATGATCATCGCGCCAACCATCAGCGCCATCACGGGATTGGCGGGAATGCCCAGCGTCAAGAGCGGGATGAACGAGGTCTGCGCCCCCGCATTGTTGGCCGATTCGGGGCCTGCGACACCGGCGATCGCGCCGTGGCCGAACTCCTGCGGTTTGTCGGAGACGCGCTTTTCCACCGTGTAGGAGGCAAACGCCGCGAGAATGGCGCCGCCGCCCGGCAGGATGCCGAGCACCGAGCCGATCGCCGTGCCGCGCAGCACCGGGCCGACCATGCGGCGGAAATCGTCCCGTGTCGGAAGCAGGCCGGAGACCTTCGCCATCAGCACCGTGCGGGTCTTCTCGCCTTCGAGGTTGCGCAGGATCTCGGCGATGCCGAAGACGCCGACGGCGACAGCGACGAAATTGAGCCCGTCGGCATATTCGCGGATGCCGAGCGTGAAGCGCGGCGTGCCGGTGTAGATGTCGGTGCCGACGAGGCCGAGCAGCAGGCCGAGCACGACCATGGCCAGCGCCTTGATGATCGAGCCGTGGGCGAGCGCAATCGAGGAGACGAGGCCGACGACCATCAGCGAGAAATACTCCGCAGCGCCGAATTTCAGCGCGATGCCGGTCAGCGGAATGGCGAAGATGGCGACGAGGAAGGTGGAGACCGTGCCGGCGAAGAAGGAGCCGAGGGCGGCGATCGACAGGGCCGCGCCTGCCCTGCCTTTTCGCGCCATCTGGTAGCCGTCGATGGCGGTGACGGCGGAGGAGGATTCGCCGGGCATGTTGATGAGGATCGCCGTGGTCGAACCGCCATATTGCGCGCCGTAATAGATGCCGGCGAGCATGATCAGCGAGGAGACCGGCTCCAGCTGGAAGGTGATCGGCAGGAGCATGGCGATGGTGGCGGTGGCGCCGATGCCGGGCAGTACGCCGATCAGCGTGCCGAGCAGCACGCCGATGAGGCAGAAGAGCAGGTTTGCCGGCGAGGCGGCGGTGGCAAAGCCGAGCGCGAGATTGCTGATGAGATCCACGGCCGTCTCCTAGAACCGGACCCAGGGGCCGAAACGTTCGAAGGGCAGGCCGAGCGCGTAGCTGAACACGGCGACGGAGAAGACGGTGATCGCCGCCGCGAGCACCAGCGCCATTGGCGCCTTCATCCGCGTCGAGGCGAAGGCGGCGATCAGCGCGGTGAAGAACAGCGACGGCACGAAGCCGAGGCCGCGCACGGTCAGCCCGAAGAACACCGGCGCCGGCAGGATGAAGAGCATGCCGCGCAGCGCGATCGGCCCGAGGGCATCGCCCTTCACCCGCGTCGCCTGTGCCAGGATGACGAGCCCGAGCAGGGTCAGGATCACCGCCAGCACCAGCGGGAAGTAGCCAGGCCCCATGCGCAGTGCCGTGCCGATCTCCAGATCGATGCATTGAAGGATGAAGAAGCCGCCGAGCAGGACGAAGATCGCCCCGCACAGCGCGTTGGTTGTATCGAAGGCAAGCGGTTTCATCGGCGTTCGGTCCCCGGCATGAAGATGGTCGTCCGGCCGGATCCCGCCCGTGGCGGGCGGGGGCCTTGGCAAGGCCCCCGTCCTTTGCGGGAGGAGGAGTGGCGGACGGGAGGGTCGATGCGGCGCGCGGGCCGTCAGTCGGCGTACTGGCCGGCGGCCTCGATCACCGGCTTCCAGCGGGCGATCTCGCTTTCGAGCTTGGCTTTTAGTGCCGCTGGCGTCGCATCAGCTTCCGGCGAGGGGGCGGTGCCGAGTTCGGCGAAGCGGGAGACGACGTTCTCGTCCTTCAGCGCTTTTTTCAGCGCGGCCGACAGCTTGTCGGTCGCCTCGGCCGGCGTGCCCTTCGGCACGTAGATGCCGTGCCAGATGCCGACCTGGAAATCTTTCAGGCCCGCTTCCGCCGCCGTCGGCAGGTCGGGGAAGATCGCCAGCCGCTCGGGCGAGGTGACGGCATAGGCCTTGATCGTGCCGCCCTGGATCTGCTTCGTCGTGTTGGTCGTCTGGTCGCACATGATGTCGACCTGGCCGCCGAGGAGGTCTGTCATCGCCGGGCCCGTTCCCTTGTAGGGTACGGTGACGAGCGGCGTCTCGATGGCGCTCATGAACAGCATGCCGCAGAGATGGGAGGCGGCGCCGATGCCGGCATTGGCGACCGTCACCGTGTCCTTGTTCGCCTTGACGTAGTCGATCAGGCCCTTGAGGTCGGCCGGCTCGAAATCCTTGCGCGCGACGATCGTCATCGGAACCTCGGTGACGAGGCCGACATAGTCGAAGGCGTTCAGCGTGTCATAGGCGAGCTTGCGGTAGAGCGTGGCGCTGGTCGCCATGCCGATATGGTGGAGCAGGACGGTGTAGCCGTCCGCATCGGCGCTCGCCACGCGGCCGGCGCCGAGCGTGCCGCCGGCGCCGCCGACATTCTCGACGACGATCTGCTGGCCGAGATCCTTCGACATGGATTCGGCGACGAGGCGCGCCACCGTGTCGGTCGGCCCGCCGGCCGAAAACGGCACGACCATGGTGATCGTGCGTTCGGGATAGTCGGCATAGGCGGTGGTGGCGAAGGCGGCGGCAAGCGCGGTGGCGGCCAGCAGCGTGCGGAAAAGCGACATGAGATCCTCCCTTTGTCCCAAGAAGACGGCGGGGCTCCTCCGGCGCCGTCCCTGTTTCGCCAAGTGTGGCCGTCGCTGCCGATCCGACAACGCAAAAGCAGGGCCGCTGTGGCCCTGCCGGCTTTTTTGTGCCGCAGCATGGGTGGAAACCGCCCCAAACGCGCCTGCCGATGGGTGGATTTCCACCCATCGGCCTCAGGTCAGGCGATGCCGTCCTGCTTGCGCGTCTTGACGAGGCTCCAGGCGACGCCGCTGCCGATGATCGCGAAGGTGATGCCGAGCGAGACGGCGGCGGGGAATTTTTCGAGCCCCATCAGATCGGCGACGAAGACCTTCGAGCCGATGAAGACCAGCACGATGGCGAGCGCGGGCTTCAGGTAATGGAAGCGGTGGATCATCGCGGCAAGGGCGAAGTAGAGGGCGCGCAGGCCGAGAATGGCGAAGATGTTCGAGGTGTAGACGATGAAGGGGTCGGTGGTGATGGCGAAGATCGCCGGCACGGAATCGACCGCGAAGATGACGTCGGCGACCTCGATGACGATCAGTGCCATGAACAGCGGCGTGACGAACAGTTTCAGCTTGCCCGTCACCGGATGGGGCTGGCGGACGAAGAAGCGCTCGCCGTGATGGGTGTCGGTGACGTTCAGCCGGCGGCGCAGGAACCTGATCAGCGGATTGGCGGCAAGATCGGTCTCCTTCTCGGCGACGAACAGCATCTTCAGGCCGGTGAGGATGAGGAAGCCGGCGAAGAGATAGAGCACCCAGGAGAATTCGGTGACGAGCGCCGCGCCAAGGCCGATCATGATCGCGCGCAGCACGATGACGCCGAGAATGCCCCAGAACAGCACCCGGTGCTGGTAGAGGCGCGGCACGGCGAAGAAGGAGAAGATCAGCGCGATGACGAAGACATTGTCGAGCGCCAGCGTCTTCTCGACGACGAAGCCGGTCAGGTAGTTCATGCCGGAGTCGGGGCCGAGATACCACCAGACCCAGGCGCCGAAGGCCAGGCCGAGGGTGATGTAGAGCGCCGAGAGCTTCAGGCTGTCGGCGACCTCGATCTCGCGGTTCTCCTTGTGCAAGATGCCGAGATCGAAGGCGAGGATGGCGATGACGAGCGAAATGAAGGAAGCCCACATCCATACGGGCTTGCCGAGCCAGTCGGCAAAAAGGAAGGCGAAGTCCATCGTCCCTGGTCCCTGGGCCGGCAGTGCTGTCGGAAACGGTCCGACATCACACGGGCGCCGGCGGCTCGTGCCAGAGGGGCCCGGACCAACGGGTTGGAGGCGAAATGGGGCGGCCGGACGTCGGCTTCAAGCGGCGAGGCGATCACATGATCTTGAGGTCACGTGATCGTGGCGTGATCGTCCGGATCGGTGATCAGCTTCCGGTCGAGGCCGTATTTCTGCATCTTCTCGTAGAGCGTCTTGCGGGAGATGCCGAGGCTTTCGTAGACGGGGCGCAGGCTGCCGCCATGGGCGGCGATCGTACCGGCGATGATGCGTCGCTCATAGGCCGCGACGCGGTCGGCGAGCCGTGCCGTGCCGGTCTCGGCCGCCGGCACGGCGCCGTCGCCGATGTCGAGGCCGAGCACGTAGCGGTCGGCGGCGTTGCGCAACTCGCGCACATTGCCCGGCCAGTCGCGCTCGGCGATGCCGGCGAGCGTCTCCGGCGGCACGGCGACGTCGTCGCGGCCGTAGCGGGCGGCGGCCTCGCGCACGAGCTGGAGGAAGAGCAGCGGAATGTCGGCGCGGCGCTGGGAGAGCGCGGGCACGTGCAGCGTCGCGACGTTCAGCCGGTAGAAGAGGTCGGCGCGAAAACGGCCTGCGGCGACCTCGCCGGCAAGGTCGGCCTTGCTGGTGGCGATGAAGCGCACGTCGAGGGGCACCTGTTCGTTCGAGCCGAGCCGGGTGATCACCCTTTCCTGCGCCACGCGCAGGAATTTCGCCTGCAGGTCGAAGGGCATCGAGCCGATCTCGTCGAGCAGGATCGTGCCGCCGCGTCCGTGCTCGAACTTGCCGTAGCGCGGCCGCAGCGCGCCGGGAAAGGCGCCGGCCTCGTGGCCGAAGAGCTCGCTCTCGATCAGCGTTTCGGGGAGGGCGGCGCAGTTGATGGCGATCAGCGGCCGGCTCGACCGGGCGCTGATGTCGTGCAGCGCGCGGGCGACCACTTCCTTGCCGACGCCGGTGTCGCCGATGACGAGCGTATCGGCGTCGGTCGCGCCGATGGCGCGCAGCCGGTAGCGGAGATCCACCATCACCTGCGTGCGTCCGGGCAGGCGCGCCTCGATGTCGTCGCGCTTGCCGGCGACCGCGCGCAGTCTCCGGTTTTCGAGCACGAGGCTGCGCCGGTCCATGGCGCGCCGGACGATGCCGGCCAGGTGCTGGACGGAAAACGGCTTCTCGATGAAGTCGTAGACGCCCTCGCGCATCGCCTTGACCGCGAGCTGCACCTCGCCATGGCCGGTGACGAGGATGACCGGGATTTCCGCGTCGAGCTCGCGCACCCGCTGCAGAAGCGTCATGCCGTCCATGCCGGGCATGCGGATGTCGCTGACGACGACGCCGTCGAAACCGTAGCCGACCCGTTCCAGCACCGGCTCGGCCGCGGAAAAGGTCTCGACCGTCAGGTCGAAGAGTTCGAGCGCCTGCGCTGTCGAGCGGCGGAGCTCCTCCTCGTCATCGATCAGCAGGATGCGCCCGCTCATTCGGCCGCCGCCTTCGCCCCGCTTGCGGCATCGAGCGCGATGCGGAACAGGGCGCCGCCCTCCGCATGGGTCTCGACCGACAGGCTGCCGCCGAAATCCTTGACGATGTTGTAGGAGATCGACAGGCCGAGCCCGAGGCCGCGCCCGACGCCCTTGGTGGTGTAGAAAGGATCGAAGATGCGCTCGCGGATCGCCTGCGGCACGCCGGGCCCGTGGTCGCGCATGGTGATAAGCACGCGCTCGTCGCCGCATTCGGCACGCAGATGGATGCGCCGGTCGTCGAGGCCTTCCACCGCGTCGGCGGCGTTGGTCAGGATGTTGACCAGCACCTGCTGCAGGCGCACCGAGCCGGCGCGCACGACCGGCGGAACCGGGCCGAGATCGACGTCGAGCACCGCCTCCGCCGCCTTCAGCCGCGCGGCGACGATCTCCAGCGTGTCGGCGACCACCGCGTCGAGCGCCACCGGCCCGAGCTTCTCGTTCGGCTTGCGGGCGAAGTTGCGCAGGTGCCGGCTGATCGAGGCCATGCGGTCGATGAGGCCGGAAATGCGCCGGATGTTGTCCTCCGCCTCGCCGACCCGGCCGCGCTCGATCAGGAGCGCAGCGCTGTCGGCATAGGTCTTGGCGGCGGCGAGCGGCTGGTTGAACTCGTGCGACAGGGCCGCCGACATCTGGCCGAGGCCGGCGAGCTTGCCGGCCTGGATGAGGTCGCCCTGCGTCTTGCGCAGTTCCTGCTCGGTCAGGCGCCGCTCGGCGATTTCCTGTTCGATCTGCCGGTTGACGCGGGCAAGGTCGGCGGTGCGCTCCTCGACGCGCCGTTCCAGCTCACCTTGCGCCTCCGCCTGCAGCCGGAGCCGCTCGGCGAGCCGGGCGCGGCGCTGCAGCACGATGGCGAGCGTCAGGACGGCGAGGCAGATGAGCAGGACGACGGCCAGCAGCACGGTGCGCGCCTGGCCGTGCACCGAGGCCGTGTCGACGAGAACATTCACGGTCCAGTCGGCCTCGGGCATGTAGCGCGAGAGCACGAGATATTCACGGGTCGTGCCGCCGTCGGCGATCGTCATCAGGTCGTGCGCGCCGAGGCGGGTCCGCGTCACCGGCAGCTCCGTCAGCTTCGCCTCGGCGTAGCGGCGTGAGGCCTCGGTACGGGCGATGCGCTCCGGCGTCAGCGGCAGGATGCTGTCATAGAGCCAGTCCGGACTGCCGCTCATGAAGATGATCCCCTCGGGATCGGAGACGAAGATCCTGTATTCGCCGCCGCGCCAGGAGGCCTCGACCGATTCGATGTCGACCTTGAAGACGATGACGCCGGAAATGGCGCCGGCCTCGCCGATCGGGGCGGAAAAATAGTAGCCGCGCACCTGCGACGTCGTGCCGACGGCATAAAAGCGCGCCGGTCGTCCCCGGGCCGCATCCTGGAAGTAGGGCCGGTAGCTGAAATTCTGTCCGACGAAACTGCCCGGCCGGTCGTAATTGCTGGCGGCGATCGTCTCGCCGTCGGGCGTCAGGACGTAGATGTCGGAGGATTCGAGCAGGCCGTTGATCTCCTTCAGATAGGCGTTCGCCTCGGCCTTCAGCGCCGGGTCGCCGGGTGCCGCGACCAGGGCGCGGATACCCTCATGGTCAGCGATCAGCGCCGGCAGCGGCTCGTAGCGGCTCAGATGGCCGCTCAGCGCCGAGACGGCGAGCCGAAGCGTCGAGCCGGCCTGGAGCGAGGCCTCGTCCATAGCGCTGCGCGTCGCGAGCCGCCCGCCCTCGACGATCAGGAGGTAGGCGGCGATCGGCATCAGGCACAGAAAGGCGATCAAGCGACGTCGCGCGCGCACGGGCCGGGCTTCCTCCTTGCCGTCGATCTCGGTCATGGGGGAAGTCTAGTGCATCTTCCGGGACAAATGAAAGGCGCAGCCGCCCGATCCATGCCGAAAGCCCGGATGGCGGCCATCCGGGCTTTGCGGAACAGGGTGCCGGCATGGGGCCGCCGATCAGTAGCCGTAGCCGTACTGGAAGAAGACCTTGCCGCCGTGGCCGTTCCACCTGGAGTGGGAGTGGCTGTTGTAGCCGTAGCGCTTCTTGAACGTCTTGTATCCGTAGACCTTGTGGCCGTAGCCGTGATGCTTGTAGCCATAGCCATGGCCGTAGCTCTTGTGTCCGTAACCGTGGCCCCAGCCGTAACCGCCAGCCTGCGAGGGGGCGGCGAACGAGACGGCGGCGACGACGGCGACGACGGCGGACAGGATGATCTTGCGCATTTCGGTTTCTCCTTCGGGGTTCCGGAGGAGCCAATCTCGTCCGGTGATGGGACTTTCGCCCATTCTCCCCGCCGGCGCTGTTCCATGCGAAACACCTGCGGCAGCCATGCCGTCTTTTCCGCGCGCAGCCCTCAGGCCAGCTGCCGCGACACCTGCCGCGCCGTCTCCTGGTCGACGATCAGCACGGTGGCGAGCTTGGCCTTCAGCATGCCGAGGATCGCCTCCACCTTCTCCGGCCCGCCGCCGATGCAGATGCGGCGCGGCACGTTGACGAAATCCTCGAGCGGCATGACGATGTGGCGATCGTCGAAATCGGTACGGACGATCTCGCCTTCCGGGCTGAAGAAATAGCCGGAGACGAAGCCGATCGCCCCCTTGTCGAGATAGGTGTGCAGCAGTTCCTCGGTCATCACGCCGGAGGCCTCGAGCAGGGTCGGGCCGGCGAGCTGGGTGACGCCGAAGAGGTTGGTGGTGCACTGGCGAAGCAGGTTGAAATGCTGATCGATGATCGGCTCGCGCATCAGCAGCCGCTTCATCTCGGCATGGGAGACGACGCCCGGCGCATGCAGGTTGACGCAGCGCGCGTTGAGCCGCGCGGCGATGTTGGAGGTGCAGAGCTCCGGCGAGAAATCATAGGTCGCCATGGAGCTGCCGGTCACCTGCGCCACCGTCACGCCCGGCTTGTTCGCCGGCGCCAGCGCCTTCGACAGCGCCATCACCGTGCGCCCCCAGGCGACGCCGATCACCTCGTCGTCCTCGATCTTCTGTTCGAGGATGCGCGCGCCGACCCGGCCGATCCGGTCGTAGAGCGGCTGGCCGGACCCTTGCGCGGGCAGGACGTAGCACTCCATCAGCCCGCCCTTTTCCTTGATCTCGACGGACAGGTCCGCCCGCTCGAGCCGGGTCGGATCGATGGTGATGGTGACGATGCCCTCGTCGCGCGCCTTTTGCAGCAGGTTGAAGACGGAGGCGCGGGAGATGCCGAGCCGCGCGGCGATCTCGTCCTGCTTCAGCCCTTCCTCGTAATAGAGCCAGGCGGCCCACAGCGCCTGGTCGGCGCCGAACTGCATGGGCGGCGGCGGCCGGCGCCGCTTCTCGGGTGCCTCGTCGGATTGCATGTCTGTCTCCCCTCGGGTCGAGACTCTTGGCAGTTTTTTTCCTGTGCGTCCAGCCGCTTGCCCCCTGCTGCACCGCGGCAGAAATGGCAATTGCCATCGACAAATAAAAAAAGCCATTGACAATTTGCAAGCCTTGGTGAAAATTTCCATCAACAGGTTTCGGGAGGACAAGATGACCATTGCCGCAGGCGGCGTCCGCGCGCCCTTGAACGGTCGCGACTGGAACGCGCTGATCAGCGACGTCAGCGCCGGCCGCTGGATCGATCCGGACACCGGCAAGGCGGCCGAGGTGCCGTTCAAGACCATCCTGATCGAGGACAGCCTCCAGGGCGCCGAAGACGAACTCGTCGCCAGGGTATTGCCGGCGAAGAGTTATGCCGTCGTCGCCGACGAGGACACCTATGCCGTCTATGGCGAGGCGGTGGCGAGGGCGATCGGGCCCAAGGCCGAGGTCGTGGTGCTGAAGCATCCGCATGCCGACGAGGCAGAGGTGCGCGCGCTTCGCGAAAGAACCCGCCATGTCGAGGCGCTGGTCGCCGTCGGCTCGGGCACGATCAACGACCTGTGCAAATACACGACCGCCGGTGACGGCCGCGCCTATTGCGTCTTCGGCACCGCGCCGTCGATGAACGGCTATACCTCGACCACCGCCTCGATCACGCTGGATTCCGGCCTGAAGACCACCCAGCCGGCCCATGCCGCCAAGGGCGTGTTCCTCGACATCGCCGTCTCGGCCAATGCGCCGCAATACCTGATCGCCGCCGGTTTCGGCGACAGCCTCTGCCGGCCGACCGCCCAGGTCGACTGGTATTTTTCCCACCGGCTGCTCGGCACCCGCTACGCCACCTCCCCGTATGTTCTCCAGGCCGAGGACGAGGCGGAAATGCTGAAGCGCTCCGCCGGGCTCGGCGCCCGCGAGCACGAGGCGATCGGCTTCCTGCACCGCATCCTGACGCTCGGCGGCCTCGGCATCAGCGTCACGGGGCTCAGCCACCCCGGCTCGATGGGCGAGCACAATATCTCGCACTGGATGGACAGTTTTGCCGGCGACCGCCATCCCGGCACCGTGCACGGCCAGCAGGTCGGCATCGCCTCGGTGACGATGGCGCGGCTGCAGGAGATCATCCTGTCGAGCCCGAACGCGCCGCAGGTGCGCCCTACAAAATTCGACGAGGCGGCGATCCGTGCCCGCTATCCGGCGGCGGCCGTCGAGGACTGCCTGCGTGCCGCACGCGCCAAGGCGATGGATTCGGCCGCGGCCGCCCGCTTCAACGCGACGCTGGAAAAGCTCTGGCCGGAATTGCGCGCCGAGCTTCTCGCCGTCGCCATCCCGTCCGCGACGCTCGCCGCGCATTTGCGCGCCGCCGGCGGCGGCGCGACGGCCGCGGAGATCGGCATCGACCGCGACCTCTACCGCGATGCGGTGCGCTATTCGAAGGAGATGCGCGACCGCTATTCCATGCTCGACCTCGCCGCCGACATGGGCATCCTCGAAGACTTCATCGCGGAGGAATGCTGATGCGTCCGCTCGCCGATCTCTCCGACGCCGTTCTGGCCGATGTCGTCGCCGTCTTCACCGATATCGACGATACGTTGACCAGCGAGGGACAGCTGCCGGCCGCATCTTACGCCGCGCTGGAACAGCTGGCCGGGGCCGGGCTTGCCATCGTGCCGATCACCGGAAGGCCCGCCGGCTGGTGCGACATGATCGCCCGCTTCTGGCCGGTCGCCGGCATCGTTGGCGAGAACGGCGCCTTCTACTTCTCCTATGACCGCACGGCGCGAAAGATGCGCCAGCGCTTCTTCGCGAGCGATGCGGAGCGCAGGGAGAACCGACGCAAGCTCGATGCGCTGCGGGAAAAGATTTTGGCCGAGGTGCCGGGGACGGGGATCGCCTCCGACCAGCTCTATCGCGAAGCGGACCTCGCGATCGATGTCTGCGAGGATGTCGATCCCCTGCCCGCCGCCGAGGTCGACCGGGTGCTGGCGCTGTTCAAGGCTGCCGGCGCGGTGGCGAAACTCTCCTCCATCCACGTCAACGGCTGGTTCGGCGATTACGACAAGCTGTCGATGAGCCGGGTCTTTGCCGCCGACATTCTCGGTATCGATCTCGACCGGAAAAAACAGCGCATCGTCTTCGTCGGCGACAGCCCGAATGACGGGCCGATGTTCTCCTTCTTCCCGAATTCCTGCGGCGTCGCCAATGTCGTCGATTTCAAGGATTCGGGCAGCGCCCTGCCCGCTTTCGTCGCACCCAGCCGTGGCGGCGAGGGTTTTGTCGAGATCGCGGAACGGATTCTCGGCGCTCGCGCCGTGCCACAGCGGGAGCGCGCCCATGGCTGAGGCGAGCGCCAACCCCGTCTATGACGTCGCCATCATCGGCGGCGGCATCAATGGCTGCGGCATTGCCCGCGATGCGGCGGGGCGCGGTCTCTCCGTCTATCTCTGCGAAAAAGGCGATCTCGGCGGCGCGACCTCCTCCTCCTCGACCAAGCTTCTGCACGGGGGCCTGCGCTATCTCGAGCATTACGAATTCCGCCTGGTGCGCGAGGCGTTGCAGGAGCGCGAGACGCTCTGGGGCATCGCGCCGCATTTCGTCCGGCCGCTGCGCTTCGTCCTGCCGCACACGCCCGGCATGCGGCCGAAATGGCTGCTGCGCCTCGGCCTGTTCCTCTACGACCACATCGGCGGCCGCAAGCGCCTGCCGGGCACGGCGACCGTCCACTTCGACAGGAGCCCGATCGGCGAAGGACTGCGTGAAAGCCTGAAGGTCGGCTACGAATATTCCGACTGCTGGGTCGAGGACAATCGCCTGACCGTGATGAACGCCCGCTCCGCCGCCGAACTCGGTGCGGTGATCGAGCCGCACACGCGCTGCGTCTCCGCCGATCGCGGCGCGGACGGCTGGCGGCTGACGGTCGCCCGCGAGGAAGACGGGGCGCGAAAAACCGTCAACGCCCGCATCCTCGTCAATGCCGCCGGCCCCTGGGCGAACGGCATCGTCGATCTGGCGGCGAAGCGCCCGGCGCGGGGGAAGGTGCGGCTGGTGCAGGGCTCGCACATCGTCGTGAAAAAACTTTACACGCATGACCGGTGCTTCATCTTCCAGAACGGCGACGGCCGCATCGTCTTCACCATTCCCTATGAGGACGATTTCACTCTGATCGGCACCACCGACCGCGACTTCTCCGGCGATCCGGCAGGGGTAAGAGCGACCGAGGAGGAGATCGTCTATCTCTGCACGGCGGCAAGCGGCTATTTCCGCAAACCCGTCGACCGCGCCGATGTCGTCTGGAGCTATTCCGGCGTGCGCCCGCTCTACAGCGGCGACAGCGACGGCGGAGCGGCGCAGAAGGCGACGCGCGACTATGTGCTGGAGACGGACGAGGAAAACGGCATCGCCGTCGTCTCGATCTTCGGCGGCAAGATCACCACGTACCGGCGCCTGGCGGAATCGGTGCTGGAGACGCTTATTCCCCATCTGCCCCCGGCGAAGGCCGGCCATGCGCGCCTTCGCGCCGGCTGGACGGGACGCGCGGCGCTTCCGGGCGGCGGCTTTGCCATCGATGCCTTCAGCGACAGGGTCGAGGCGTTGCGGCGCACCTATCCGTTCCTGTCGCCGCGCGATGCGCTGCGGCTCACCCGCTATTACGGCACCGACGCGGCCCGCGTGCTCGGCAATGCCCGCAGCGCCGCCGATCTCGGCAAGGCGTTCGGCGCCGGGCTGACGGAAGCGGAGGTCGACTATCTGGTGCGGCACGAATGGGCGCGGACGGCTGAGGACATTCTCTTCCGCCGCAGCAAGCTCGGCCTGCGGCTGACGGCGGGCGAGATCGCGGCGCTCGACCGCCATCTGCAGGACAGGAGGCTGCCGCTGGCGGGGTGAGGAGACCCGGCCGGCAGCAGGAGACGACACGCGGAGAGGACTGGGGAAGGCCGGGCGCCCGAAAGGCCGGCACGGGAGGAGGAACCCATGTATCTCGGCATCGACCTCGGCACGTCCGGGGTGAAGTCGGTCCTGATGGACGAGGCTCAAGGCATCGTCGGCGAGCATGCGTCGCGGCCGCTGGAGGTCTCGCGCCCGCAGCGCGGCTGGTCGGAACAGCATCCGGACCTCTGGTGGGACGCCGTCTGCGAAAGCCTCGACGGGCTTGCCGCCGCGCATCCGAAGGCGATGTCGGCGGTCGCGGGCATCGGCCTCTCCGGCCAGATGTATGGCGCGACCCTCATCGACGAGGCCGACCGGCCGCTGCGTCCCGGCATCCTCTGGAACGACACGCGCACCGAGCGGCAATGCGCCGAACTGGCCGAAAAAGTGCCTGATATCGCCCGCATCGCCGGCCGCAGGCCGACACCCGGCGTCACCGCGTCGAAGCTCGCCTGGGTCGCCGAGGCCGAGCCGGAGATCTTCGCCCGCACCCGCCACGTGCTGCTGCCGAAGGATTATGTCCGCCTGCAGCTCTCCGGCGACAAGGCCTCCGACATGGCCGATTCCTCCGGCACGATGTGGATGGACGTCGCAGGGCGCGACTGGTCGGAGACGCTGCTCGCGGCGACCGGCATGCGCCGCGAACAGATGCCGAGGCTCCACGAGGGCACCGAGGCGACGGGCACGTTGCGCAGGACGCTCGCCGCGCGCTGGGGGATGACCGGTAAGCCGGTGATCGCGGCCGGCGGCGGCGACAATGCCTGCGGCGCCTGCGGCACCGGCGTGATCCGCGACGGCGAGGGCACCGTCTCACTCGGAACCTCGGGCGTGCTCTTCGTCGCCATGGACGAGGCGCGGCCGAGCGACACCCATGCGATCGAGACGCTCTGCCATTCCGTGCCCGGCGTCTGGCACCAGATGTCGGTGCTGCTCTCGGCCACGGCCTGCGTCAACTGGCTGGCGAAACTTTTGAAGCGGCCGGCCGCCGAACTGGTCGGCGCGCTCGGCACCGAGCTCGAGGCCCCCTGCCCGGTCCTGTTCCTGCCCTATCTCGACGGCTCCTGGTCGCCGCTGAGCGATGCGGAGATCCGCGGTGCCTTCGTCGGGCTCTCGCACGGCACCGACGACGCGGTGCTGACGCGCGCCGTGCTGCAGGGCATCGCCTTCGCCTTCCGGGAATGCGCCGATGCCTTCCGCTCGACCGGCACCTCGATCGACGGACTGCTCGCCATCGGCGGCGGCTCGCGCTCCGATCTCTGGCTGTCGATGATCGCCACCTGCCTCGGCGTCGAGCTGAAGGTGCCGGCGGCGAGCGAACTGGGTGCCGCCTTCGGCGCCGCCCGCCTCGGCATGATCGCCGCCACGGGTGCCGCGCCTCAGGACGTGCTGCGCCGGCCGGTGATCAGCCGGGCGATCGCCCCGGTCGAAAGCCTTCGGCCCGCCTATGGCGAGACCTATCGCGAATGGGCGGCGCTGGTCGCGCCCGTGCGCCGCGCCTCGGCCGAACTCGGCCGGGCCGGATGAGGAGATACCGCCCGCCCTCGTGGCGGGTGGCGTGACATTGCCGGCGCGGAGCCCCGCGTCCGGTCATCGAGTGGTCAAACCTTTGGGAGGAGCCTATGACCGAATTCCAGTTCAACCTGTCGCGTCGCGCACTGATGGGCGGCACCGCCGCCCTGTTCGCGGCGCAGTATTTCAGCGCCAGCGGCGCACGCGCGGAGGCGGGCAGCCGCAACTTCGCCGCGGCGCTGGGCTGGACGACCTATGACTCGGGTCGCCACCTGCAGGACGGTTTCGCCGCCGCCGTCGCCGAACTCGGCGGCAACCTGACGACGACGGATGCCGGCTTCGACGCGAAAGTCCAGTCCGACCAGATCGACTCGCTGATCGCCTCCAAGCCCGACGCGCTGTTCATCACGCCGGCCGATGCCGTCGCGATCGCACCCGCCGTGCAGCGGGCGATCACCGCCGGCATCCCTGTCTTCTGCGCCGACAGCGCCGTTCCGGGCGTCGCCGTCAACACGACCGCCATGTCGAACAATTTCGGCATGGGCTCCTATTCCTGCGAATACATCGCCAAGGCCTTGAACGGCAAGGGCCGCATCGCCCGCGTGCTCCTGCCGCAGAACGAGAGCTGGGACCAGCGCACGCTCGGCATGGAATGGACGCTGCGCCGCTATCCCGACATCAAGATCGTCGCCGACTGGGCCTTCGCGCTCGCCGGCAACGTCACCCCGCGCCAGGCCGTCGACAACATCCTGACGGCCAACGCCGATATCGACGCGATCTGGTGCGCCTGGGACGGCGCGGCCGTCGAGGGCACGCTCGCCGCGCGCGCCGCCGACCGGCCGAACCTGATCATCACCGGCATCGACGGCGGCTCGCAGGCCTTCAGCTACATCGCCGGCCCGTCGCAGCTGAAACTCTCCATGGCCCAGAGCTTCTACGAGATGGCCTATCTCGCCGTGCTCTACGCCCACCAGCATCTGGCCGGCGGCAAGACGCCGCGCCTCGTCATCACGCCGACCTACGCCGTGACCGAAACCATGCTGAAGGACGGCCTGCCGGACGACTTCGACGTGCCGGGCCGCGCCGCCGAACTCGGCTGGACCCGCGCCGTCTGACACGGACGCGAAACGAAGGCGCGGCCCTTTCGAGGGGCCGCGCCGTTTGCCGGTAAGCAAAACGGAGGTTGAAGTCCATGGCGGTTCCCGCATTGTCCGCAAAGGCGGTGTCGAAACGGTTCGGCCCGGTCAACGCGCTGAGCGATGTCGATTTCGTCCTCGAACCGGGCGAGGTCCATGCGCTGCTCGGCGTCAACGGCGCGGGAAAATCGACCTTCATCAAGATCGTCTCGGGTGTCTACACGCGCGATGCCGGCGTCATCGAGGTCGATGGCAAGCCGGTCGATTGCCGCACGCCGCAGGATGCGATGCTGAGCGGCATCGCCACGGTGCAGCAGCATCCCGAGCTCGTGCCGGATTTCACCGGCTACGAGAACATCTTTCTCGGCCGCGAGGCCGACCGGCCGAGTTTTCTCGCCCGCGTCGACCGGGCGGAACTAAAGCGGCGCGGCGACCAGCTGCTGTCGCGCTTTCCCGTCGACATCGACCTGTCGAAGCGGCTCGCCGACATGCCGGCGGTCGAGCGCGAGATCGTAGCCATCCTGCAGGCGCTTGCCGGCGACCACATCCGCATCCTCATCCTCGACGAGCCGACCTCGACCCTGACCGAGGTGGAGAAGGCCGTGCTTTTCCGGCTGATGCGCACGCTGAAGGCCGGCGGCATCTCCATCCTCTACATCACCCACCGGCTGGAGGAAGTGATCGAGATCGCCGACCGCTTCTCCGTCTTCCGCGGCGGGCGCAAGGTGGCGACGATGACGCCGACGGAGGCGGCCGAGCGCGGCCTGTCGCTCGCCGAACTGATGCTCGGCGAGACGCTCGGCCACGTCTTCCCGGAAAAGGCGGCAAGCGCGCCGGGTGAGACGGTTCTCGACGTGCGCGGCCTTGGCCACGGCCGCATCTTTTCCAATGTCGGCTTCGAGCTGAAGCGCGGCGAGATCCTCGGCATTTTCGGCCTGGTCGGCTCCGGCATCGATGAACTGTCCAAGGTGCTGTTCGGCGCCCTTCCCGCCGATGGCGGCGCGATGGCGCTAAAGGGCAGGCCGTTGAAACCCCGCTCGCCGCGCGAGGCGCTAAAGGCCGGCATCTTCCTCGTGCCCGGCGACCGGCGCATCGAGGGACTGGCGCTGACGCAGTCCTCGATCTTCAACATCACCATCGGCAACCTCTCCCGGGCCTCCGGCTTCGCCGGCATCCTGCGCCGGGCGCTGAACCGCAGGAAGAGCAGCGAATTCGCCAACCGCGTGGCCTTGAGCCCGCCCAATCTCGCCATGCCCGTGTCCGGCTTTTCCGGCGGCAACCAGCAAAAGATCGTCGTCGCCAAGGGCCTCTTCGCCGATGCCGACGTCTACATCTTCGTCGAGCCGACCGTCGGCGTCGACATCGGCGCGCGGGCAAAGCTCTACGGGCTGATGCGGGAGCTCTCGCGGTCGGCCGGCGTCATCGTCATGTCGAGCGACTGCGACGAGGTGCACGGCGTCGCCGACCGCAGCTTCGCCCTCTACAAGGGCCGCCAGGTGACGCTGCCCGGCCAGGTGATGACCCGCAACCAGCTGCTGATGGCCGGAATTCTTGGAGACGCCCGCCATGCATAAGAGCCTCCTGCCCGCCGGCTCCGGCCGGCTGATCGCCTTCGTCGCGCTCGTCGCCGTGCTCGCCGGCGCCTTCGCGCTCTACGAGCCACGCTTCCTGTCGAGCCAGAACCTCTCCGCCGTGACCCGGCACATGGCCGCAAACGGGCTCGCCGCCCTCGGCCTCACCTTCGTCATCATCGTGCGGAAGTTCGACCTTTCCTTCGCCGGAACGGCCTCCTTCGCCGCGATGACCATCGGCTTCCTCATCGCCAACGGCTTCGACCTCTGGTTCTGCATCCTGGTCGGCCTCGCCGCGGGTGCGGCCGTCGGCGCGGTCAACGGGCTTGCCGTCAGCTATTTCCGCCTGCCGGACATCGTCACGACGATCGCGACCGGCTCGATCGCCGGCGGCCTCGCCTTCCTCTATTCGCGCGGCCGCACGATCTTCCAGAACTTCATGAATTCGGGCATCATCGACCTCAACGACGCCCGCATCCTCGGCTACAGCGTCTCCTTCTTCTTCCTCCTCCTCGTCTATGCGCTCGCCTGGTTCTTCATGAGCCGCACCCGCTACGGCGCCTCCTTCCAGGCGACCGGCGAGAACCCGGTCTCGGCCTATTTCTCCGGCGTGCCGACGAAGCTCTACACCTTCCTCGCCTTCGTCATCTGCGGCATGACCTCGGTGCTCGCCGTCGTGCTGATCCTCGCCGAGTCCGGCACCGCCGATACCAACGAGGGCGCGAACCTCCTGATGCCCGCCTATGCCGGCGTCTTCCTCGGCGCGGCGCTCTTCGGCGGCACCTCGGTGCTGGCGACGCTCGCCGGAACCTTCCTCATCACCATGCTGCTCGACGGCTTCTCTCTGCTCGGCGTGCCCTACTACTATTCGGACGGCGTGGTCAGCGCGATCCTTCTCGCCGGCGTCCTCCTCTTCGACGCCCGCGTGCGCGCCATGGTGACCGACCTTTCCGCCTTCCTGATGCCGCCCGCCCGATCCGAGGAGAAACGGCCATGACCGACATCGTCGCAGAGCGCGTTTCCCGCGACCGGAGCCCCTCCATGCTTCCACGCCTCGTCAGCCGCTACTGGCTGGTCGCCACCCTCCTCGTGATGACCGCCGTCTTCGCCACGCTGAAGCCGCAACTCCTCGATCCCTCGAACGTCGCCACCATCCTGCGCACCTCGGCGCTGATGGCGATCATGATCCTCGGGCTGACTTGGCTGATCGCCGCCGGCAAGATCGACGTCAGCTTCATGAATGTCGCGGCCCTCGGCAACATGACCGCCGCCTATCTCCTGGCATCTGGCAGCGGCTGGACGGCGGCGGCCGCCGCCGGCATCGCCATCGGCGCGGTCGCCGGCCTCGTCAACGGCGTGCTCGTCGCGATCATGCGCATTCCGCCGCTGATCGTCACGATTGCCACCGGCGGCATCTGCGCCTCGATCGCGGCGGCGCTCGGCAAGGGTACCTCGATCCGCATCGCCGATCCCGGCATCTTGGGCGAGCTTCTCTATCTCAATTTCGGCCCGATCCCGCTGATCGCGATCGTCGTCGCGGTGATCTATGGCATTTCCTGGGTGGCGCAGGAAAAGCTGACCTTCGGCCACTACATCTTCGCCGTTTCCCAGAGCGAGGCGGCGGTGAACGAGGCCGGCATTTCCGCCCGCCGGCTGATCCTCTTCCTCTTCGTCTTTTCCGGCATCTGCTCGGCGGTCGCCGGCGTGCTGCTCGCCGCCAGCCTCTCCTCCGGCCAGCCGCTGCTCGGCTCCTCCTATTTCATCGACGGCCTGACCGCCGTTCTCCTCGGCGGCATGATGATCCGCGTCGGCAAGCCGAACGTCATCGGCACGACCACGGCGATCCTGCTTCTGTCCGTGCTCGTCAGCGGCAGCGCCATGCTCGGCTGGTCGGATTACCAGCGCCAGATCATCAAGGGCCTGCTGCTGCTCCTCGGCGTCGCCGTCGCCATGCGCATGAGCCGCCCCTCCTCCCCCCACACGTCCGGAGCCTGACGCCCATGTCCGCAAACGCTTACGTCATCGGCCTCGACGGCGGCACGGGCGGCGCCCGGGCGCTCATGTCCGACCTCGACGGCAATGTCGTCGCCATGGCGACGCACGAATACGACACGACCTTCCCGAAACCCGGCTGGGCCGAACAGACGCCGTCCGACTGGTGGCGCGCCGCCTGCGTCGCCGTGCGCAAGCTGATCGTCACCGCCAATGTGCCGGTCAGCCAGATCTGGTCGATCTGCGCCGACGGCACATCGAGCACGCTGGTGGCGCTCGACGAACAGGGCGAGCCGACCATGCCGGCGATCCTGTGGATGGACAACCGCGCCTCGCTGCAGGCACGCCGCATGCTGCAGACCAATGATCCGGCGCTGCGCCGGACCCGCCTCGGCGTCAGCTCGGAAACGGGCATCCCGAAAATCCTGTGGCTGAAGGAGAATCGGCCGGACATCTATCGCCGCTCGCGCTGGTTCGTCGAGATGGCCGACTATCTTGCCTTGAAGCTCACCGGAAAGCTGACGCTCGGCCACAACCAGATCACCAACCGCTGGTTCTATGACGGGCGGCGCGGCGGCTGGCCGGAACGGTTTTTCGCCCGCATCGGTCTCGACGGCATCACCGAGCGCTTTCCCTCAACCATCCTGCCGCTCGGCGCGCCGATCGGCCGGATCACGCCGGAGGCGGCGGAGGCCATGGGCCTGTCGCGCGAGACCACCGTCGTCTGCGGCGGCACGGACGCCTATGTCGCCATGCTCGGCCTCAATGTCTGCGCCGCCGGTCGCACCGCCTTCATTACCGGCTCCTCCCATCTCGTCCTGCCGATGACCGACAAGGACATCGAGGTGCCCGGCATTTTCGGGCCGCATCCGGATTGCGTCATCCCGGGCCTCTTCGTCATGGAGGGCGGGCAGGTCTCGTCCGGCTCGGTCATCCGCTGGTGGCACGACCACATCGGCAAGGCGCTGAAACCCGGCGAGGACGCCTATGCGGCGATGATGCGCGAGGCGGCGGAGATCCCGATCGGCGCCGATGGTCTGGTCGCCTTGGATTTCTGGCAGGGCAACCGCAATCCCTATACGGACTATGACCTGCAGGGCGCGATGTGGGGCATGACGCTGAAGCACACGCCGGCGCACATGCTCCGGGCGCTGGTGGAATCGGTGGCCTATGGCACGCAGAACATCCTGCAAACGCTCGCCGACAATGGCGTGCCCATTGAAACCATGGTGATCTGCGGCGGCGCCACCCGCAGCCCGTTCCTGCTGCAGATGCATGCCGATGTCGCCGGCATCCCGATCGTCGTGCCGAAGGTGCTGGAGGCGACCGCCTTCGGCTCGGCCATCGCCGCCGCCGTCGGCGCCGGCCTGCATGGCAGCCTGGTCGAGGCGGCGGCGCATATGGTGCGCGAGGAGACCGTCGTCGCGCCGGACATGGCCGCGCATCGGCGCTATGCCGAGGTCTTCTCCTACTATAAGGACACCTATCAGGCGCTGCATCCGCTGATGCACCGCATGGCGCGCCGCGGCGAGGAGGCCCCGGCTGCGGAGGATGTGCCGCATCCGGCGGCCGGGCACGTCTCGGCCTGAGGAGCTGCGGCGGCAACAGATTCGGGAGGATTTCATGGCCCATATCGGCGATCTCGTGGCCGAGATGCTGGCGCAGTACGGCGTCGAATACGTCTTCGGCATGCCCGGCGGCCAGACGACCGCATTGCATGACGGTATTTCGCGGCGCAACGACCGCATTCAGCACATCCTGATGCGCGACGAGCGCAATGCGGCCTATGCGGCGGATGCCTATGCGCGGCTGACCGGCAAGCCCGGCGTCTGTGACGTCACCGTCGGCCCCGGCGCCAATCTCCTGCCGGCCGGCTTCCTCGAGGCGCTCAACGCCTCGATCCCGATGATCGGCATCGTCGGCGAACTGCCGCTCGATTGGCTGCCGCTGAAGGACAAGGGCATCGCCTCCCAGGGCTTCGACCAGCTCTCCTTCTTCAAGTCCTGCTCCAAGGATGCCTGGCTGGTACCCTCCGTCGCGGCCCTGCCCGAGCTGATCCGCACCGCGTTTCGCGTTGCGACATCGCCTCGCCCCGGCCCTGTGGCGCTCTTGATCCCGCACGACATCTTCGATGCCGACTGGGACGAGGAGAAACTGACGATCCGCGTCGACGACCGTTCTCGGCAGGCGCCCTATCTGCGCTCGAACGCACCCGCCGACGATATCGCCCGCGCCGCCGCGCTGATCCGCAAGGCGAAGCGCCCGGCGCTGGTCTGCGGCGGCGGCGTGCATGGTTCGGACGCGGCCGGGACGGTGACGGCCTTTGCCGACCGTTTCGGCGGCCTCGTCGTCACCAGCCTGTCGGGCAAGGGATCGGTGCCGGAGACGAGGCCCTATGCCGCCGGCGTGCTCAATCCGCTCGGCTCCTGGGCCGCGATCGAACTGATCCAGGAGGCCGACCTCATCGTCTGGTGCGGCTCGAAGGTCAGCCAGAACACCGGCATGAACTGGACGCTGCCGAAGCCGGACCAGGCGACGATCACCATCGACTGCGATCCGCTCGAACACGGCCGCACCTTCCGCCCGACCGTGCCGCTGCTCGGCGACGTGCGCGAGATCATCGCGGCGCTCGGTGCGGCCCTCTCCGAGGATTTCACCGGCACGCGGCCGGACTGGGAGGCGCGCATCGCCGCGGTGAAGGCCGACGGCGAGGCGCGCAAGGCCGAGGAGATCGCCGCCGACACCGTGCCGATTTCGCCGCCGCGGGTGATGGACGAGATCGCCAGGCGCCTCGGCGCGGACGACGTCATCGTCTCCGACGCCTCGTTTGCCGCCGGCTGGATCGCCGGCTACATCCCGGCGAAAAAGCCCGGCCGCCAGTTCGTCTATGCGCGCGGACAGGGCGCGCTCGGCTATTCCGTCCCCGGCGCCATCGGCGCGGCGGCGACCCGGCCGGACGTGCGCATCGTCACGGTCGCGGGCGACGGCGCCTTCTCCTACACGGTCGGCGAATTGGTGACGCAGGCGCAGAACCGCCAGCGTATTGTCAATGTGGTGATCAACAATGGCAAGCTCGGCTGGATCCAGCTCTGGCAGGAGCTTTACTTTAACAATCCGCAATCGGTGGAACTCGAAACCCAGAGCCTGAAGCCCGGCTTCGCCGCCGCCGCCGAGGGGCTGGGGCTGAAGGGCTTCTATGTCGAGCGGCCGGAGGAGATCGGCGCCGCCCTCGACGCCGCCTTCGCCCATGACGGGCCGTCGGTGGTGGAGGTGCGCATCGACGACCGCGCCACGCCGATCCACTCCTTCAAGCGCCGCCTGAAGGACGGATCCGACAAAGCGCGCCCGCGCCCCGGTACGGTCTACAAGCTGCGCGACTGGAAGATTTCGCCGGACCTCTGAGCCTGTCGGCAGCCTCCGTCCCGCCGGCAGCGGCGCGACGGAGGCTGACCGGTTTGTCGGCGTGTCATCATCACCGCCTCGAACGTTGCCAGCGCTCGCCCAGACATCCTGAATGCGTCACGGACAAGGGCTGGGCCCGATCGGGCCGGTGTTCGACCGTTTCAGACATCTCTTGAGCGCGTGCCATGTCGCCTCGAAGAAACCATCGTTGACGCTTCGGTTCGGACAGTCATCGCGGACTTCGTCTCGTCGACGTGGCTCAGGAGCTGTCCGCGAACCGAGCAGAACGCTCCGTCGCAGGCCCCTTCTCGACCCTGGGACATCCGGTCGCGGCTCACGCTTCATAAAATTATCGTATCGATATCTTAAGAATATATAATTGGAATTTATCGATCGCCTCTGCTACCCCGCTAGCCACCGCGAGGGAACGGCGCGCACGATGCCCATGGACCCGGGTTCACAGCCCTGTTCCTTCCGACGGTTCGGCGCATTTTCGGCGGGAGCGGGATCGCACCGGCGCCGGAGATTGCGGTCAAGACAAGAACATGGCGCATGGCCGGCGGACCCCTTTTCCCCGGACGTGACCGAAACGTAAAATTTCCAATGGAGGACGACATGGACGCAATCACTCCGAAAACGGCCGGCAAATGTCCCGTCATGCATGGCGGCAACACGGCCATGGGCAAATCCGTGACCGAATGGTGGCCGAACGCGCTCAACCTCGACATCCTGCACCAGCACGACGTGAAGACCGACCCGTTCGGCAAGGCCTTCGACTATCGCGAGGCGCTGAAGTCGCTCGACGTCGAGGCGCTGAAGGCCGATCTGCGCGCGCTGATGACCGAGAGCCAGCCCTGGTGGCCGGCCGACTGGGGCAGCTATGTCGGCATGATGGCCCGCGTCACCTGGCATGCGGCCGGCTCCTACCGCACCTCCGACGGTCGCGGCGGCGCCAACACCGGCAACCAGCGCTTCGCTCCGCTGAATTCCTGGCCGGACAACGTCAACACCGACAAGGGCCGCCGCCTGCTCTGGCCGATCAAGAAGAAGTACGGCAACAAGATCTCCTGGGCCGACCTGATCGCGCTCGCCGGCACCATTGCTTATGACGTCGCCGGTCTGAAGACCTTCGGCTTCGCCTTCGGCCGCGAGGACATCTGGCATCCGGAAAAGGACGTCTACTGGGGCGACGAGAAGGAATGGCTGGCGCCGAGCGACGGGCGCTACGGCGACGTGACCAAGCCGGCGACGCTCTCCAACCCGCTCGCCGCCGTGCAGATGGGCCTGATCTACGTCAATCCGGAAGGCGTCAACGGCAAGTCCGACCCGCTGGCGACGGCAGCCCAGATGCGCGAGACGTTTGCCCGCATGGGCATGGACGACGCGGAGACGGTCGCGCTGACCGCCGGCGGCCACACGATCGGCAAGACGCACGGCAATGGCAGTGCCGCCGATCTCAGCGCCGATCCGGAAGCCGCGGGACCCGAATTCCAGGGCCTCGGCTGGATGAACACCAAGGGGCGCGGCATCGGCCGCAACACTGTCGTCTCCGGCCTCGAGGGCGCCTGGACCAGCCGGCCGACCCAGTGGGACAACGGCTTCTTCGAGATGCTGTTCAAGCATGACTGGCATCTGGTGAAGAGCCCGGCCGGTGCCACCCAGTGGGAGCCGATCACGATCGCCGAGGAGGACAAGCCGGTCGACGTCGAGGATCCGTCGATCCGCCTGATGCCGATGATGACCGATGCCGACATGGCGCTGAAGGTCGATCCGGCCTACCGGGCGATTTCCGAACGCTTCATGAATGATTTCGACGCCTTCTCCGACGCCTTTGCCCGCGCCTGGTTCAAGCTGACGCACCGCGACATGGGGCCGAAGTCGCGCTATCTCGGGCCCGACGTCCCGGCGGAGGACCTGATCTGGCAGGATCCGATCCCTGCCGGCCGCACCGACTACGACGTCGCCGCCGTCAAGGCGAAGATCGCCGCCGCCGGCCTGCCGGTCGCGGAGCTTGTCGCCACCGCCTGGGACAGCGCCCGCACCTTCCGTGGCTCCGACTTCCGCGGCGGTGCCAACGGCGCCCGCATTCGCCTCGCGCCGCAGAAGGACTGGGAGGGCAACGAGCCGGCCCGCCTCGCCAGGGTTCTCGCCGTCCTCGAGCCGATCGCGGCCGAGACGGG
This sequence comes from Ensifer soli, assembly GCF_041928815.1. Classification (NCBI taxonomy): domain Bacteria; kingdom Pseudomonadati; phylum Pseudomonadota; class Alphaproteobacteria; order Hyphomicrobiales; family Rhizobiaceae; genus Ensifer; species Ensifer soli. The sequence continues at coordinate 203,848 of NZ_JBHFEI010000007.1, read as the reverse complement.
CGCGAGCCTCGCCGACGTGATCGTGCTCGCCGGCAACCACGGCGTCGAGCAGGCGGCGAAGGCGGCCGGCTTCGACATCGCCGTGCCTTTCGCACCGGGCCGGGGCGATGCCACCGCCGCGCAGACGGATGCCGACAGCTTCGCGCCGCTCGAGCCGCTGGCCGACGGCTTCCGCAACTGGCAGAAGGCGGACTACGTCGTCAGCCCCGAGGAACTACTGCTCGACCGCGCCCAGCTGATGGGCCTGACGGCGCCGGAACTGACCGTGCTTGTCGGTGGCCTGCGCGTCATCGGCACGAACCATGGCGGCACCGCCCATGGCGTCCTGACCGACCGCGTCGGCGCCCTGACACCGGACTTCTTCTCGACGCTGACCGACATGGCCTATTCCTGGGTCCCGACAGGCAAGAACCTGTACGAGATCCGCGACCGTGCCACCGGCGCAGTGAAGTACACGGCGACCCGCGTCGATCTCGTGATCGGCTCGAACTCGATCCTGCGCGCCTATGCGGAAGTCTATGCCCAGGATGACAACCGGGAGAAATTCGTCAACGACTTCGTCGCCGCCTGGACGAAGGTGATGAACGCGGACCGTTTCGACATCCGCTGAAGGCCTGACGGACGCTGAGGGCTGACTGGAACAAAAGACCCCGGCTCATGAAAACGGCCGCATCCGGGTATCGGATGCGGCCGTTGTCATATTTCATATTTTTGCAGGTAGAGCGGGTCCAAACAGGACAGGTTCGTCGAACCTGCTTTATCTTTTCAACTTTGCCGCATGTCGGACTCCGAAGCGATTTGGCTTCGGTTGACGTGTTCGAGACGCCTCAGCGGGAGGTTGCCTTGTCGCGGGCGTCCTTGGCCGACTGCCCGCTGCCGGACGGATCCGTGCCGCGGCCCTCGCGCTCATGCGCCTCCGGGCCGGCGACGATCACGCCGGTGTCGTCCTCGTCGAGGGTTTCGTGGTCTTTCGGTGCCTGCTTGTGCTGGTCTGCCATGTGGGTTCTCCCGCTTTCCGATGGAGATGAAACGGGAAAGGCCGGGCAAGGTTCCATGGCCGCCGGAACGGACGCAGTGGCGTCCGGCCTCAGATCACCAGGGCGGCGCCGTCGCAGGGGTGGAGCAGCAGGGATTCGAGCTCGGCGTCGAGATGCAGGACGGAGATCGATGCCCCGGCCATGTCGATCGACGTGCAGTAATGGCCGATCCAGTTCGCGGCGATCGCGATGCCTTTTGCCGACAGCCGTTCCTCGACGCGGCGATAGAGGATGTAGAGCTCCATCATCGGCGTCGAGCCGAAGGAGTTGACGAGCACGGCGACCCGGTCGCCCGCGGCCGGCCGCATCTCGGAAAAGATCCGGTCCATCACCATGTCGACGATGTCGTCGGCGGCGCCGAGTTTTTCGCGCATGACGCCCGGCTCGCCATGGATGCCCATGCCGATCTCGATCTCGTCGGGGCCGATCTCGAAATTGTAGCGCCGCGTCTGCGGCAGCGAGCAGGGCTCGAGCGCAACGCCAAGCGTGAAGGTGCGGGCATTGGCCCGGCGCGTCACGGCCTCGCATGCGGTGAGCGCCAGGCCACGGTCGCAGGCCGCTCCGGCGATCTTGAAGACGAAGAGATTACCGGCGACGCCCCGCCGCCCGTCGCGGTCCTCGTAGCTGGCGGAGGCGATGTCGTCGGTGGTGATGACGGTGCGCACGGCGATGCCGTTCTCGGCGGCGATCTCGGCCGCCATCTCGAAATTCATCACGTCGCCATGGTAGTTGCCGTAGACGAAGAGGACGCCGGCGCCCCGGTCGACTGCCCGCACGCATTCGAAGATCGGGTCGGGCGGCGGCGAGGAGAAGACGTTGCCGACCGCGACCGCGTCGGCGAGCCCCCTGCCGACATAGCCGAAGAAGCAGGGCTCGTGGCCGGAGCCGCCGCCAATCACCATGCCGACCTTGCCGGGCCGCGGCCCTTCGCGGGCGATCAGCGCGCGGGGAAAGCCGGGCAGCGGCGAAAGATGGCGGTGATGGGCCTTCAGCGCGCCGGCGAGCATCTCCTCAATCACGTCCTGGGGATTGTTGATGAACTTCTTCACCTGCTCGCGGGCCGCGATCGCCGTCGTCTCGGCGCGCGGACGCCCGACGATGCGCCCGTCATCGTCGGCGACGCCCTCGGCCCTGAGGATGCCGCTCGCCGTCACCGCATCGGTGACGAGGACAGAGACGAGCTTGCCGCGCAGGGCGGCGAGGATCGCCGGCACCTTGTCGTTGCCGCCCGCAACCGCGATCCGGGTCGGGATGGCGCTGAGGCCCGCAAGCGAGAGGCCGACCACCCGCTCCTCCATCGGCCCTTCCACCAGCCGGCCGCGCTCGTCGATGAACCGTCCGGCGACGACGCCGACCGCCTTGGCGGCGAGGTAATGCTGCAGGATTCCCGGCTCCTCGAGGAGGCCGCTCTGGTGCACCGTCGAGTTCGGCCGGAGCGAGGCGATGCCGAAGATGATCCTGTTGGCGGCCGAAAGCTGGTCGAGCTGCCGGCGCAGCACCGTCTCCTCCTCGAGCATCCGGCGCATCGCGGGGGACGAGACGAGGAGGGGGGCGAGAATGTTCTCGCAGGTGCCGCCGAGCGCCTCGGCATAGGTCCAGGCGCAGTGCTGCGGGGTGGACAGCAGCCCGGCGGCCATGCCGCCCGTCGCCTGCAGCACGGTGACGTCCTGAAGGCCGGCCTTGCTGAGATGGGCGCCGACGGCAAGCACGCTGCGCCCCCAGACGACCGCGAGCCGGTCGCCGGACCGCACGAGCTTCTCCAGCACCTGCGCGCCGACCACGCCGAGGCGGTCGATCAGCGCCAGCCCGTCATCGCCGGTCGGCGCGACGATGCAATCATGCAGGCCGAAATGGCGCTTGAGCGTCTGGGCGAGGTTGAGCGAGGCGAGCCGCGACGGGTCGAGCGTGATGCGGATGATGCCGCGCTCGCGCGCATCGGCGAGATAGGCGTTCACCGTCGCGCGCGAAATCCCCATGGTCCGCGCGATGTCGCCCTGGGTCAGGCCCTCCTCGTAATAAAGCCAGCAGGCCCAGACCAGCGGGTCGTTGCCGAAGCGCAGCGGCATGTCCAGGCCGGCGCCGTTTTCCCCGGGCTTTTCCCTCACCATGCGTCGCGTCCGCCCTCTCGCCGGGCACCCCGCCCGTCATTCGTCCTGTCATCACGGGCCATGTCCGGCCGGGACGAGACCGCTCCGGCGCGGATGCCACGTGTTCGGTAGAAGCCCCTTACCTGCCGGCCGCCGCGTCCGCGAGCGGGCCCGTGCGGCCGATCAAAAGACAGGATCAACGGCGCCGGGCAATCCCGCCGCGCCGGCCCGCTTTCGGGACAGCGTCCGGCCGAGCCGCCCTCAGCGATCGAGGAAATCGCAGATGACGCCGATGACGATCGCTGCCGAGGCCGCACCCGGATCGATATGGCCGAGCGAGCGGTCGCCGAGGCGCGAGGAACGGCCCTTGCTCGCCACCATCGTCTTCGTCGCCTCCGCCCCGTCTTCCGCCGCCCTGCGCGCCGCCGCAAGCACGGCCGCGACAGGCTCGCCTGCCTCGCGCGCCTTGACAACGGCGATCGCCGCCGGCTTCCAGGCGTCGATCATCGTCTTGTCGCCGAGCTCGGCCTTGCCGCGATCGGCGATGCCGCGCGCCATCGCCTCGATGATCATCGGCGCATCGGCAAGATCGATCGTCCCCTGCCCCTTGAAGGCGGCGCCGGCCCGCATGAAGGCGGTGGCGTAGAGCGGGCCCGACGAGGCGCCGACGGCGTTGAGGAAGGATTTCGCCGCCGTGTTGAACATGTCGGAGGGCGTCGCCGTCTCGGGCGCGAGCGCGTCGAGCGCCTTCGCCACGGCGCTGAACCCCTGCTCCATGGCGATGCCGTGGTCGGCATCGCCGATCTTGCCGTCGAGTTCGCACAGATGGTCGCGCTCGCCCTCGATGCGCCCGGCGATCCGGCGGAACATGTCCTTGATGTCGGTGGCGGTCAGCTGCATCGGCCCTCTCCTCACTTGACCTCGAACATCGCGCAGTCGCACGGATGGTCGAGCAGTTCGGTCGTTTCGTCGTCGAGATGGAGGAGCGTGATCGAGGCGCCGGCCATTTCGAGGGAGGAGCAGTAGGTGCCGACCCAGGTCTTGTGGATGCCGATCCCGGCCCCGGCAAGGCGCTGCGCCACCCGGCGGTTCATGATGTAGAGTTCCATCAGCGGCGTCGAGCCGAGCGAGTTGACGAGGACCGCGACCCTGTCGCCGGCGGCCGCACCCATCTCGGCGAGGATCCGGTCCATGATGTCGTCGACGATGGCGTCGGCGCTCTTCAGCGTCTCGCGGAGGATGCCGGGCTCGCCATGGATGCCCATGCCAACCTCCATCTCGTCCTCGCCCATCTCGAAGTTCCAGCGCCGCGTCTGCGGCAGCGAGCAGGGCGACAGCGCCACGCCGACGGTGAAGGTCCGGTCGTTGGTCTTGCGGGCGATCCGCTCGCACTCGTCGATCGAGGCCATCCTGTCGGCGGCGGCGCCGGTCAGCTTGAAGACGAAGAAGTTGCCGGCGACGCCGCGGCGCTTCTCGCGCTCGCTGCGCGGCGCGGAGGCGATGTCGTCCGTGGTCAGCACCGTGCGCACCTCGACGTCGTCGAGCGCCATCATCTCGGCCGCCATGTCGAAGTTCATCACGTCGCCGGCATAGTTGCCGTAGAGGTAGAGCACGCCGGCGCCGCGGTCGACGGCGCGGGTGCAGGCCATGATCGGGTCCGGCGGCGGCGAGGCGAAGACGTTGCCGACGGCGCAGGCATCGGCGAGCCCCTTGCCGACGAAGCCGACGAAGGTGGGCTCGTGGCCGGAGCCGCCGCCGATGACGATGCCGACCTTGCCCTGGCGCGGGCCGTTGCGGGCGATCACCGCGCGCCCGTTCTCCTCCGATACGTGGAGGATGTCGGGATGGGCGGCGAGAATGCCCTCCAGCATTTCGTCGACGGCGTTGTTGCCGTCATTGATGATCTTCTTCGTCTGCATGGCGAACCTCCCGTTTCGATGCGCCCGTCTCAGCCCTGGCGGACGGCTTGCGTCTTCATGAACTCCATGACCTGGTCGAAGGAGACGATGCCCGCATCCGAACCGAGCCCGGTGGCGACGAGGGCCGCCGAGGCCTGGGCGAAGGCGAGCCGGGTCTCGAGGTCCATACCATGATGGAGCGCGACGATGTAGCCGGCATCGAAACTGTCGCCGCAGCCGGTGGTGTCGACCACGTCGACCTCGTAGGCTGGCCTGGTCAGCCGGTTGCCCGCCCGGTCGGCGTAGAAGGCGCCCTCGGCGCCGAGCGTGAAGACGCAGGCGTTCACCCCCCTGTCGAGGAAGAAAGCGGCGGCGTCCTCGACCGTCGTCTGCCCCGACATGGCGCAGGCCTCCTCGATCGACGGCATGAAATAGTCGATATGGGGCAGGAGCGGCTCGACCACGCCGATCGTCTCGGCGGTCGCCGCAATGAGATCGAAGGTGACGGTGCGGCCGCGCCTCTTCGCCTCCGCCAGCAGTTTCCGGCTCGGCTCGCCGTCGAGCGTCCTCAGGAGGCCCGTGCCGCCGAGATGGATGATCGGCGGTGCCAGCACCGCGTCATAGGTGTCCTCGGCGACATCGAAATGATCGGAGGCGCCGCGCTGGTGCAGCGCCGGGCGCTCGCCGTTTCGGCGGATGTTGAGGATGGTGGCGGAGGAAGGCACGCCGGAAAGCCGCTGCATGCCCGACGTGTCGATGCCGAATTTCTGCATGGTCGCGAGCATGAAGTCGGCCTTCTCGTCGTCGCCGACGGCGCCGACGGCAAGGCAGTTCAGCCCCATCTTGGCAATGTCGACGACGGTGCCGCCGGCGGTGCCGGCGACGGTCAGGCGGATCTCCTCGATGAAGTCGACCCTCCCACCCGGCGGGATCGCGTCGACCGGCCGGCCGAGCACGTCGAGGATGTAGAGACCGATAACGGAAACGTCGTGCATGCGTCCTTCCCTCCTATGCCTGCCGGCCGGTGATCTCGGCGACCCTTACCCCGTCGCGATAGAGGCTGACTTGGGCCGGATCGATGGCCACATGCGCCGTCGCCCCGCGCGCGAAGGGCGGGCGCCCGTCGGTCTTCGCCTTGATCACGGTTCCGCCGACATCGAGCGTGACAATGAAGCGGCCGGCGATGGTGACGTTCATGTCGCGCACCCGCGCCGGAACGCTGCCCGGCTGCGGCTCCGCCACGATCCGCACATGCTCCGGGCGCACGCCGAGGCGATAGTCTCCGGGCCCGAGATCGCCGCGCGACAGCGTGAGCGCGCCCGCCGTCAACGGCGAGGCGACGTTCGCGCCGACAAGCGTCGCCGGCGGAAAATTCATGCCGGGATTGCCGAGGAACCAGCCGGCGAATTCCGTCGCCGGCGTGCCGTAGAGCGTCGCCGGCGTGTCGTACTGGACAATGCCGCCGTCCTTCATCAGCGCGACGTTGTCGGCGAGCGTCATCGCCTCCGTCTGGTCGTGGGTGACATAGACGATGGTCTGGCGCAGCCGCTGGGTGACGAGCTTGAAGGCACGGATGAGCAGCAGCTTGGCGTTGACCTCGACATTGGTCGTCGGCTCGTCGAAGAGCACGATGTCGGAACGGCGCGCCACCGCGCGGCCGACCGCGACCTTCTGCCGGCTGCCGGCATCGAGATCGCCGATGAAGAGATTGCGCTTGTCGCGCATGTCGAGGACGTCGAGCACCTCGTCGATGCGCCGCGACCGTTCCGCCGCCGACAGCGAGGCGTCCTGGGTCAGCGGCAGGGCGATGTTCTCCTCGACGGAGAGCGTCTGGTACATGACCGGATACTGGAACACCATGCCGACATTGCGCTTGCGCGGCGGCAGCGTTCCCATGTCGCGGTCGTTGAAGAGGATGCGGCCGGAGGTCGGCCGTTCCAGCCCGACGATCATGCGCATCAGCGTGGTCTTGCCGCAGCCCGACGGCCCGAGCAGGCAGGTCACCTGCCCGTCGGCGAAGGTCGCGGTCATGCTCCTGATTGCGGTGAAGGTGCCGAAGGTTTTCGTGACGTTGTCGATGACGATCCGTGCCATGGCTCTTCCCCTTACGCCGCCGCGCCGCCGGTGCAGCGGCCGAGGAAACGGCCGCTCTCCCGGTCGAAGACCATGACGCTTTCCGGCTGGACCGCGACGGTGACCGCGCTGTCGATCGGTGGCGCGCCGATGGCGTTTTCCGCCGGATAGGCCGCGGTCAGCGATACGCCGTCGACATCGGCATAGAGCACGATCTCGGAGCCCAGATGCTCGACGATCGCGACGCGCCCTGCCCGGCCGGGCCCTCCGGTGCCGACGAGAACGTGCTCGGGACGGATGCCGAGGAGGAGCCGGCTCGACGCGATCCCCGGGGGAAGCCGGAAGGAGAAGCCGGCGATCCGCGCCTCGCCGCCGCTCGTCCCAGCATCCAGGATGTTGGCGCGGGGAAAGCCGATCACCTCGAGGCTGCGCACGTTCCTCGGTTCGAGATACATGTCCACCGCCGGCCCATGCTCGACGAGCCTTCCCGCCTCCAGCACGACGAGGGACTGGGCAAGCGTCAGCGCCTCCAGCGAATCCGAGGTGGCGTAGACGAAGGTCGTCTTCAGCGCCTCGCAAAGCTGCTTCATCTCGTCCATCAGCCGCTCGCGCAGCTTGTAGTCGAGGCCGACCAGCGGATCGTCGAGGACGAAGACATGGGCGTCCTTCATCAGGCCGCGGGCGACGGCGACGCGCTGCTTCTCGCCGCCGGAGAGCTGGTCCGGCGTCTTCTTCAGTAGATGCGTGATCGACAGCATCGCCGCCGTCTGGTCGACGCGCCGCGCCGTCTCCTCGCGTGGAGCCTTCGCGAGCCGCATCGGATAGGCGATGTTCTCGAAGACGCTCATGTGTGGGTACAGCGCGAAGCTCTGCGGCACGTAGCCGATGTTGCGGCCCGAGGGCGGCGCATGGGTGATGTCGCGCCCTTCGAGCAGGATGCGGCCGGAATCGGCCTGTTCGAGGCCGACGAGCAGGCGGAACAGCACCGACTTGCCGGCCTTGGGCGGGCCGCAGATCACGGTGAAGCTGCCCGGCTCGATCGACAGGCTCACGCCGTCGATCGCCTTCCTGCCGTGAAAGGCCTTGGTGACGTCCTGAAACTCTACCGCATGCATGTCAGCGTCCAATTCCGGCAAAATAGGGGGCGAGCAGGATGCCGAGGCCGAACATCAGCGCGACGACGCCGAGCAGGAGCACGATGCGCAGGATGCTGGCGCCGACGCCCAAGGTCCGCGGCACGTTGCCGACGGCGATCTGCACCAGCGTGGCGCAGACGAGGATCGAAAGGCCGATGCGGAACACCGTCACCGACCATTGCTGGGCGACGAGCAGGATGCCGACGACGATCAGCGTCATCAGCACGGCCTCCAGCCGGTCGATGAACGGCGTCTCGCGCGTCGTCCCGGTGTCTTCGGTTTCGGGCGTCATGTCACACCTCCCCGCGGACCGTGCCGAAGGTCATACCGACGAGCAGGTATTTCTGGAAGAAATAGATGAAGAGGACCGGCGGCAGGATGTAGATCGAGGTCAGCGCCGAGATGAAGGTCCAGTTGAGGCCGCCGTCCGAATAGGCGCCGACGGCGAGCGCATAGGGAATGTTCTGCGTCGAGACGCCGCCGATGATGAAGTTGAACAGGAACTCGTTCCAGACGAAGATCATGTTGAAGATGAAGGCGGCGATCAGGCCCGGCTTCACCTGCGGCAGCACGACGCGGAAGATGATGTGGAACCAGGAGCCGCCATTGACCCGGCCGGTCTCGTCGAAGCGCGTCGAGACGCCATCGAGGAAGCCCTTCAGGATCCAGACCGAGAAGGGGATCGAGAACATGGCGTAGAACAGGATCAGCGCCAGGTGGCTGTCCTTCCAGCCGAAGGCCACATACATCAGATAGACCGGCAGGATGACCGCCGGTCCGGGCAGCATGCGGATCGACAGCAGCAGGAACATCAGGAAATCCGTTCCCTTCGGCCGGAAGCGCGAGAAGCAGAAGGCCGCCAGGAACGAGACGAAGACCGCGATCACCACCGCCGCCACCGACAGGATGACGGAATTGGCGAGCTGCAGCAGGAAGGAGCGGTTGTTGACGAAGAGATCGACGTAATTGGCGAGCGTCGGGGTGAAGAACAGCTTCGGCGGCGTCGCCAGGATGTCGCCCCGCGTCTTGAAGGACGACAGGATGATCCAGGCGACCGGCGAGAAGAACAGGAGCGAGACCAGCCAGAGGACGACGTAGTAGACGCGGGCGCGCAAGGTTTCGGACATGTCAGCGTCCCTTCCGGCGGCGGTTGAGGATGAAGATGAACATCGAGGTCATGGCGATCGAGATCAAAAGGAGGAGCACCGAATAGGCCGACGACCAGCCCATGTTGAAGCTCTCGAAGCTCTGCTTGTTGAGCTCGACGGCGACGAGGCGGGTGGTCTGGCCGGGGCCGCCCTTGGTCATCGGGATGATCAGGTCGAGCGTCTTGAAACTGTCGATGGTGCGCAGCAGCACGCCGAGCATCAGGATGAACTTGCCGTGGTGCCAGATGACCAGCGAGACGCGCTTCGGCCAGGAGAGCCGGTCGATCTCGGCCGCCTCCAGTTCCGCCTTCGGCACGGAGCCGAGCGCCGCCAGCGTCATCAGCGTCATGAACGGCGTCCACATCCAGCAGTCGACGGCGAGCACCGCCCAGAAGGCGATCTGCGGATTGCCGAGGAAATCGATGGTGCCGGTCGGCGACAGCCAGCCGACGAGCGCGTTCAGCACGCCGAAGGTCGGGTCGTAGATGAAGCGGAAGAAGGTTCCGGTCGCCACCGGCGTCAGCACCATCGGCGTGAACAGCAGCGTCAGAGCGAGCCTGCGGCCGGGCATGTCCTTCGATCCCCAGAACAGGAAGCCGAGCAGGATGCCGAGCCCGGTCTGCACGGCGACGCCGACGCCGACGAAGAGGAAGGTGCGGCCGAGATCGCCCCAGATGCCGTTGCGGTTGCGGAAAATGTCCTGGAAATTGCGGAAGCCGAAGAATTCGGGCGGCATGCCCGAGATCAGCGAGAACTTGTGGAAGGAGAGCCCGAGCAGCCAGAGCGTCGGGATCGTGTTGAACACGACGAAGAAGGCCAGCACCGGCGCGAGCAGCGCGAACACGATGACGCGACGATTGTCCTTGAAGCCGGAGGGGCCGGGTGCTGACGCCATGATCTTTCAATCCGTAAGGTGTGCGGACAGGGCTGCGATACGCTCTGCGGGATCACCGCGAGGCCCACGCAGGCACGGCAATGCTGTCCTTCGGGCAAGGAAGGGGCGGCCCATCGCGTGCAAGCACGCAAACGGGAGGGCCGCCACCGGTATCAGATCACGCCCGCCGGCTCAGAGCGAGGTCGATCCGCAGGCATCCGACGGGCTTTCCGAGGCGAAGCCGTCGTCGTAGAGGATCTGCTGCTGCTGGCAGGCGATATAGTCGAGCGCCTGCTTGGCCGAGGCCGTGCTGCCGGTCATGAAGGAGGTGAAGCCTTCCTGCTGGACTGCGAGCATCTCCGAGTAGCGCGGATGGTGCCAGAAGTCGCGCGAGCGGCCGGTCTCCAGCATGTACTTGTAGGCCCGGTTCCACGGATTGATGCTCTCGAAATCCGGATTGGACAGCGTCGCCTTGTCGGTCGGGTTGCCGCCGCGCTTGGCGAATTCCAGCGTGGTCTCGGGCAGGTACCACCAGTTCATGAAGTCGATGGCGACACGCATCTTGGCGTCGTCGTTGAAGGCGTTGATCACCCAGGGCTGGCCGCCCATGCAGTAGACGCGTTTCGCCGCATCGCCGCTGCCGAATTTCGGCGGGGGCACGACGAGGACCTTGTCCTTGTTCTCCGGCGTGATCATCGCAAGTCCGACCGCGGCCCACTGTACGCAGGTCGCCACCTTGTTCTGCGTCCAGACGTCGATTTCCTCGGCGATGCCGTAGTTGGTCGCGCCGGGCGGCATGTATTTCAGCCAGGACTTGTAGAGCTCCATCGCCTTGGCGTTGTCGTCGGTGTTGAGGATGCCCTCGACCTGGCCGGTCTTCGGATCCCAGATGTCGCCGCCGCGGCTCCACATGATGGAAAGCTGCGGGCAGGTGCAGAAATCGTAGACGCGGCTGTACTGCCATGCGGCACCCCACAGGCCCTGGTCGGGGCGCGTGAAGAACTCCATGACCTTCTCGTAGTCCTCGGCGGTGAGGTTCTCGTACTCCTCGAAGGTCGAAGGCAGCTTCATGCCGTATTTCGCCTGGAAGGCTTCCTGCTCCTTCGGATCCTCGACGAGGTCCTTGCGCACGTAGAGCGCCATCGTGTCGCCTTCCTGCGGGAGGCCCCAGACGCTGTCGCTGCCGTCCGGATATTTCATGTAGGTGTTGACGACGGTGTCGGAGTACCAGTCGAGCTGCAGGTTCTTGTTCTTCGCGATGATGTCGTTCAGCTGCAGGATCCAGCCGGGCTTGGCGAGCGCGCCCAGCCACTGGCTGTCGGAGATGATGATGTTGTATTCCTGGCTCTTGGTGGCGAGCGAGGTCGCGGCCTTCTGGAACAGGTCGGCGAAGGGCGCCTCGGCGAAACCGAAGGTCACGTCGTAGCCGTACTTCTCCTTGACGAAATCGGCGAAGAGCGGCGACATCTGCACGCCGAGCGACGAGGGCAGCCAGCCGGCGATGCCGAGGATGTTCATCTCGATCTTCTGGCCGGCCAGCGGATGGGATTCCTGCGCCTTCAGCCGGTTGATGAAGGGTGCGGAGAACGCGCTGGAAAGGCCGGCCACCGCCGCGCCCTTCAGGATAGTTCTGCGCGGCAGGATAAAGCGTGCGGCAGGCTTGCCGCCGGTGTCTGCAGTCATGATGTCTCTCCTCCCAATGCCGCTGGCGGCTCCTCCCGCTGCGGCCGATCCGTGCCCGGGCTTCCTCAAGCCAGTCACTTTGACATTTGTTCGATACGATCTGTATTTTGTCAAGATTGCTTCTCGTCTCGGAAGGAATTTCTTGGGCACGCCCGGCGGTCAGGTCCGGATCAGGACCGTGCCATAGGGCTTGATCCGGCGAGTCCGCCGGGTGAAAAGGGAGCAAGGCCTGCTTCGCCGCATCCGCGATATCCGCAAGCGGGCCCTGAGCCGGTGTGCATGCGCCGGGACAGACAAGGACGAGAACAGATGCAGGACGACGCAAGCGACCTTCCGGTACGGGGAACAGGTCCCGGTTCGGCGCCCGGACAGGAGGGCACAAGCCTTCCCGTCCGGCTGGACCGGCTCGTCGACCGCGCGCGCGGCTATGTCGAGGCGGCGAGCTCGGCCAATACGCGCCGCGCCTATGCAGCGGACTGGAAGCATTTTTCCGGCTGGTGCCGCCGGGCCGGGCTCGAGATTCTTCCGCCGGAGCCGCGCGTCGTCGGCCTTTACATCACCGCCTGCGCCTCCGGCACCGCCGATGGTCGCAAGAAGCCGAATTCCGTCTCGACCATCGAGCGGCGCCTCTCGTCGCTGTCCTGGAACTACGCCCAGCGCGGCCTCGCGCTCGACCGCAAGGACCGCCACATCGCCACCGTGCTCGCCGGCATTCGCAACACCCATGCCGCGCCGCCGCGGCAGAAGGAGGCGATCCTGCCGGAAGACCTGATCGCCATGCTCGAAACGCTTGACCGCGGCACGCTTCGCGGGCTTCGCGACCGCGCCATGCTGCTCGTCGGCTTCGCCGGCGGGCTGCGCCGCTCGGAGATCGTCGGCCTCGATGTCGGGCGCGACCAGACGGAGGACGGGCGCGGCTGGATCGAGATCCTCGAAAAGGGCATGGTGGTAACGCTGCGTGGCAAGACCGGCTGGCGCGAGGTCGAGATCGGCCGCGGCTCGTCGGATGCGACCTGTCCTGTCGTGGCGTTGCAGACCTGGCTGACGCTGGCGAAGATCCCGGCCGGGCCACTCTTCCGCCGGGTCACCGGAAAGGGCAAGGCCGTCGGGCCGGACAGGCTCTGCGACCAGGAGGTGGCGAAGCTCGTCAAGCGCACCGCGCTTGCCGCCGGCGTGCGCGGCGACCTCAGCGAGGCCGAGCGCGCGCTGAAATTCGCCGGCCATTCGCTGCGCGCCGGCCTTGCCTCGTCGGCGGAAGTCGACGAGCGCCATGTGCAGAAGCAGCTCGGCCATGCCTCGGCCGAGATGACGCGCCGCTACCAGCGCCGGCGCGACCGCTTCCGCGTCAATCTGACCAAGGCGGCGGGCCTCTGAGACGGGCGCCTTCATCCGTGCCGCCAGAGTGCCCTGCGCGGATCCTGCCCTCCCATCCTTTCCCGTTCTGGCCGGCCTTGCGTCAATCTTCGTGGCGGCGCCTTGACGGGCGGGCCGGCCGGCCGCTATCTGGAGATGACGGTTCCCCTGCCCATGAGGTGGAGGGGAATAATAGGGAACACGGTGCGGACGACCCGGAAAAGGGGCCAAGACCGTGGCTGCCCCCGCAACTGTAAGCGGATTGCCGTTCATCCTCGTGGCGCAAGATGCGCCATGCCACTGCGCGAGACCCGCGCGGGAAGGCAGATGACCGGCGCATATCCGTAAGCCAGGAGACCTGCCGTCATACGAAGATCCAGCGTCACGGGCGGGGATGCCCGGAACAGGAGCCCTATGACCATCACCTTGTCTTCACGGCGCATGCGCGCGCCTGCCTCCCCGATGACGATCGATCGACGCGCCTGTCGGCCTTCCTGACATCGCCTTTCCATCCACGTCATTCATATCGGGGAATCCCTATGACCATTCTCTCCAGCCGGCGCATCGTCGCCGGGCTCGTGGCGCTTGCCGCCGGTTTCGCCGCGCCGGCATTCGCCGCCGAGACCGCCTATCCGCTGACGCTCGAAAACTGCGGCCGCAGCATCACCATTCAGAAAGCGCCGCAACGCACGGTGTCGATCGGCCAGAGCAGCACCGAGATCCTCTACCTGCTCGGCCTTTCCGACAGGGTCGCCGGCACGGCGCTCTGGGTTGGACCGGTGCTGAAGGGCTACGAGGAGGTCAACGCGACGATCGACCGGCTCGCCGACAACGATCCGAGCTTCGAGAGCGTGCTCTCGAAGAAGCCGGACATCGTCACGGTCCAGTTCCAGTGGCAGGTCGGGCCGGAGGGCGTCGTCGCCAGGCCGGAACAGTTCGAGGAACTCGGCGTCCCGGTCTATACCTCGCCGGCCGATTGCGTCGGCAAGGAGAACAGTGCCGCCAGCGACGGCGTGCGCCACCAGGTCTTCACCATGGACCTCGTCTACAGGGAGATCCGCGACCTCGCCGCGATCTACGACGTGCAGGACAGGGGCGAGGAGGTCGTCGCCGACCTCAAGGCGCGCGAGGCGGCGGCCCGCGAGAAGATCGCCGCCGCGCGCGGCCGGATCTCGGCCGTCTTCTGGTTCTCGAGCGCCGCCGATGCCGATCCCTATGTGGCGGGGAGGAACGGCGCGCCGGGCTACATCATGTCGGCGCTCGGCATCGACAACATCATCAAGACCGACGACGAATGGCCGACCGTCGGCTGGGAGACGATCGCCAAGGCGAACCCGACCGTCATCGTCGCCGGCGCGATGGAGCGGCGGCGCTATCCGCTCGACAGCCTGGAGGCGAAGCGCGATTTCCTGAAGACCGATCCGGTGGCGCGGCTGATGCCGGCGGTGACGGCGGGCCATGTCTTCGCCATGGACGCGCAGGCGATGAACCCGACGATTCGCACGATCGAGGGCATCGAGACGCTCGCCGCCGACATCGACGCCGCCGGCCTTAGCCGGTGAGCCGGACCGTCCCTCCCCTCGGGCGCACGGGCGCGGTGATCGCCGCGCTCGTCGTTCTGCTCGCCGCGCTCTGGTTCGGCGCGGCGATCGGCGAGACCGCCATCCCGTTCTCGACCGTGGCGCAGACGGTGGCGAACCGGCTGTGGAACGCCGGCTATCCGCTGGAGCCGCTCGACGAGGGCATCGTCTGGAGCTACCGCATGAGCCGGGCCGTGGTCGCGGCCGCCTGCGGCGCCTCGCTGGCGCTGTCCGGCGTGGTGCTGCAGTCGCTGCTGCGCAATCCGCTCGCCGACCCTTATATCCTCGGCATTTCCGCCGGCGCCTCGACCGGGGCGGTCGGCGTCGCGATCCTCGGGGTTGGCGCGGGGGTCCTGACGATGCCGCTCGGCGCCTTCCTCGGCGCCGTCGTCGCCTTCCTGCTCGTCAGCCTGCTCGCGGTCCGGGCCGGGCGCGGCACGGCGGCGATCATCCTCGCCGGCGTCGCCGGCTCGCAGCTCTTCAACGCGCTCACCTCCTTCATCGTCACCAAGGCGGCAACCGCCGAGCAGGCGCGCGGCATCATGTTCTGGCTGCTCGGCAACCTCTCCGGCGTGCGCTGGCCGGATGCCTGGCTGGCGGTGCCGGCGGCGCTTGCCGGCCTCGTCGTCTGCCTGATGCATGCCCGCGCGCTCGACGCCTTCACCTTCGGCGCGGAATCGGCCGCCTCGCTCGGCATTTCCGTGCGCCGCACCTATCTGGCGCTCGTCGGTGTCGCGGCGATGATGACGGCGGTGATGGTGTCGATCGTCGGTTCGATCGGCTTCGTCGGCCTCGTCATCCCGCATGCGGCACGCCTTCTGGTCGGGGTGCGCCACGGCGTGCTGCTCCCGGCCTCCGCGCTGATCGGCGCGGTGTTCATGATCCTCGCCGACATCCTGTCGCGCACGCTGATCCCCGGCCAGGTCCTGCCAATCGGCGTCATCACCGCGCTCGTTGGCGCGCCGGCCTTCGCCGTCATCCTGGGGCAGAGGAGGGCACGCCCATGACGCTTGCAGGCGAAGGGCTCCGCTGGTCCGCCGGCGGGGTGGAGATCCTGAAGGACGTGTCGCTGACGGTCCGCACTGGCGAATTCCTCGGCATCATCGGGCCGAACGGCTCGGGCAAGACCAGCCTGATGGCGCTCATTGCCGGCATCCGCGTGCCGAAGGCCGGCATCGTCACCCTCGACGGCGCGCCGATCGCGACCCTCGGGCGCCGCGCCGTCGCCCGAAGGCTCGCCTTTGTCGAGCAGCAGGCGGAAACCGCCGAACGCATCACCGCGCGCCAGGCGGTCGAGCTCGGCCGCACCCCTTATCTCGGCGCGCTGACGCCCTGGTCGCCGGAGGACGACCGCATCGTCGACGCGGCGCTCGCCAATGTCGACATGGCCCATCTTTCCGGCCGCTGGTGGCACACGCTGTCGGGCGGCGAGCGGCAGCGGCTGCACATCGCGCGCGCCCTGGCGCAGCAGCCGGACATCCTGCTGCTCGACGAGCCGACCAACCATCTCGACATCGGCCATCAGATCGCGCTCCTCGACCTCGTGCGCCGGCAGGACCTGACCGTCGTCGCCGCGCTGCACGACCTCAACCACGCGGCGATGTTCTGCGACCGGATCGCGGTGATGCAGGGCGGCCGGCTCGTCACCCTCGGCACGCCGCGCGAGGTGCTGACGGCGGAGCGGATCGCCGATGTCTTCGGCGTCGAGGCCGACATCGCCCACGAGGCCGACGGCGGCTGCCACATCCGTTTCGCCGTCGCGCGCCGCCCGTCGCGGGTCGTCTCTCCGGCCGGGCGGATCGGCGCATGAGCGGCAGCGGCAATTACGACCTGAAAGAGGACATCCGCGACTACTGGTCGCGGCGCGCGGCGACCTTCGACCTCGCCTTCGGCCATCGCATCCCGCGGGGCCCCGAACACGACGCCTGGGCGGCGGCGATCGGCGCCGTGCTCGGGCCTCCTCCGCAGACCGTGCTCGAACTCGCCTGCGGCACAGGCGAGATCACCGACGTGCTGCTCTCGCTCGGCCATGCCGTCACGGCGCTCGATTTTTCCGAGGCGATGCTCGCCACCGCGCGCGCCAAGCATCGGGACCGCGTCCGTTTCCGGCTTGCCGACGCCGAGCGGACGATGGAGCCGGACGCGGCCTATGACGCCGTCGTCTGCCGCCACCTCGTCTGGACGCTGACGGCGCCGGAGGCCGCCTTTGCCGACTGGTTCCGCCTGCTGAAGCCCGGCGGCGTCCTGCTCGTCTTCGACGGCGACTGGGCGAGGCCGACGCCGCTCGGCCGCCTCGCCGCGACCGCGATTTCCCTCGTCGAACGGGTGATCGGCCACGACCCCCATTACGACGGCGCGATGGGCGAGCGGCACGGTGCGATCATGCGGCGGCTTCCCTTCGGCGCCGGGCTGACGGTCGAGCGGCTGGTGCCGATGCTCGACGCCGCCGGTTTCGAAGGCTTCGAGGAGCGGTCGCATGTGCCGATCGCCGCCGCGCAACGCAAGGGCGCGGATCTGCGCAACCGGCTGCGCACGCGGCTCTACCGGCGCTTCGTGCTCTCCTGCCGCAAGCCTTCGGGCAACGGCTGACGCCGCCCTCGGCAACGCCCGCCATTTGCGCGACGCTTCGGCGCGAGCATGTTCGGTGAGCACCGGCTCACTGAACATGCTGTCTCGTTTTGTTTTTGCCATATTGTCCGACGCCGAGGGGAGCCCGCCACGGCCGGAAATGCTCTGGAAGCCATAAGCGTCATCCTGACCCGGACAGGCCTTCCGGTCTTTCGGGGTCGCGTGTCCTTTCGGGACAAACGGATCGCATTGGCCCTGACACGTCCGGAACGCGTCGGGATCTTTTAGAATCGCGTCTGCGCTTTATATGTTCGCCTTCACGCATGTCTTGCAAAACCGCTGCGCG
Source organism: Ensifer soli (assembly GCF_041928815.1). Lineage (NCBI taxonomy): Bacteria > Pseudomonadati > Pseudomonadota > Alphaproteobacteria > Hyphomicrobiales > Rhizobiaceae > Ensifer > Ensifer soli. Next base: position 186,065 of record NZ_JBHFEI010000007.1, on the reverse strand, counting down.
CCTTTGCGGGACATGCTCCGGATCGTCGCGGAGGACAGCATGCAGGACAGGGTCGTCATCGTCACAGGTGCTTCGGGCAATCTCGGCCGCGCGGTCGTCGCCGAGCTTCTGTCTGCCGGCGCGAATGTGCTGGCCACGGGGCATGACGGACACGGGCTTGCCGGACTGGCCGCGCCGGAGAGCGGCAGGCTCGAAACGCTCGGCAGCATCGACCTTGGCGATCCCGCGCACTGCGCCCGCGTCGTGGCGCACTGCCTCGCGACGTTCGGCCGCGTCGACGGGCTGGCGAACACGGTCGGCGGCTTCGACATGGGGCCGGTCGCGCCCGAGGGCCTCGCGCTCTTCGACCGGCTGATGGAGATGAACGCCCGTACCGCCTATGCCATCAGCGCGGCCGTTCTGCCGGCGATGCAGGAGGCGGGCCATGGCCGCATCGTCCATGTCGCGGCGGCGCCGGGGCTGAAGGCCGGGGCGCGCCAGTCGGCCTATGCCGCCTCGAAGGCGGCGGTGATCCGGCTGACCGAGGCGATCGCGGCGGAAAACCGCGACCGCCGCATCACCGCCAACTGCATCCTGCCCGGCACGATCGACACGCCGGACAACCGCCGCGCCATGCCGGATGCGGATCGCTCCGCCTGGGTCTCGGCGCAGGCGATCGCCCGGCTGATCCGCTTCCTGCTCTCGGCGGAAGCCTCCGCCGTCACCGGCGCGGCGATCCCGGCGACCGGGCGGGACTGATCAGCGGTTGAAGCCGGTGTCGATGTGCGGCTCCCAATAGGCGACGGATTCGCGCAGCATGTCGACCATCTGGTGGTCGGTCGGCTCGCGCTCGCGGAAGGAGAGCTCCATGCAGATCTCGTTGTCCGTGCCGCCGGCATCGGCGACCGCCTTGATCAGCTTTTCCGGCTGGATGCGGCCGTCGACATTGCGGTCGTTGGTGAACGGCCAGTGGCCTCCCTTGTTCATCGACGACTGCTTGACGTGGATGATCGGGGACTCGTGCGGGAAGGCGGCGGCCCAGGCATAGGGGTCGGTGTCGTCGGGATTGTCGGAGGTGACGTCGCCATGGTCGATGTCGACGATCATCTTGAACGGCAGCGCCAGGCCCTCGCCGGCGAAGCGCGTGTCGAGACGGCGGCATTCGGCGATCGTATGGCCGAACTCGCGCCCGACCGACATCGGCTCCCAGAAGACATAGTCGAGCCCGGCCGCCTTGCCCTGTTCGGCGATCTCGCGCCAGCCGTCGATGACGATCTTGGTCAGTTCCTCGCGCCGCTCCGGATCGTCGTAGTCCTTGTGGGTGAAGATGGCGAATTGCGAGCCCATGCCGTCGGCGCCGAGCTCGCCGGCGATGTCGGCGAAGGTCTTGAACCAGTCGATGTAGTAGCGGCGCACATCGGCGTCGGGGTGACCGAGATGGTTGAGGCGGGCATAGGTGCTGGTCATCAGGGAGGTGACGCGCACCTGGTTGCGCTCCAGCGCCCGGCGGAATTCGCGCACGCGGCGGGTGATCGTCGCGGCCGGCCAGTGCGGCTGGATGAATTCGGGGGTGAGCTGGATATAGCCGATGCGGATTTTCTCGGCGATCGTGTCGATCACGTCATCCGGGTCGGCGAAGCGGTTCACCATCGGATTGGTGTTGAGGGACAGACGAAACGCCATGGCAGGATCCTTTTGCTACCAGAGGAATTTGGGTGTGAGGAAATCCGGAACCGCGCCATGCTCGGCATAGAGCGTCTCGCGCTCGCCGTCGGTCGCATGTTCGAGGATGCCGGTGGTGACGAGAAGCGAGGCGAGCCCGGCGCCGGCCGCACCGGCGATGTCGTGCTCGATGCTGTCGCCGATGCAGCAGATGCGCTCCGGCGGGATGCCGTCGAGGAAAGCGCGGGCCGTGGCATAGATGTCCGGGAACGGCTTGCCGATCCAGCGCACCGTGCCGCCGAGATCCTCGTAGAGCTCGGCGATGCGGCCGGCGCCGTAAGCGGTGCCGTCCTTCGTCAGCATGATCTTGTCGGGGTTGGTGCAGAGGCACGGCACGTCGCGGCGCGCAGCCGGCGCCAGCAGCGCTTCGTAATGTCCGATCGGATGAACATCGCCCTCGCTCGCGGCGAGCAGCACGACATCGGCCTCCGCGCCGCTTTCCGTGCGGCGCAAATTCAGCCCGTCCAGTGCAGACGTGTCGCCGTCGCGGCTGACGAGCAGGCAGGCGCGTTCCGCCCCCTCCCCTTCCGCCGAAAGCAGCCGCCAGGCGACTTCGCCCGAGGTCAGGAACCAGTCCCAGGAGCCGGGAACGAAGCCGAGCTTTTCCAGCCGGACGCTGTTTTCCGCCGAACGTTTTCCCGAATTGGAGAGGATGACGATGCGCTTCCCCGCCTCCTTCAGCCGCGTCAGCGTCTCCGGCGCGCCGGGATAGGGGCCGGTCGCGTCGCGCAGCACGCCGAACTGGTCGATGAGGAAGGCGTCGAAGCGGTCGACGAGGTCGCCGATACCGTCGATCCGGGTCGGGCTCATCGGATCACCCCCGCAGCCTTCGCGCCGGCAAGCGCCAGCCGGGCCGTGCCGGCCGCCGCCTCCTCCGACAGCACCGGCTCGAAGGGCACGGCGAGCGCCCTTTGGCGGATCGCGCTCCAGGCCGCATTCTTCGCCCCGCCGCCGACGGTGCGCACCGAGCGCAAGGCCGGGCTGCCGAGGCCGGCGAGCCGCTGATAGGCGAGCCGTTCGACACCGGCGATACCCTCGAAGATGGCCTTGAGGAATTCGGCGTCACTGTCGGGACGGGGCGACATGCGCGGCTTCATCGCGGGATCGTTGATCGGAAAGCGTTCTCCGTCCTTCACCAGCGGATAGTAGTCGAGCCCGGTCACGGTTTCCGGATCGATCTCCTGCGACAGAAGCGCGATCTCCTCGCTGGTAAAATGGGCGGCGAGCACGACGCCGCCGGTGTTCGAGGCACCGCCGGCGAGCCAGACGTCACCGATGCGGTGGCTGTAAAGGCCGTATTCCGGCGCGAAGAGCGGCGTGTCCGACAGCATCTTCACCGTCAGCGTCGTGCCGAGCGCGCTGACGCCGTCGCCCGGCCGGTCGGCGCCGGTGGCAAGGAACGAGGCGCAGCCGTCGGTCGTGCCGGCGACGACGACGAGATCGGCCGGCAGGCCGTATCGGGCGGCGGCGTCCGGCGTGATCGTGGCGACCGGCGAACCGGCGGGCAGTACCCGCGGCAGCAGCTCGGCGCGGGCGCCGGTCGCGGCGATCCAGTCCGGCCAGCGGCGCGCGACGGGGTCGTAGCCGGTCTTCAGCGCATTGTTCTCGTCCGAGGTGTCGTAGCGGCCGGTGAAATGGCCGGAAAGCCAGTCGGCCTGGTGAATGATGCGGAAGACGCCCGGGATCGCCTGATAGGTGATCACCTTGGCGAGGCCGGAGGTTGCGCCATGGGCGGCACTTTCCTTTGGCGCATGGGCGGCGATCGCCGCGAGGATCGCCGCGTCGTCGACCGGATCGTTGTACATCATCGCCGGCCCGAGCGGCGCGCCCGCTTCGGAGACCGGCAGCATCGTGCCCGACGTGCCGTCGATCGCAAGCGCGCGGATGCGGGACCGGTCGTCGACGGCGGACAAGGCCTGCCTCAACGCCGCATCGACCGCGCCGCGCCAGCCTTCCGGATCGCGATGATCGGCGGAAAAATCCGCCATCTTCGCCGCCCCGGATGCGACGATGGCGACATCCGGCGTCATGAGAACGGCGCGGGCGCCCGACGTGCCGATGTCGATGCCGAGAACGAGGGGGCCGCTCATGACCTCACGTTCCCTTCCCGCTCGAGCTGCTGGCGGTATTTCTCCGCGTCCCAGCCGAGCAGTTCGGCATTCTCGCCGTCGGTCAGGTAGCGCAGTTCCGCGCCCGGCGCGATACGGCCGGCGACGTCGGACAGGCAGCGCGCCATGGCGAGTGCGCCGGGCGTGGCGCCCTTCGCGACCAGCACGCCCTTGCCGGGGAAGAGGATCGCCGGCGGCAAAGGAAGGTCTTTCTCACGCAGCGCGGTCTCGATCGACAGTGCGGTCTCGCCCGGGCCGGCGATCACCGACCCCTTGCCGAGGAAGATGACATGATCGGGATAGAGGCTGCCGCCGGCCGCGACCGCAAGGCTCGCCGGATCGGTCGCGGCGTCGTGGATCGCGGCATCGTCGGGCAGCGTGAAGGAACTCCCCTCGGCGTGTTCCGACAGGAACGCCGGATCGGCGGCAGGCGCCGTCCGGCGCGCCGCGGCGAGCATGCCCGACACCCGTTCGAGCAGGGCGTCCGCCTCCGCCACCGTGTCCGCCGCGACGGCGAGGCCGTGATTGCCGAGGATCAGCATCCGCGTGTCCGGCGTGATGCGGGCGGCGATGGCGCGGGCCAGCGGCAGGCCCGGCCGGGCATAGGGGACATAGGCATGGGGGATGCCGGCGAGTTTTTCCGCGGCACGCGTCTCGGCATCGGCATGGACCGCAAGCGCGATCGTCTCGACGCAATGGACGTGGACGACGACCGCCTGCGGCATCAACGCATGCACGGTCGTCTCGATCGAAGGCCGCAGGCCGGAGGGATTGCGCTCCCTGACGACATAGTCCTGCGCTTTCTCGGCCGAAGGATCGTTGCGCCGGAGCGCGTCGAGCAGGGGCGCGAGCGCGACCGGGACCATGACGTCGCTTTTCAGCGCGTTCATCAGCCACAGGCCGGAGGCCTTGATCCAGAGGATGCCGTCCTCTTTGATCGAGGTGTTGCCGCCGGCACCCTGGACCAGCGCCGGGTCGGCCCCGACCCGCGCGGACAAGGCGCGCAAAGCTTCAAACTCGGAACGTCCCACCGGTCTCTCCTCCTCGGGCTCTTATAATCGACCGCCGCGCGGATTTCGACGGGGTCATGAAAAAAATTTTCACCATTACTCGGATGCGAAACGGGCGCCGCCTGCCGGAGGCGGCGCCCTGTCCCTTGACCGCCTGTGGCCGGAACCGGTCAGCACGGATTGACGGGCGGCAGGCCGGCGAGATACCGGCGCACCTCCTCCGCCGCCATCTCGGCGGCATAGGTGACGGTGCGCACCGAGGCGCCGGCGATATGTGGCGTCAGCGTGACGTTCGGCAATTGCAGGAGCGGCCAGTCGGCCGGCACCGGCTCGACGGCGAAGGTTTCCAGCATGGCGGCGGAAAGCCGGCCGTCGGTCAGCGCCGCGTGGAGCGCCTCGTAGTCGCAGAGCGGGCCGCGCGCGGTGTTGACGAAGACGGCGCCCGGCTTCATCTTCGAGAAGGCCTCGGCATTCATCATGTTCTTCGTCTCCTCGGTCACGCGCGGATGCAGCGTGACGAGGTCCGAGCGGGCGAGCAGGTCGTCGAAGGAGACATGCTCGACGCCGGCATTGCGGTCTTCCGCGGAAAGCTGGACATAGGGGTCGTGCACGAGCACCTTGGTGCCGAAGGCGCGCAGCAGGCGCACCACCTTTGTGCCGATATTGCCGTAGCCGACGACGCCGACGGTCATTTCCGACAGTTCCCGGCCGGTGCGGTCGGCGCGGTAGAGGTCGCCGCGCCAGTCGCCCTTGCGCAGCGCCTCGTGGCCGGTGCGGATCAGCCGCGTCTCGGCGAGGATGGCGCCGAGGGTGAATTCGGCCACCGCGCTCGCATTGCGACCGGGCGTGTTGACGACGAGGACGCCGGCCTCGCGCGCCGCCGCCATGTCGATGTTGACCGGCCCGCCGCGCGAGACGGCGATCAGCTTCAGGTCCGGCATCTGCGCCAGCATGCCGCGCGAGACCGGCGCGAGCTGCGTGATCAGGATCTCGGCATCGCCGATGAAGGCGACGATTTCGTCGGGCCTCCCCATATATTCCTTGAGCCCGTCCATGCCCTCGACGGCATAGCCGTGCTCCATAGGCTCGTCGGGCCAGGGCATTTCGAGAAGGCGGATCTCAAGGCCGTCGCCGCAGGCCTCCACGACCTTGTCGCGAAACACCTCGGGCAGCATGAACCGGTCGCCGATGATGGCTATTTTCTTCATGGAGTCTTAATCCTGTGGGGATGGGGGCACGGCGGCAAGGTCGTGCCAGGTGGGACGGAGCGCCTGCCGCGACTGGCGGTAGATCGGGAAGAGGCGGTCGTAGCGCTCCGCGAGAACGGGGTCGTGCGGCTCGGCCGGGCGCTGGTAGGGCGTGACCCAGTCGCGCACGCAGGCCTCCATCGACGGATAGATGCCGAGCGAGACGGCGGCGATCATCGCGGTGCCGGCGGCACCCGCCTCCTCGCGCTCGCTCGTCTGGATGCTGGCGCCGAGTGCCGCGCCGACGATGCGGCGCAGCGAGCGGCTGCGCGCCGCACCCCCCGTCAGCCGGATCCGCTTCGGCAGCGCGCCCATCTCGACGTAGCAGTCGCGGCCGGACAGCGCGAGGCCCTCGAGGACGGCCCGCACCATGTCGGCGAAGCCGTGCGAGACCGAAAGCCCGATCAGCGACGCACGCGCCGTGGCATCGACGAACGGCCCGCGCTCGCCGGCCTCGGAGATATAGGGGTGGAAGACGAGCGGCGTGTCGCCCGCCTGTTCGAGCCAATGGTCGATGCGGCCGAGGAGATCGGACTTCTTCGGTGCCGTCCCCATCGCCGTCATCACGTCGGCGGCGATCTGGAGGATCCAGTCGATGTTGAGCGTCGCGGCCATGTTGGTCTGCATCTGGCCGTAGGCGCCCGGCACCGGCAGGCACATCACATAGCCGGTGCGGTCGGCGTTCAGATGCACGTCGTCGGCGCTCGGCGCGAGGCGCATATGCATGCCGGTCGAGCCGATGATCGAGCAGCCTGTGTCGGTGCCCGGCTCGTAGAGGCCGGCGCCGAGCGCGGTGCAGACCACGTCGACATAGCCGAGCACGACGGGCGTCCCTGCGAGGAGGCCGGTCGCGCGGGCGGCCTCCGCCGAAAGCGCGTGCTGCTCGCGCGCGCCGTCGACGATCTCCGGCAGGAGATGCTTCAGCCTCTCGAGGCCGAGAAAGCCGATCACCTCGTCGCTGTAGCTGCGGGCGCGGAAATCGCCGAAGGTGAAGCAGGCCTCCGACGGATCGGTCGCGCGCTTTCCGGTCAGCTTGTAATAGAGCCAGTCCTTGCAGTGAAAGCCGGTCGTGGCGCCGGCATACATCTCCGGCGCGTGGTCGCGCATCCAGACAAGCTGCGAACCCTGCTGGCAGGCGGCAAGGCCGCTGCCGGTCCGGGCGAAGCGCGCCGCTTCCCCGGGATCGGCCCGCAGGCGGTCGACGATGTCGCCGGCGCGCGCATCGAGCCAGAGCCAGCCCTTGCCGACCGGCTCTCCGTCCCGGTCGATCAGCCAGGTGCCGTCGCCCTGCGCCGTGACGGACACCGCAGCCACCCTCGAGGCGAGGTTTTCCACCTTGCCGGCAAGGTCGCGCAGCGTCGCCGCCGCATCCGCCCAGGTGCGGGCGAGATCCTGCACGACGCCGCCGCGGCCGACGGTCTCGTAGCTGTTGGCAATGGCGGCCGCGGCGATCTGGCGGCCTTCGAGATCGAAGGCGACCGACTTCAGCACAGAGGTGCCGGCGTCGATGCCGATCAGGATGTCACGCATGGCCGGCCGCCTCCCGCGCGCTCAAAGGTTCGATCGTCTCCAGCGTCACACACCGGCATTCCTCCTCCTGCAATGGCGGTCCGCGCCCCTTTGGCGTGACCGGGCTCCGCCTTTCCGTTCCGTCATGTCCTATGTCCGCGTTGGTCCGTGGCGCCCAGCTGCGGACGCGTCCTCGCCGCCTGCCGCGCGTCCGCCTCCGGGGCCGGCGGCGCTTGCAGTCTCGTCCTCGATCGAACCGCTGACGAGCGCGCTTGCGGTTCGTTCGTCGGTGACCAGCCCCTTCAGCAGGCCGCTGCACAGCACGGCATGGATCGCCGGCGCCTTGCGCCGGCCGCCGGCGACCGCGACCACGCGCCTCCCGGCGAGCGCGTCGCGCGTCAGCGTGAAGGTGAGACCCGAGAGCGGCGTCTCCAGCAGCGCGCCGTCGCGCGTGAAGAAATGGCCGAGCAGTTCTCCGACACCGCCGAGCGCGCGCACCGCCTCGATCTCGTCGGTGCCGATCATGCCGGTCGCGACCAGCGATGCCTCCGGCCCGGTCGTGCCGATGCCGACGACGAAGAGATCAGCGGTGGCGGCCAGGTCCATGATCTCGCGCACGCCGCGCTGGCTGAACAGCACCGCGCGGTCGGAGAGCGTGTTGGCGAAGAAGGGGACCGGAATGACATAGGCATCCGCGCCGGTCCGGTCGGCCAGCCGGTGGATCACGTCGTGCGGATTGGCGGAAAATTTCCGCGTCAGCCCGCCGAGCAGCGAGACGAAGCGCACATGCGCGCTCTGCATGCGCGGCAGCTGGTTGGCGAGCGCCGCCAGCGTGCGCCCATGGCCCATGCCGATCAGCGGCGCGCCCTCCCGTTCGATCTCGCGCTTGAGGAACTGCGCCCCGGCAATGCCGAGCGCCTTCAGCGGCAGGTCGTCGGAGTCGAAATCGGGGACGACCTCGCAATAATCGAGGCCGTACCGGTCGATCAGGCGCTGCTCCAGCGCGACGCAATCCGAGACCTCGCCGTCGATGAAGACCTTGACGAGGCCTTCCTGGTTGGCCCTCGTGATCAGCCGGTGTGCCTTGAGCGAGGTGATGCCGAGGCGCTTGGCGACGTCGGTCTGAGTCAGGCCGCCGGCATAGTGCAGCCAGGCCGCTCGCGTCGCCAGACTGGCCTCCTCCTCGCGAAGCGTGGAGCCGCCGCCGGTCGCCATTCCTCCTCCCCTTTGATATTTTTATCCTCTTATGAAAAGATTTTCATGATTTGCCCGTCCTGTCAAGAATTCCGGCACCGGGACGGACAACGTCCGTTCTGGTTGCGGCTGCGACACATCTCGCCGGGGCTATCGGCGGATCTCAGAAAAGGAAATCCTCGCGGTAGAGAGCGACCTCGGTATTGATGAGGATGACGATATCCGCCTTTCCGTCTCCGTCGACGTCGCCCTGCAACAGGGTTTTTCCTCCGTCGTGCTCAAACCGGAGTTCGCCCGCATGCCTGGTGAATTCCCGGGTCCTGATCCAGTCGAAGACCTGATTGCCGGAGACCTTCGTGTTCGCGTCGATGGCGGCCAAATCGATGAGGTCACCGGGCAGGAGATCGCCCTTTCCGGCATCCCATGTCGTGATCTGGTCGGGTGCCGTTGCCGTGCTGTCCAGGACCGACTTGAAGAGGAACGTGTCGGCGCCCTTGCCGCCCGAGAGAATGTCCCGCCCCGTCGATCCGTAGAGGACATCGTCGCCACGATCGCCGTAGAGGAAATCGTTTCCGGCGCCGCCCATGAGCTTGTCCATGCCGCCGTCACCTTTCAGCGTGTCGGCCCCTGCTGTCCCCCTGATCACCGTCAAGGTGTCGATCACGGAAAAATCGACCTCTGCCGACACCTGAAAGGCGCCGGGTTCGCTGCTGGCGAGGAAGCTCATGGTGTAATAAAAAAAGTGATAGCCAAAATAACCGTAGTCTATCTTATCATTGGTGAGGATTTTGTTGCCTTCTATTCGAAAGAAATCCGTCGACGCCTCGCCGCCGCTTCCATCGTCGCGGTCGACGATGCTTTGACTGAGTATGCTGTACGACCATGTTTCTGGGGCTGCTCCGGAGACATATATCTCCCCGAGGAGGGTTCCGATCGGCGCATCCTCCGGCACAGGCTCCATGAGTTTCACCACCGAGATTGTTTCGCCGGACATGGGTCTCTCTCCGTGACTGGTTGTCTTCTCCCGGCAATCATGGGCGCGTTGACGGGAACCCGCAATCCCGCCTGTCGGAATGTCCTCTGTGCCTGTGCCGGGTGTCTTTCAGGCTTCTGATCCGAGACGGCAACGGAACGCTTGCGAAGGCGACGCCAGGCGATTGTGGATCCCGCCGTGACCGCCCCATCGGCGGCGAAAGCCGACCTGCGGCAAGGAGCCGCTGACTGCCGTCGGCACCCGGTCGGCCGATCCCGCGCCGGTGGCGGCCGGTTCAGCCGGTTTGCTCGGCCCGAAGTCCGCGATGCACGCTCGCCACCCGCGCGAGATCGTCGGCAAAGCGCCGGCGCTCGTCGGCTTCGCGGTGCGCATCGGGCAGCCGCAGCAGGTAGGACGGATGGATGGTGGCGATCAGAACGCGGCCGCCGGTCATCGGAAGAACCTGCCCGCGGCGCGCGCCGACGGGCCCGGTCTCACCGGTGAGGGCGAAGAACGCGGTCGCGCCGAGCGCGACGACGATCCGCGGGCCGACCAGCGCGATCTCGCGGTCGAGCCACCAGCGGCAGGCGGTCACCTCGCCGCGATCCGGGCGGCGGTGCAGCCGCCGCTTGCCGCGCGGCTCGTATTTGAAATGCTTGACCGCATTGGTGACATAGGCGTCGCGCCGGTCGATGCCGGCCTCCTCCAGCATCCGGTCGAGCAGCCGGCCGGCCGGGCCGACGAAGGGGCGCCCCGCGAGGTCCTCCTGGTCGCCCGGCTGCTCGCCGACGAACAGGATGTCTGCTCCCGCCCTGCCCTCGCCGAACACGGTTCCGGTGGCCATGCGGTGCAGGCCGCAGCCGGTGCAGCCCCGCGCAGCGTCGCGAAGCCCGTCAAGCGTCTCCGCTTCCGGCGCTGGTGGCGACGGCATATCCGCGGCGCGGGCCTGCAGCCTATGGTGAAAGAGCGGCGGCTCCGTCGCCGGGCGCGCTGCCATCGACCGCACCACCTCGGGCGCGCCGGCGATCAGGCCGGGGATGAGGGCCGCCTCCGGCAGGTTCTTCCAGTATTTCTTCGGCATTTCCGCCTGCATCGCCCTGGTCTTCAGTCGGGCGGGATTGAAGATATGCGCGTAATAGGTCTTCCACAGCACGTCGGCCTGATCCTCCGCCTCCGGCCGGGGCGCCGGTGCGTCGGAGATGCTGAGCGCCGTCCCGTCCCAGGCGCTCGCCCCCTTCGGCGTGGCGATCAGCCAGTCCATGTCCGCGAAGCGGCGCCGGAAAAAGCCGGCGGTGCGCCTGACGATGTAATGGTCGGGTTCGAACCAGGCGGCGAAGCGCCGGCGGGCTGTGTCACCGGCCTCGACCTCGCGGAACCGGACGAAGGCGGTCATCTTGTGGCAGTCGCGCCGGACGGAGCGTTCGAGGCGCGTCGCCCGGGCGATGTCGGGGTCGGCGGCGTTGTCGAGCAGCCGCGGCTCCGTCTTCAGCCGCCACAGCAATCTGTAAAGGAGCGCAAAGCGCGCCGGATCGCTGTGGCACAACGCCGCCTCGGCGAGGGCGACGAAGCGCGCGGGCACCGTCATCCGTGCAGCATCCGGGCGGGCGTCCGGCAGGCGATCGCCGGCGCCGAACAGGTCCCCCTCCCCTGCGCTCGACCAGGAGACCTCCTCCGGGGCGATCGCGGCGGAGACGAGCGCGCGGGCGGCGCTGCGCCACTCCTCGCCGTCGCCCCGTCCTTGAAGCCGGACACGGATCATTCGAAGAGCGAAAGCTGCCGCGGCTCGGGGCGAAAGCGCGCGGAAAGATCGGCCCTGTCGATCAGTCGCACCGGCGTCCAGCCTTCGGTGACGACGAAGGGCCGGATCTTCTTCAGCGAGACGCCGAGCCGGGCGAGATGATCGAGCGACAGCGACGCGTGGCGCCTCGAGGCCAGGATGGCCTTCACCGCCTTGACGCCGAGGCCCGGCACCCGCAGCAGCATCTCGCGCGGCGCCCTGTTGACGTCGACGGGAAACTGTTCGCGATGCGAAAGCGCCCAGGCGAGCTTCGGATCGAGGTCGAGGTCGAGCATGCCGTCGGCCCGGCCCGCCGTCACCTCGTCGATGGCGAAACCGTAAAAGCGGTAGAGCCAGTCGGCCTGATAGAGCCGGTGCTCGCGCATCAGCGGCGGCCGGACCAGAGGCAGGGCCTTCGATGCGTCGGGGATCGGGCTGAAGGCGGAATAATAGACGCGTTTCAGGCCGTAGCTGCCATAGAGCCGGGCGCTCGCGTCGAGGATCGTCCGGTCGTCGGCGGCATCCGCGCCGACGATCATCTGCGTGCTCTGCCCGGCCGGCACGAAACGCTTGCGCCTGCCGCTTTGCGTCGGCTCGCCCGCCGCCTCGATCTTCAGCCTGAGATCGGCCATCGACCTGCGGATCGTCTCGGGTCGCTTTTCGGGCGCGTAGCGACGGATGCCGGCATCGGTCGGCAGTTCGATGTTCATCGACAGGCGATCGACATAAAGGCCGGCCTCCTCGATCAGCGCCGGCGACGCCTCCGGGATCGCTTTCAGATGGATGTAGCCGCGAAACTGGTGGTCGCGGCGCAGGCTGCGCGCCACGCGCAGCATCTCCTCCATCGTGTGGTCCGACGAGCGGATGATGCCGGAGGAGAGGAACAGTCCCTCGATGTAGTTGCGCCGGTAGAATTCGAGCGTCAGCCACACGACGTCCTCGACGCTGAAGCGGGCGCGCTCGACATTGCTGGAAGAGCGGTTGACGCAATAGGCGCAGTCATAGATGCAGAAATTCGTCAGCAGGATCTTGAGCAGCGAGATGCAGCGGCCGTCCGGCGCGTAGGAATGGCAGATGCCGGAGCCCTCGGTCGAGCCGAGGCCGCCCGTGCCGGCGGAGTGGCGACGGACCGTGCCGCTCGAGGCGCAGGACGCATCATATTTCGCGGCATCGGCGAGGATGGCCAGCCGTTCTTTCAGGGATCGCTGCATATGTTCATGATATGTTCTTTCTCCGTTGCCTGTCAATCGTCAAAATCGGGTCGGTCGGGAACGAAGCCGGTGGCAAGTCGTTGATGGGGCGAGCCCGTCTGCGCCGAACCCTACCGACACCAGAAGGCAGCCCGATCGCGGGTTGCCGCTCACGACGAAGGAGACGGGCCATGCCCCGAATCGACCAAGCGAAAATCCTCATCCTCGCGACCGACGGCTACGAGCGCTCGGAACTGCGCGTTCCCCTGGATGAACTCAAGGCAAAAGGTGCCGAGGTCAGGATCGCCTCGCTCAAAACCGGGCCAATTCGCAGCTGGGACGAAAAGAACTGGGGCGACAGCGTCGAGGCGGACCTCGCCGCCGAGGCCGTCGACGTGGAGGCCTTCGATGCGCTGGTCCTGCCCGGCGGCCAGATCAATCCCGACACGCTGCGGAATGAAAGGGACGCGATGCGCGTCGTCAGCGACTTCGTCCGGTCCGGCAAGACGGTGGCGGCGATCTGCCACGCCCCCTGGCTGCTGATCGAGGCGGACGCGCTGCGCGGCCGCAAGGCGACGTCCTATCCGTCGATCCGCACCGACATGGTCAATGCCGGGGCGATCTGGCGGGACGAGCCCGTGGTCACCGACAAGGGGATCGTCACCTCGCGCAAGCCGGACGATCTCGCCGCCTTCGTCGCGAAGATCGTCGAGGAGGTCGAGGAAGGCCGCCACGACCGTCGCAGCGCCGCCTGAGTTGCCGGAAGCCGAGAGGAGAACACCATGGCAGATCTTGAGAAAACCCGCCTCGACCCGCTGCAGCAGCTCTGGGACGAAATCGGCGACATCCATGCCGGCATGCTCGGCGTCGAGGAGTCCGGCCAGCACATGCAGCCTATGGCGCCCTTCGTCGAGAAGGAAACCAATTCGATCTGGTTCTTCACCAAGACGTCGACGGACCTGATCGCCGCCGTGCGAGCGGGAAGCCGGGCCCATTTCTGCGTCGTCGGCAAGGACCACGACTACCATGCCTGCCTTGCCGGGACGATCAGCGAACGCCTGTCGCGCGAGCATGTCGACAGGTTCTGGTCGGCCGCCGTTTCCGCCTGGTACGAGGGGGGAAAAGACGATCCCGAGCTCACCCTGCTGCAGCTGAAGCTCGACGACGTCTCGATCTGGGCGTCGCCGAAGAGCGCGCTGCGCTTCGGCTGGGAGGTGGCGAAGGCCAATCTGACCGGACGCGAGCCGGACCTCGGCGTCCACACCCATCTGTCGCTGCCGCATTGAACGACGACACCCGCGGCCTTCCGGCCGCGGGTGTCTTACCGGACCTCGTGGCGGAGCGCCTCTTCAGCCCTGGAACTGGTCGACGGCGGCGATGACGCCGCGCAGTTCCGCAAGGCCCTTCAGCCGCCCGATGCAGGAATAGCCCGGATTGACCGTCTTCTTGATGTCGTCGATCAGGAGATGACCGTGGTCCGGACGCATCGGGATGACGCTGTCCGCCCTCCCCTCCGCTTCCCGGCGCCGCTCCTCGGCGCGCAGGACCGCGATCAGCGACACCATGTTGACATCGCCGGAAAGATGCTCGGATTCGATGAACGACCGGTCCGACTCCTTCGTCACGTTGCGCAGATGGGTGAAGTGGATGCGGTCAGCGAAACGCTCTGCCATCGCCACGACATCGTTGCCATGGCGCGAACCGTAGGAACCGGCGCAGAGCGTGATGCCGTTTTCCGGGACATCGACCGCGCCGAGGACGGTCGCGATGTCCTCGGCCGTCGAGACGACGCGCGGCAGGCCGAAAAGGGAGAAGGGCGGATCGTCCGGATGGATCGCCAGCCGCACGCCGGTCTCGGCCGCGACGGGCACGACCTCCTTCAGGAACGCCACGAGATTGGCGCGCATGTCGTCGGGGGACAGGTCGTCATAGGCGGCGATGCGGGTGCGGATCGTTTCGCGCGTGTGCGTGTCCTCGCCGCCCGGAAGGCCGGCGATGATGTTGGTCTCGAGCCTCAGGATCTCGTCCTCGCCCATCCGGTCGAGACGCGCGCGGGCAGCGCTGACCACCTCGACGTCATAGCTCTCCTCGGCATTGCGCCGTTTCAGCACGAAGACGTCGTAGGCGACGAAATCGATCATGTCGAAGCGCAGGGCGAAGCCGCCGGCCTCCGTCGGATAGAGCAGGTTGGTGCGCGTCCAGTCGACGACGGGCATGAAATTGTAGCAGACGACCGGCACCCCGCCGCGGCCGAGATTGGCGAGGCTCGTCTTCCACGCATCGAGCGTCTGCCGCCACTTGCCGTCGCGCAGCTTCAGGGAGGACGCGACAGGGATAGACTCGCAGACGGCCCAGACCATGCCTGCCTTTTCCACCAGCGCCTTGCGCTCCGCCACGTCCTCCGGCGTCCAGGCGCGCCCGTCATAGATATGGTGCAGCGCCGTGACCACGCCGTGGGCGCCCGCCTGTCGCGCGTCGGCGAGCGTCACCGGGTCCTCGGGACCGAACCAGCGCCAGCTTTCGAGCATGATGTTTCCTCCGTTTTTCGCATCCGTCGCGCGCACTTAATCCGCGGCTCGCCGCTTTTGCAAGCCGGCCGCACGCTGTTGCCGCGGCGCCGATTCCCGCTTCCCAAGCGGCGCCCGGCTGCGTTAACACTACCGCCGGCAGAAAAGCCCGGCGCCTGGAGCGCCGGAGGAGACGGGAGGATCACTGTGGGAGAATTTTCCGGCAAGGTGGCGGTCGTCACCGGCACGACCGGCATCGGGCGCGCGGTCGCGCTCCGACTGGCGCAGGCGGGGGCGAAGGTCGCGGCGCTCGGCATCGACGACGACGCCAATCGCGAACTCGAAGGCATCGCCACGGTCAAGGGGTTCGACCTCGTTTCGATCCGCACCGACATTTCCGTTCCCGCCGATGTCGCGGCCGCGATGGGCGAGGCGGTCGGCACCTTCGGCGGTCTCGACATTATCGTCAACGCCGCCGCCGTCCACCCCTATGGCGATGCAACGACGACGCCCTTCGACGTGTTCATGCG
Source organism: Ensifer soli (assembly GCF_041928815.1). Taxonomy (NCBI): domain Bacteria; kingdom Pseudomonadati; phylum Pseudomonadota; class Alphaproteobacteria; order Hyphomicrobiales; family Rhizobiaceae; genus Ensifer; species Ensifer soli. The sequence goes on along the minus strand of NZ_JBHFEI010000007.1, from coordinate 170,319 downwards.
CTGCATGGCGGTCAATGTCGGCGGCATCCACCTGACGGCCGAATACGGCGTTCCGGAGATGCGCCGCCGCGGCGGCGGCGTCATCGTGAACCTGTCCAGCGTGCAGGGCCATGCCTGCCAGCGCGGCGTGTCGGCTTATGTCGCCTCGAAGGGCGCGATCCACGCGCTGACCCGGGCGATGGCGCTCGATTTCGCCCCGGACCGCATCCGCGTCGTCTCGGTCAGCCCCGGTTCGGTGCGCACGCCGATCCTGGCGCTGGCCGCCCGCACCTTCGAGGGAGAGGATGCCGATCTCGACGCGGTCTTCGCGCGCTTCGGCGAGGCGCATCCGATCGGCCGCATCGGCGAGCCGGAGGAGGTCGCGGATTTCATCGCCTTCCTTGCCTCCGATCGGGCGGGCTTCATCACTGGTTCCGACCATCGCATCGACGGCGCGCTGACCGCCGGCATCGGCGTCAAGTAGACGACATCAGGGAGAGTTCAGATCATGACCACCGTCAAGCGCAGCGAGATCAACCGCATCATCCGCGAGAGCGAAGCCTTCATGCGGGGGCACGGCTACATCCTGCCGCCCTTCGCGCACTGGACGCCGGAGGAGATGAAGGCGCGCGGTTCCGAGATCGCCGGCATCACCGGCGCCAGCCTTGGCTGGGACATCACCGATTTCGGCCTCGGCGATTTCGCCGCGACCGGCCTGATCCTCTTCACCGTGCGCAACGGAAGGTTCGAGGACCTGAAGCGCGGGCGCGGCATGCTCTATGCCGAAAAGGCGATGATCTCGCGCAAGGATCAGGTGACGCCCATGCACCGCCACGATCTCAAGGCCGAGGACATCATCAATCGCGGCGGCGGCACGCTGGTCCTGGAACTCTACGGCGACACGGACGGTGCCTGCGACCGGTCGAAAGGGGTGACGGTGGCGACCGACGGGATCGTGCGGACCATCGCGCCCGGAGAACGGCTGCGGCTCGCGCCCGGCGAGAGCGTGACGCTGATCCCCGGCGACTGGCACGCCTTCTGGGGCGAGGGTGGCGACGTCTTCGTCGCCGAGGTCTCGACCGTCAACGACGACGCCACCGACAACGTCTTCGAGGATCCGGCGGTCACCCGCTTCTCCGGCATCGAGGAGGACGAGGCGCCGTTCCGCCTGCTCGTCTCCGACTACAGGACCTGGCTCGGCTGATCAGTAGAACAGGTGCCAGGGGGTCATGAAGGCCCGCTCGAATTCGATCTCGCGCTCCCGGTCGACCGTCTCGGTCCTTTCCGGGCGCGCCTCGCGCACTGTGCGATCCTCCGGTGCGTGCGTCTTGCCGCGCTTCAGTGGCGCGGTGAAGTAGCCAAGGCTCATTCCGCCGAGATAGAACATGCCAAACCCCTGTTTTCCCGTCCCTTCGTCGCGAGGGATCGGTGAAACTCTGCCACAAGCGTAGCGCCTGTCAATAGTCCATAAATTTAATGAATTATTCGGCGGTCAATGACAGGCCTTGGCGCAGGAACGGGCATTCGGGACGCAAACGGAGCGCCGGGACGTCCCTGACGAAAGGATCTGCCCTTGCCGGGTGTTCCACCGTGTCCGTCCCGAGCCCGCGTTGTCCGCGGACAACCGCTGCCGCAGCTTAGTGTCTCGCCGGTTGTCCGCGGACAACGGCGATATTTACATTTTGGTAACCATCGAAACCTATGCTAACTGCGCAGAACAAAGCCGATCGAGATGATTTGCGCAGTTTGAGAGGGTGCGATGGCGCAGCAGAGAATGGCCGTGGCGGAGGTGCAGGAGCACCTGCCGTCGATGCTGGCCCAGGACGCGCAGGAGCTGGCGCATCAGTTGCAGGAGCATCAGCGCAAGACCTTCCCGCCGATGTCGCAGAAATCGATGCGGCCGTTCTCGCCGGCCGAAGCCGCCGCCTTCATCGGCATCGGCGAGGGCTATCTGCGCCAGGTGGCGCTCGAGGGCCATGGGCCGGAGCCGCTGGCGAACGGCCGGCGGCTCTATTCGGTCGCCGACATCGAGCGGATCCGCCATGTCCTCGACGAGGGCAACAAGGCGGGCAAATACGTGCCGCACCGCCGTGCGGGCGAGAAGCTGCAGGTCGTCTCGGTGATGAACTTCAAGGGTGGCTCCGGCAAGACGACGACCGCGGCCCATCTCGCGCAATATGTGGCGCTGCGCGGCTACCGCACGCTGGCGATCGACCTCGATCCGCAGGCCTCGCTTTCCGCGCTCTTCGGCCACCAGCCGGAGCTCGACGTCGGCGAGAACGAGACGCTCTACGGCGCGATCCGCTACCAGAATGCCCGCCCCGTCAGCGACATCGTCCGCACCACCTATATCGAGCGGCTGCACATCATCCCCGGCAATCTCGAACTGATGGAGTTCGAGCACGAGACGCCGCGGGCGATGACCGCCGGCACCGCCGAGACGATGTTCTTCGCCCGCATCGGCGACGTGCTCGCCGACATCGAGCAGTTCTACGACGTCGTCGTCATCGACTGCCCGCCGCAGCTCGGCTTCCTCACCATGTCGGCGCTCTGCGCCGCGACCTCCGTGCTGATCACCGTGCATCCGCAGATGCTCGACGTCATGTCGATGTCGCAGTTCCTGTCGATGACCAGCGAACTGATGGCGGTGGTCGAGAATGCCGGCGGCCGGACGAGCTACGACTGGATGCGCTATCTCGTCACCCGCTTCGAGCCGAATGACGGGCCGCAGAGCCAGATGACCGGTTTCATGCGGGCGATCTTCGGCAACCGCATGCTGCAGCACGCCATGCTGAAATCGACCGCCGTTTCCGATGCGGGCGTGACCAAGCAGACGCTCTACGAGGTCGACCGGGCGCAGTTCACCCGCGGCACCTATGACCGGGCGATGGAATCGCTCACCGCCGTCAACAGCGAGATCGAGGCGCTCCTGCGCGGCGTCTGGGGAAGGAAGTAGTCATGGCCCGCAAGAACCTCATCGGCATTTCCGAGACGCCATCGCCCGCTCCGGACGCGGAGGCCGGCCGCGCCGGGCCGCCCGGCCGGCCGATCGCCGGCTTCGTCCCGCCGCCGCGCGTACCGGGCCAGGTCGGCGGCATCACCCGCTCGCTCTCCAACATCACCCAGAAGGTCGAACGCGCCGAGGCGCTGGAGCGCCAGCTCGCCGAGGGCCAGGCGGTGGTCGAGCTCGATCCCGACCTCGTCGACGGCTCCTTCGTCGCCGACCGGCTCGGCGTCAGCGCCGAGGACCGCGCCTCGCTCACGGCCCAGATCCGCGAGCATGGCCAGCAGGTGCCGATCCTCGTGCGCCCGCATCCGGACGTGAGGGGCCGCTACCAGGTCGCCTACGGCCATCGCCGCCTGGCGGCGGCGCGCGATCTCAGGATCCGGGTCAAGGCCGTGGTGCGCTCGCTCAGCGACGAGCAGCTGATCGTCAGCCAGGGGCAGGAGAACAATGCCCGCACCGATCTCTCCTACATTGAGCGGGCGCTGTTTGCCGCGCGGCTCGAGGATCGCGGCTTTGCCCGCGACACGATCATGTCGGCGCTCGGCGTCGACAAGGCGGCGCTGTCGCGGATGATCGCCGTCGTGCGGCGCCTGCCGGTGGCGCTGATCGAGGCGATCGGCCCGGCCGGTGCCTTCGGCCGGCGCCGCTGGATCGAGCTGACCGAGCGGCTGGAAAGGGCGGACGCTCCCGACCGGGCCCTCGCGCTCGCCGCCCGGCCCGGCTTTGCCGCGCTCGACACCGACCAGCGCTTCCAGTCGGTCTTCGATGCGCTCGCCGAAAGGGGCGGGGAGGAGGGCGCGCGCGCCGAGCCCTGGATTGCCCCGGACCGCTCGTCGCCGCTGAAGATCCGCGAGGGACGGACGGAAACGATCTTCGCCGTCAGCCGCAAGTCGGCCCCCGGCTTCGACGACTTCCTGCGGGGAAAGCTCGCCGGCCTCTATGACGAATACCGCGCCGCGCGCAAGGCCGGTCAGTCGTCCGAGTAACGCTCCTCGGCCCAGGGATCGCCGCGCATGTGATACCCGTTGCGCTCCCAGAAGCCGGCTTCGTCTTTCGCGCGGAAATCGATGCCGCGGATCCACTTGGCGCTTTTCCAGAAATAGAGGTGGGGCACGACGAGCCGCACCGGCCCGCCATGCTCGCGCGTCAGCGGCAGGCCTTCCCAGGCGGTGGCGAGCAGCGCGTTGTCGACGGCGAAATCGGCGAGCGGCAGGTTGGTCGTGTAGCCGTCATAGCTCGTCAGCATGACGAAGCGGGCCTCCGGCTTCGGCATGACGTGGTCGAGAAGGTCGCGGGTCGAAACGCCTTCCCAGTGATTGTCGTAGCGCGACCAGGTGGTGACGCAGTGGATGTCGGAGAGATGGGCGCTCTGCGGCAGCGCGGCGAAGCCGTCGCGGTCGAGCGAGACCGGATGCTCGACGAGGCCGGTCACGTCGAGGCGCCAGTGGCGCGCGTCGATCACCGGCGTCTGGCCGAGATCGAGCACCGGCCAGCCGGTGACGAGATGCTGGCCGGGCGGCAGGCGTTCGGTGGCGGGCCGCCCCTCGCGGCCGGTCAGGAAGCGTCCCTCCGCCGCCCAGCGCCGCTTGGTCGCGGTCAGCTTGCTGTCCTTTTCCGTCATCGGCGTCTCCTTCCGGCGTGTCGTTCCTCGCGTCAGAAAACCGGTCGGGCCGCGCCGGTCAAGCAGGAACGGGGCCGGGGCACGCCAATTCCGACAAAATCCATGCAGTTTATGGGCTGGCGCCTTGTGATCGCCATCGTCCTGATGTACCTCCAGAGCCTGCCCCGCCGCAAGGTCGGCGCCGGCGTCGCATCCTTTCCCGAAGTGAAGAGACATGCTGACCAAAAAAGGAAAATACGGACTGAAGGCGCTGGCGGACCTGGCGACCCTCGGCCCGGGCGAGACCGCATTCGTCACCGACATCGCCAAGCGCAACAACATTCCGAAGAAATTCCTCGACACGATCCTTCTCGAACTGCGCAATGCCGGCATGCTGCGCTCGAAGAAGGGCCCGGGCGGCGGCTATTCCCTGTCGAAGCCGGCGGACGAGATCCGCATCGGCCAGGTGATCCGAACCCTCGACGGTCCGCTCGCGCCGATCCGCTGCGCCAGCCGCACCGCCTTCGAGGCCTGTGACGACTGCGCCGATCCGGGTCGATGTCAGGTCCGCCGCTCGATGAGCGAGGTGCGCGACGCGATGGCGGCGGTGCTCGACACGATGACGCTGGCGGAATTCGCCGTTCCCGGCGCCAATGTCGACGACGACGTGCCGCTTGCGGCACAGGCCGGCTGAGCCGCTCGTGTCGATTTAAATCCGTCTCTGATCGATGGAACCGGTGCCGTTCGACGCAGGCCGCACCCTTGTGGCGCGAGGACGGACATGGCATGACGGCGCAAAGGACGTGGCGCGTCGTGAGGCCCACGCGGGCTACCGGTGAGGAGACACGTCGATGACCAAGACGGACCTGGCAAGGCGGGTGTACAACCACGCCTTCAAGCTCGATCCGATCGTGCGCAGCCTGCTCGATACGGATTTCTACAAGCTCCTGATGCTGCAGATGATCTGGAAGCTCTATCCGGACGTCGACGCGACCTTCACGCTGATCAACCGGACGAAGACGGTCTTCCTCGCCGAGGAGATCGACGAGCAGGAGCTGCGCGAGCAGCTCGACCATGCCCGCAGCCTGAAATTCACCAAGAAGGAGATGATCTGGCTCGCCGGCAACACCTTCTACGGCCGCAAACAGATCTTCTCGCCGGAATTCCTCGCCTGGCTCGCCGACTTCCGCCTGCCGGACTACGAGCTGAAGCGCAACGACAAGCAGTACGAACTGACCTTTCCCGGACGCTGGGCCGAGACGACGCTCTGGGAGATCCCCGCGCTCGCCATCATCAACGAGCTGCGCTCGCGCGCGGCGATGAAGGGGCTCGGACGCTTCACCCTCGATGTCCTCTATGCGCGGGCGAAGGCGAAGATGTGGTCGAAGGTCGAGCGGCTGCGCGCCCATCCGGATCTGAGGATCTCCGATTTCGGCACGCGCCGACGCCACTCCTTCCTCTGGCAGCGCTGGTGCGTCGAGGCGTTGAAGGAAGGCATCGGCCCGGCCTTTTCCGGCACCAGCAACGTGCTCCTCGCCATGGACACCGACCTCGAGGCGCTCGGCACGAATGCCCATGAACTGCCGATGGTGGCGGCGGCACTGGCGCGCACCAAGGTCGAGCTTGCCGCGTCGCCCTACAAGGTGCTGCAGGACTGGAACCAGCTCTATGGCGGCAACCTTCTGATCGTGCTGCCCGACGCCTTCGGCACCGCGGCATTCCTGCGCGACGCGCCCGACTGGGTCGCCGACTGGACCGGCTTCCGCCCGGACAGCGCGCCGCCGATCGAGGGCGGCGAGAAGATCATCGCCTGGTGGGAGAAGATGGGCCGCGACCCGCGCGAGAAGCTCCTGATCTTCTCCGACGGCCTCGACGTCGACACGATCATCGATACCTACCGCCACTTCAACGGCCGGGTGCGCATGAGCTTCGGCTGGGGCACCAACCTCACCAACGACTTCGCCGGCTGCGCCCCGACCGAGATCGGCGGGCTGAACCCGATCTCGATCGTCTGCAAGGTCAGCGAGGCGAACGGGCGCCCGGCGGTGAAGCTCTCGGACAATCCGCGCAAGGCGACCGGTGACCCGAAAGAGGTCGAGCGCTATCTTGGCATCTTCGGCCGCGAGGACTTCGTCGAGACGGCCGTGCGCGTCTGACGGGAAAGCCCCGCGCCAGCCTGGCATGGGAGGATCGCGGACCACGACGTCGATCCCGGAATGCCGCCATGCCTTACACGACACCTCCCGGCGGGGCCCATCGCCCCGGTCTCGCGCCACGCTGTTCCTTGACGGGGACGCGCGCATGAAGGCCGTCATTCTCGCAGGCGGGCTCGGCTCGCGCATCGCCGAGGAGACGCACCTCAAGCCGAAGCCGATGATCGAGATCGGCGGCCGGCCGATCCTCTGGCACGTGATGAAGCTCTATCACACGCACGGCATCCGCGACTTCATCATCTGCTGCGGCTTCCGTGGCTATGTGATCAAGGAATATTTCGCCAATTACGGCCTGCACATGTCGGACATCACCTTCGACCTGAAGACGAACCAGATGCAGTTCCACCGCCAGAGTGCCGAGAACTGGCGGGTGACGCTGGTCGACACCGGCGAGACCTCGATGACCGGCGGGCGCCTGCGCCGTGTCGCCGATTACCTGAAGGACGAGGACGCCTTCTGCTTCACCTATGGCGACGGCGTCAGCAATGTCGACATCGCCGCCACCATCGCCTTCCACCGCAGCCACGGGCGGCTCGCAACCGTGACGGCGGTCCGGCCGCCGGCGCGCTTCGGCGCGCTGAAGCTCGACGGCGACGACGTGCGCGGCTTCGTCGAGAAGCCGGAAGGCGAGGGGGGCTTCATCAATGGCGGCTTCTTCGTGCTCTCGCCGAAATGCATCGACCGGATCGACGGCGACGACACGGTCTGGGAGGGCGAACCCTTGTCCTCGCTTGCCGAGGACGGCGAGCTGAAGGCCTATTTCCACACCGGCTTCTTCCAGCCGATGGATACGCTGCGCGACAAGGTGCATCTCGAAAACCTCTGGCAGGGCGGGGCCCCGCCCTGGAAGAGCTGGTAGCGGCCGTCCGGCCGCCGCCAAAGCCTCGCTCAAGCTTCGGCGTCTAGGCTCGCGCAGCAGGCTGGCATCCGACCATGCGCCTGCCAGATCTTTGCCGATCCCGAGGAGCGCCCATGACCGTCACCTTCTGCATTCCCGTTTCCGCAGCCGATGCCGCGCCCTCGCGTCTCGTCGCCGCGCTGACGGCCGGAAGCGACGACATCGAGATCGTCGTCGCGGCGCCGGAAGCGATCGCCGGTGACCTGCCCGCCCTTTCCGCCGATCCGCGCCTGCGCCTCGTCACGGCCCCGCTCGATCCGGGCGACCTGCGCGCCCTCTGGCGCCTGGCGCTCGAAAACGCCACCGGCGACTGGGTGACGCTGGTCGAGCCCGGCGACATGATCGAGGCCGGCCTTGCCGCGCTCAGCGGCTTCGTCGAAGGGGTGGCGCCTTCCGCCGACGCGATCGGCTGGAACACCTTCCAGATCGACCCGCGCCAGGACGCCGCCGCCGCCGATTCCGTCGCCGTGCCGACCTCCTTCAACGTGCACACCTTCGAGAAGACGGCCATGCTCAAGGCCTTCTTCTACTGGCAGGGCAGCCTCGACGTGCCGAAGGTGCCCTTCGGCGTCTTCCACGGCCTCGTGCGCCGCCCGCTTCTCGAAACGATGCTCGCCATTCCCGACGCCATGCCCTGGACGACGCCGGTGCCGCGTTTCGAATGGACGGCGAAGACGGTGCTGTGCGCCGATGCGCTGGTCTTCTGCGCCCGGCCGATGTCGGCGATCAATGCGCTGCCCTTCGACGCCGTGCCGGTCGCGCCCGGCGGCTTTCCGCTCCATGCTGGGATCGGCATCACAGCGGCGGTCGCGGAAGCGCAGTTTTACGTGCTGCGCAGCCTCGGCTCGGACTGGCTCGGCGCCGAGGCCGACTTCATCCGCGCCTGCATCATCGACTGCATGAAGGAAGTGGAACCCGCCCGTTTCGAGGCGAAGGCGCGCGCCTATGGCGCCGCGCTCGCGGCGCTGGATCCCGCGCTCGCCCGTGCCTTCCAGCCCCAGTTCCGCGGCCGGCCGCCGCGCGACACGCGGCGCGGCCTGCACGGCGACACGCTGATGGTCGACCGCTTCCTCGGCGGCGCGCGCGACGCGCAGGACTTCTTCGGCGTCGTGCGGGCGATGATCGCGCCGCTCGATTTCATCGGCACCAATGTCGTGCGCGCCGGCGTCGTCTGATCCCGTGATGCCGCCACTTTTCCGCTCCCGCCTGTCACCGGAAGGATGATGATGCGCACCCGACCCTTGCTGAGCATCTGCGTTCCCTCGCGAAACCGCCAGTTCTATTTCAAGGACACGATCCTTTATCTGGTGAAGAGCCTGCGCACCGACGTCGAATTCGTCTTCTCCGACAATTCCGACGACGCCTCGATCATGATCGACTTCATGAAGGAGCTCGACGGCGATCCGCGCATCGTCTTCCTCCCGTCCGCCGACCGGGTCCTGTCGATGCAGGACAACTGGGAGCGGACGATGGAGGCGACCAGCGGCGACTGGATCTGCATCGTCGGCGACGACGACATGGTCGATCCGGAGGCCGCCGAACTGATCCGCCGCACGCTGGCGCTGAAGCCGCACACGGAAGCGATCGCCTGGAGCCGGCCCTGCTACATCTGGCCGAAGCCCGGCCGGCGCCCGCTCAGCGTCATCGTCGAGCTCGGCAGGGACGTCACCGACGTCCGCCGCTCGACCATGTGGGAGCGCTACTATCTCTGGGGCACGACGTCTGCCGGCATCCCGCAATGCCCGTTCAGCATCTACCACGCCGCGATCTCGCGCGACCTGATGCTCAGGATCAGGAAGCGCTTCGGCGGGCGCTACTTCGAGTATCCGGCGCCAGACCTCGAGATGACGCTGAAGATCCTGACCTATGCCAAGCATCTGGTCTATTCGCAGCGCCCCTATTCCGTCGCCGGCATCTGCCCGGAAAGCAACGGATCGAGCTTCGGCGACATCAAGCGGATCAAGGAAATCCAGCAGAATTTCGCCCGCGACCTCGGCCGCGACATGGAGAAGGACGACCACTTCGCCGATTTTCCCTTCCCCTCCTATCTCGGCAACTGCATCATCATCGCCCAGGCGCAGATCTGGTTCAAGCGCAAGTACAATATCGAGTTCTCCGGCTGGGAGGAGAATTTCGTCAAGGCCTGCGCGCTCGGCTGCGAATATCTGAAGACCGAGGAAGACTACGACATCGCCATCGCCGACTATCGCGAGGGCTTCGCCAGGTGGCGCGGCGGCGCCTATGCCCATCTCTTCGCGCCGCGCCCCTATGCGCCGCCGGCGGACGTGCCGAAATACACCGGCGTGATCCACCACACCAATGTCAGCCTTCTCTATCTCGACGAGGAGATCGGCGGCGCCAGGACGCTCGGCACCTTCTACGATCACATGCTGCAGATCATCCCGACGATCGACGAGCTCGATTTCAGCAATGTAGGGGCCCTCGACCGCGAGGAACGGCAGAAGGCGTCGGCATGACCCACCCCCGCCTGTCGATCTGCGTGCCCTCGCGCAACCGGCCGAAGACCTTCCAGGAAACGATCCGCAGCCTGGTGTCCAACCTGCGCTTCGACGTCGAATTCGTCTTCACCGACAATTCCGACGATCCCGCGCCGATGAACGACTTCATGCGCGAGGTTGCCCGCGACCCGCGCGTCGTCTGGCAGCCCTCCACCGGCGCGACGCTGTCGATGATGAGGAACTGGGAGCGCTGCGTCTCCGGCGCCACCGGCGACTGGGTCATCGTGATCGGCGACGACGACTATGCCGATCCGGACGTGATCGACGTCATCGACCGGATCGAGGCGACGGGTACTCCCGTCGACGCGATCACCTGGGGGCGGCTCGCCTACAACTGGCCGGACAACCGGGCGCGGCCGTGCAACGTGATGGTCAAGCTCGGTACCGGCATTCACAAGGTGGAGCGCGAGACGCTGATCGGCGCGATGTTCCGCTGGGAAGGCGCGGGCGAGACGCCGAACTCGCCCTTCGGCATCTATCACGGCGCCCTGTCGCGCCACGCGCTCGACACGCTCAAGGCCCGGTTCGGCTGCGTCTTCGAGTTCCCGGTCGTCGACTACGAAAGCATCATCAAGATGCTCTTCGTCGCCCGCGGCTTCGCCTATGTCGAGCGGCCCTATTCCGTGCTCGGCGCCTGCGCCGCCAGCAATTCCGGCGGCAACGGCGACGCGGCCGAACTCCAGAAGCGCTACGAGGCCTTCATGGCCGATCTCGGCCGCAACCTCGACCACGATCCGGACCTGAAGGATTTCCCCTTCACCTCCAATCTCGGCGTCGCCGCCGCGGTGGCGCAGGTGCAGCACTGGTACAAGACGCGCAACGGCTATCGCGTCACCGGCTGGGAGAAGCGCTTCGCCGAGGCCTGTGCCCGCAGCTGCTCGAACGCCCTGACCGAGATCGCCTACCGGCAGATGTGCGACGGCTACGGCCTCGCCTTCGACCGCTGGGAGGGCGGGCGGCACAGGAAGCATTTCCGGCCGGAATGGCAACCGGTCCGCGCCACGGGCTACCGCGTGTTTACCGGCCGCGAGGGGGACCGGCTCTATCTCGACGAGGCGATCGGCGGCGTCGAAACGCCCCGCGCGCTCTACGACCTCATCGACCAGATCGTCGTGCCGGGCAAGGAGCTGGACCTGCGCTTCGCGGCGCCCGCCCGCGCCGCCTCCGGCGGTCCGCCCCCGCTCACCGCGTCAGGGTCGGGCAAGTCACGCCGGCGATAATGAGCAAGAGTTCTGAAATCGGGAAAGTCACACGATATGCGCCTGGACATTGAGCAGAAGATTCAGCCTCGCATCGAGGCGGCGCGCACGGCGCTCGGCGAAGTCGTGCCGCTGCGCACCCCTTACGTCGTCTTCATCGATCCCTCGAGCGCGTGCAACTTCAAGTGCACCTTCTGCCCGACCGGCGACCGCGAGCTGATCAAGTCGACGGGGCGCTACCAGGGCAACCTGTCGCTCGGCGAATACCACAAGATCATTTCCGACATCGCCGAATTCGACGACCAGCTGAAAGTCCTGCGCCTCTACAAGGACGGCGAGCCGCTGCTCAACAAGAACCTGCCGACGATGATCCAGATCGCGTCCGAGGCGAAGGTGGCGAAGATCATCGACACCACCACCAACGGCTATCTGCTGAACGGCGAGATCGGCGAGAAGCTGATCTCGGCCGGCCTCAACCGCGTCAACATCTCGATCGACGGGCTCGACGAGGAGCAGTTCTGGAAGTTCACCAAGGCCAAGGTGGACATGCCGAAGTTCGTGCAGGGGATCAAGGACTTCTATTCCGTCTCCGGCGAGTGCCAGGTGGTGATCAAGACCACGTCCGAGATCATCGGCAAGGAGAGCCACGACAGGTTCTACGATCTCTTCGGCGACCACTGCGACAAGATCTTCGTCGAGAACACCTCGCCCTGCTGGCCCGACTTCGACGTCGAGGAGCGGATGAACATCAAGATCACCACCGGCCTCTACGGCAACGAGATCGAGGACGTGCAGGTCTGCCCCTATCTCTTCTATTCGATCTCGGTCAATTCGGACTCCTCGATCAGCGCCTGCTTCGTCGACTGGTCGCGCGGCCTTCGTGTCGGCTCGCTGCGCGACACCAGCCTCAAGGAGATCTGGACGGGTCCCGAGATGCAGTCGCACCGGCTCGCCCATCTCCAGGGCCTGCGCAAGAACCACGGCGTCTGCGGCAAGTGCAGCCAGGTGACGCACTGCAAGGCCGACAATGTCGACGCCGACAGGGACAAGATGCTGGCGGCCTTCAGCGTGCTGCCGGACACGTTCTTCAGCAAGGCCGTCCTGGAGGGATACAGCCGTGGGCATTGAAATGGATCCCAACAAGGTCTTCATGCTGCCGAAGGCCTATCCGCGCGAATCGCTCGGCAACCTCCTGCCGCTGCCAAACCCGATCTCGATGCAGATCGACCCGGCCTCGCTCTGCAACTTCAAGTGCAGCTTCTGCCCGACCGGCGACCCCCACCTGATCAAGGCGTCCGGGCGCGGGCAGATGTTCATGAAGCTCGACCTCTTCCAGAAGATCATGGACGATGTCGGCAAGTTCGAACGCCCGCTGAAGGTGCTGAAGCTCTTCAAGGACGGCGAGCCGATGCTCAACCCGAACTTCATCGAGATGGTCAAGGCGGCCAAGCGGGTCGGAAAGGTCGAGCGCGTCGAGACGACGTCGAACGGCTCGAAGATCGCGCCCGGCTTCAGCGAGAAGCTGGTCGAGAGCGGCATCGACCGCGTCGTGCTGTCGATCGAGGGCGTCACCTCCGAGCGCTACCTGAAATTCGCCCGGGTGAAGTTCGATTTCGACGCCTTCGTCGAGAAGGTCCGCCATCTCTATTCGATCCGCGGCGACATGAAGCTGCATGTCAAGACGGTGGCGCAGAACCTCGACTACACGATCGGCGAGGACCGGATGTTCTTCGACACGTTCGGCCCGATCTCCGACGGCATCTTCATCGAGAACACGGTGGCGAGCTGGCCGAGCTTCGCCGTCGCCGACGCCGTGCACAAGGACATCGACGCCTACGGGCGCCAGACGGTGCACAAGGAGATCTGCCCCTATCTCTTCTACTCGCTGTCGATCAATGCCGACGGCATCGTCTCGCCCTGCTGCGTCGACTGGAACCGCGAGCTCGCCATCGGCGACCTGAAAACGGACTCGATCATGGACATCTGGCACGGCGAGAAGCTGCGGGAGCTCCGCCACGCCCATGTCTTCGGCGGCCTGTCCTCGGTCTCGTCGTGCAGTTCCTGCGGCCAGGTCCATGCCTGTACCCATGACAATCTCGACGGCCACCGCGAACAGTTGAAGAAGCAGCTTTCATGAGCGTCACGGAAGAACAGCTCGGCGCGGCGCTCGCCACCGGCCGCTTTGCGCTCATCGGCGCCGGCCAGCTTGGCGAGATGGCGCTGGCGCTCTGGCCGGCCGGGGTGGAGAAGCCCGCCTTCATCCTCGATTCGAGGAAGCGCGGCACGCTCGGCGGCATCGAGATCCGCGACCTTACCGACCACCAGCCGGTCGAGGGCATCACCTATCTGCTCAGCGCCTTCAAGATGCCGACGGCCGAGGTCGACGGCATCTTCGCCCGGCTCGGCCAGCCGATGGTGCTGACCGTCTACGATTTCTTCGACCACCATTCCCCGGCGATCTTTTCCAACGGCTGGCGCAACCTCGAGGCCGACGATGCCACCCGGGCAAGGCTCGCGGCGCTGCCGGCGCTGTTTTCCGATGCCGAGTCCGGCGCGATCCTCGAGGCGGTCGGCGCCTGGCGCTACGACCGCGTGCTGAGACACGACTATCCGGTCGGACCGGAAGGATCGAAATACGATCTCGGCCTGTTCGGCCGCGCGGACACCCATTACGACCGCGTCTACGATTGCGGCGCCTTCGACCTCGGCCTCGTCGACTATTTCGATCCCGCGGGGATCACCTTCGGCCGCTATCTCGCCTTCGAACCGGATCCCCGCAATTTCGCGACCTGCGAGCGGAGGAAGGCGAGGCTTGACGACCGGCGCGCGGCGGCGATCACGATCGACGCCCACCCCGTCTACGACCGGCCGGGCAGCCACGCCTTTCTTGCCAATGGCCAGCTCTCGGCGCGCATCACCGGCGAAGGCGCGCTCGGCCATCCGGCGCTGATGGACCTCGACGCGGTGACGCTCGACGATGTCCACGCGGAGACCGGCGGAGCCGCCGGCGGCCGCGTGCTGATCAAGCTGCATGTCGAGGCGGCCGAGCCGCTGGCGCTCGCCGGCGCGCGCCGGCTGATCGCGGCGACGAGGAGCGACATCCTCGTCAACATCTCCCATGACGAACGGTCGCTGCTGGAGATCCCGGCGGTTCTCGCCGGCTTCGGCGCCCACGACCTCTATCTCCGCTCCCATTCCCTGTTCGGCGAGGGGCTGACCCTGTTCGCCCGCCACAAAGATTGAAAAGAGAGGCTTCGATGTACAAAGACGCGCCCCTGTCGGATCGATACGCAATCGCCTCGGAGGCCACCTGCTGCCGCAGCTGCGGCGGCACGGACCTCACCTGGACGACGACGAACATGAAGCTGATGACCCCGTCCGGCTATCCGCTCTCCGGCGACATGGCCGTGATCACCTGCAAGGACTGCGGCTTCATCGGCAATGCCTCGCCCTCGGTCAACGCCGACTACATCGACTACTACACCCGCTTCAACAAGCATTATACCCGCGTCGGCGCGCTCGGGCTGATCGACAAGGCCTATTTCGAGGGCGTGCTCGATCTCATCGGCAATGACGGCGGCCTCGACTGGCAGAAGACCGACGTCCTCGATTTCGGCTCCGGTGCGCTCGCCTTCTCCGAGCTCGCCAGGGAACGCGGCGCCCGCGCGGCCTATAATTACGACATGGAGAGCCCCTATCCGGATCTCGCCTACGGCCTCGTCGTCTCGACGCACTGCTTCGAGCATGTCTACAACTTCAACACGGAATTTGCCCGCATCCGCGAGATCCTCGCCGATGACGGCCTGTTCTGCGTCGCCGTCCCCGACATGCGCGGCTATGACGAGCTCTACTACGGTCCCTACAACTGCTTCGACCTCGAACACATCAACCATTTCGAGATCACGACGCTGACCGATGCGCTCGCCCGCGCCGGGTTTACGATCGTCTCGACGCGCGAATCCGAGCGCCGCGTCACGCCGACGCTCGCCTATCCGGAAATCCTCGTGCTTGCCCGCAAGGCGGCGGAGCCGCAGCCGGAGCCGAAGCTTCCGTCGATCCGCAGCGCACCGGCCGAGGTGATGGCGCACTACCTGTCGCGCTCCGCGCGCGACCTGGAGGTCACCGTCGGCGCCGTCCACGCGACCGTCGCGGACTATGCGGAAAAGGGCATCGCCGCCCGCTTCGGCGTCTACGGCCTGTCGAGCTATGCCTTCCGGCTGCTGCAGACGCTCGCCGACCGGGCGTTCGACGGGTTCGACTGGATGGCGGATTCCGACGCGCGGCTCACCGGGCGCAGCATCGCCGGCAAGACGATCCTCGGCGCCGACGATTTTGCCGCGCTGGTCGCCGAGAGCAAGGCCGCCGGCATGCGCTCCGTCGCCTTCGTCTCCGCCGTCAACGGCCACCGCATCGAGACCTATCTCGCCGAGACCTATGGCGGCGACGTCGACGTCGTCATGCTGCCGCCCGACTGCCAGAACCGCACGCCGACGGCGGAATTTTCCGCCGACCGCGCCCGCATGGCCGAGCGCAACTGGGTCGACCCCGAGGTCCGCGCGACCGTGCGCGCCTGGCACGACGGCAGCCGCACCTTCGACTATCAGTACATGTTCCAGTGGCTCGGCCTGCCGATCATCCAGGACCCGCAGGACATCGCGGCCCTGTCGGAAATCATCTGGCGCGTGCAGCCGGACGTGATCGTCGAGACCGGCATCGCCCGCGGCGGCTCGCTGGTGCTGTCGGCGAGCATCCTCGCCGCGATCGCCCACGGCGAGATGCTGAGGACCGGCGCCTACACGCCGCGCAAGGTGATCGGCATCGACATCGACATCCGCGCCCATAACCGCAAGGCGATCGAATCGCATCCGCTGGCGCCGATGATCACGCTGATCCAGGGCTCCTCGATCGACGCCGCGATCATCGACGCGGTGAAGGCCGCAATCGGCGAGGCGAAGACGGTGCTCGTCTTCCTCGATTCCAACCATACCCGCGACCATGTCTTCGAGGAACTGAAACTCTACGCCCCGATGGTCACCTCCGGTTCGGCCGTCGTCGTGCTCGACACCGGCATCGAATATGCGCCGCAGGACACGTTCAACGTCACGCGGCCCTGGGGCCCGGGCAACAGCCCGCTGACGGCGGTCAACGACTTCCTCGCGACGGAACAGGGCGCCGACTTCGTGAAAGACCGTTCGATCGAGAAGCGCCATCTCCTGACCTGCGCGCCGGAAGGCCTGCTGGTCCGGCTCTGAGCCGCGCAGATATCCGCCGGGAGGGGCGCCGCCGCCAGGCCGCGCCCTTCTTTCATCTCGCGAGCGCGTTCGGTGAGAATCGGCTGACCGAACGTGCTCTCTCCCATTTATTGCCGCAGTGTCCGACGCCGAAGCGATCCCGCGTCGGCTGGACATGCTCTCGACGCCGGTTTTCGCGCCGGCCGATGTCGCGCCCGCGTGTTGACGCCGCCCCTCGCCCCTCCCTACACCATGGAAGGACATCCTCGGGGGCTTCATGGACACGATCCTTCTTGACGACGGGCTGGACTGGCGCGGCATCGCCGCGATCGCCGAAGGCGCGCGCCTGACGCTGAGCGCGGCCGCGTGGGACCGCATCGACCATGCGCGGGCCATCGTGACGGCCATCGTCGAGAGCGGCGTGCGCGCCTATGGCGTGACGACGGGCGTCGGCGCGCTGTCGGACACGGCGGTCGACCGCGCCGCGCAGCAACGCCTGTCGCGCAACCTGATCATGAGCCATGCCGCCGGCGTCGGGCCGCTCCTGCCGGAAGCCGAGGTCCGGTCGATCATCGCCGCGCAGATCTCCAATCTCGCCCATGGCCATTCCGGCGTGCGCGCCGCCATCATCCGCCATTATCTCGCCTTCCTCGACCATGGCTGCATTCCCCACGTGCCGTCGAAGGGCTCGGCCGGCTATCTCACCCACAATGCCCATATCGCCCTTGTCCTGATCGGGGAGGGGAGGGCACGGCTCGACGGTCGCTCCGTCTCCGGTCGCGAGGCGCTCGCCGCCATGGGTCTCGAACCTTTGCTGCTCGAAGCCAAGGAGGGCCTCAGCCTCGTCAACGGCTCGGCCTGCGCCACCGGCCTCGGGGCGCTGGCGCTTGCCCGGGCCGAACGGCTGATCGGCTGGGCCGAAGCCGCGGCGGCGCTGACGATCGAGGCGCTCGGCGGGCAAGTGAACGCTTTCGGCGAGGACGTGCTGTCGATCCGCCGGTCCGAGGGTCTGCAGGCTGCAGGTGCGGATCTGCGTGCCCGGCTCGCCGGCAGCGGCATGATCCCCGCCTCGCAGGGCCGGCGCACGCAGGATGCGCTGAGCCTGCGCGCCGTCCCGCACGCCCACGGCGCCGCCCGCGATGCCTTCGCCTTCGTGGCGGAGGTCGTCGATCGCGAGATCGCCTCGGTCACCGACAATCCGGCGCTGTTCGGTACGCCGGAGGATCCGCGCGTCGCCTCGCAGGCCCATGCGGTGGCGCCGGCCCTCGGCCATGGGCTCGACACGCTCGCGATCGCGCTCGCCCAGATCGCCATCATGAGCGAGCGGCGCATCGAGCGCCTGACCAATCCGGCGCTGAGCGGCCTGCCGGCCTTCCTCGCCGCCGATCCGGGCGCCGGCTCCGGCTTCATGATCGCCCAGTATACCGCCTGCGTGCTTGCGGCGGAAAACCGGCGGCTGGCGGCGCCCGCGAGCGTCGACGGCGGCGTCACATCGGCCCTGCAGGAGGATTTCCTCGGCCATCCGACATCCGCCGCCAACAAGCTGATGACGCTGATCGACAACACCGCCGATATCCTGTCGATCGAACTCCTGGCGGCGGCGGAGGCGAGCGACATCCAGGCCGGCCTTGGCGCCCGCGCGCCGGGCACCGAGGCGATCCACCGCGCGGTGCGCGATCGTTCCGCCCGCTATGCCGACGACCGGCCGCTTTCCGCCGAGATCGCGGCGGTCCGAGGCCTTCTCGACGCATTGCCACCGGCCATCCCCTGACCGCGACGACTTTCATCTTTCCCGACAGTTGAGAAAATTTCACCCGCAGGACAGAATGGCCTCCGAGACACCGGGGGAAGCGGCATGGGCAAGAAGAGCGACACGGTCGAGACGGGGGGGCTGGCTGCCGCCTTCGGCCAGGATCCGCATGCATTGCGGGAGCCGACCGTCAACAATCTCGAGATCGCCATCGGCCACGAGGTGCGGGCGTTTCGCAAGACGCTCGGCATCACCGGCGCCGATCTCGCCTCGGCCACCGGCCTGTCGCTCGGCATGCTGTCGAAGATCGAGAACGGCAATATCTCGCCCTCGCTGACGACGCTGCAATCGCTGTCGCGCGCGCTCGGCGTGCCGCTGACCGCCTTCTTCCGCCGCTTCGAGGAGCCGCGCAACGCCGTCTTCGTGAAGGCGGGGGAGGGGGTGGAACTGGAGCGGCGCGGCACCCGCGCCGGCCACCAGTACAATCTGCTCGGCCATATCGACAACAATTCGAGCGGCGTCGTCGTCGAGCCCTACCTGATCACGCTGTCGGCCGACAGCGACACGTTCCCGGCCTTCCAGCACGAGGGCATGGAGTTCATCTACATGCTGGAGGGCGAGGTGGTCTACCGCCACGGCGACCGGCTCTTCACCATGCTGCCCGGCGACAGCCTGTTCTTCGACGCCGACGCCCGGCACGGACCGGAGGAACTGGTGCGCCTGCCGATCCGATACCTCTCGATCATCTCCTATCCGCAGCCGCATGCCCGCGGCTGATTTGCCTTAAAAGAAATTTTTATTCTCCTTAGTTGATATTTCCGTGCGGGGCTGGTAGGTCTTTCCCATCGACCCCATCAAGAGGAAGCGCGCCCGTGTGCGGAATCGTCGGACTGTTTCTCAAGGACAAATCGCTGGAGCCGGAGCTTGGAAACCTGCTCTCGGACATGCTGATCACCATGACCGACCGGGGGCCGGATTCGGCCGGCATCGCCATCTACGGCGCGCCATCGAGAGGCCGTGCCAAGATCACGGTGCAATCGGCCGATCCCGCCGATTTCGCTGCGCTCGCCGCGCAGCTGAAGGACGCGACCGGCCATGAGGTCGCGGTCACCGTGAAGAGCACCCATGCCGTGATCGACCTCGACTCGGCGGCGCTCGACGAAACGCGCGCGGCGATCGCCGCGATCAACCCGCGCATCCGCGTCATGGGCGCCGGCGACAGCGTCGAGATCTACAAGGAGACCGGCTTGCCGAAGGACGTCGTCTCCCGCTTCGACATCCGCGCGATGGGCGGCACGCACGGCATCGGCCATACCCGCATGGCGACGGAATCGGCGGTGACCACGCTCGGCGCGCATCCCTTTTCGACCGGCGCCGACCAGTGCCTCGTCCACAACGGCTCGTTGTCGAACCACAACAACCTGCGGCGTGAACTGAAGCGCGAAGGCATGGCCTTCGAGACGGAGAACGACTCCGAGGTCGCTGCCGCCTATCTGACGGCCGAGATGGCCAAGGGCAAGGATCTCGGCGAGGCGCTGACCGGCGCGCTCGACGATCTCGACGGCTTCTTCACCTTCGTCGTCGGCACCAAGTCCGGCTTCGGCGTGGTGCGCGATCCGATCGCCTGCAAGCCGGCGGTGATGGCCGAGACCGACCGCTATGTCGCCTTCGGCTCGGAATACCGCGCGCTCGTCAACCTGCCGGGCATCGAGACCGCCCGCGTCTGGGAGCCGGAGCCGGCGACCGTCTACTTCTGGGACCACGACAAGGCCGCCTGAGCGCCTCCCGACATCAAGGACCATCCATGCCCGTCTTCGATCTTTCCGTCACGCCGCTGCGTGACCTCAACAGCGCGCTGCACGCCCTTCCCGAGGGCTCGAACGAGACCCATTTCGAGGTGGTCAATCCGCGCGGCAGCCATGCGGTGGCCGTCGGCATCGACAAGCCCGTGAGCGTCGACGTGCACGGCTCCGTCGGCTATTACTGCGCCGGCATGAACGATGGCGGCACGGTCACCGTGCACGGCTCGGCCGGTCCGGGTGTGGCGGAAAACATGATGGGCGGCACCGTCGTCATCGAGGGCGACGCCTCGCAATATGCCGGCGCCACCGGACGTGGCGGCCTTCTCGTGATCAAGGGCAACGCGGCGTCGCGCTGCGGCATCTCGATGAAGGGCATCGACATCGTCGTCCACGGCAATATCGGCCATATGTCGGCCTTCATGGGCCAGTCCGGCCACCTCGTCGTGCTCGGCGATGCCGGCGACGCGCTGGGCGACAGCCTCTACGAAGCCAAGCTCTTCGTGCGCGGTTCGGTGAAAAGCCTGGGCGCCGACTGCATCGAGAAGGAGATGAAGCCGAAGCATGTGAAGCTCGTCGCCGAGCTTCTGGAGAAGGCCGGCGTCACCGATGTCGATCCGGCCTCGTTCAGGCGCTACGGTTCGGCGCGCAAACTCTACACGTTCAACATCGACAACGCCGAAGCCTATTGAGGGACCGGACATGAGCTATCACAATCCGCGCACGCCGCCGCGCAAGTCCGCCACCTTCGACGATTATACGCTCGCCGAAATCCGCCGGGCTGCGGCGACCGGCATCTACGACATCCGCGGCGGCGGGGCGAAGCGCAAGGTTCCGCATTTCGACGACCTGCTCTTCCTCGGGGCCTCGATCTCGCGCTATCCGCTCGAAGGCTATCGCGAGAAATGCGAGACGTCGGTGACGCTCGGCACGCGCTTCGCCAGGAAGCCGATCACGCTGAAGACGCCGATCACCATCGCCGGCATGAGTTTTGGCGCGCTGTCCGGCCCGGCCAAGGAAGCGCTGGGGCGTGGCGCCACCATTGCCGGCACATCGACCACGACAGGCGACGGCGGCATGACCGACGAGGAGCGCGGCCATTCGCAGACGCTGGTCTACCAGTATCTCCCTTCGCGCTACGGCATGAACCCGAAGGACCTTCGCCGCGCCGACGCGATCGAGATCGTCGTCGGCCAAGGGGCGAAGCCCGGCGGCGGCGGCATGCTGCTCGGCCAGAAGATCTCCGACCGCGTCGCCGAGATGCGCACGCTGCCGAAGGGGATCGACCAGCGCTCCGCCTGCCGCCATCCGGACTGGACCGGACCGGACGATCTCGAAATCAAGATCCTCGAGATCCGCGAGATCACCGACTGGCAGAAGCCGATCTATATCAAGGTCGGCGGCGCGCGCCCCTATTACGACACCGCGCTCGCGGTGAAAGCCGGCGCCGATGTCGTCGTGCTTGACGGTATGCAAGGGGGCACGGCGGCGACGCAGGACGTCTTCATCGAGAATGTCGGCATGCCGACGCTCGCCTGCATCCGCCCCGCCGTGCAGGCGCTGCAGGATCTGGGCATGCACCGGAAAGTCCAGCTCATCGTCTCCGGCGGCATCCGTTCCGGCGCAGACGTGGCGAAGGCGCTGGCGCTCGGCGCCGATGCGGTCGCGATCGGCACGGCGGCACTGGTGGCGCTCGGCGACAACGATCCGCACTGGGAAGACGAGTATCAGGCGCTCGGCACCACCGCCGGCGCCTATGACGACTGGCACGAGGGCAAGGACCCGGCCGGCATCACCACGCAGGACCCGGACCTGTCGAAGCGCCTCGACCCGATCCTCGCCGGTCGCCGTCTCGCCAACTACCTGAAGGTGATGACGCTCGAAGCGCAGACGATCGCGCGGGCCTGCGGCAAGAACCACCTGCACAATCTGGAGCCGGAGGATCTCGTGGCACTCACCATCGAGGCCTCGGCGATGGCGCACGTGCCGCTCGCCGGAACCAGCTGGATCCCCGGCAAGGGCGGCTTCTGATCCATGCCCGTCCACGTCGCCACGGTCGTCTGGGAGCGCGGGGCCGACGAGGCCTTCGCCGACGGGCGATTCCACCGCGGCCACCACTGGACCTTCGACGGCGGCCTCATGGTCCGGGCCTCGTCCTCGCCCGCCGTCATCCCGCGCTATTCCGATGCCTCGGGGATCGACCCCGAGGAGGCCTTCGTGGCGAGCCTTTCCTCCTGCCACATGATGTCCTTCCTCTATGTCGCGGGCAAACGCGGCCTCGTCGTGAACCGCTACAGCGACACGGCGGAAGGCCTCCTCTCGCGCACTGCGGAGGGACAATACTGGATCAGCCGCGTCGTGCTGCGTCCGCTCATCGTCTGGGAGGGCGATGCGCCGGATGAAGCGACGATCGCGGACCTGCACGATCTCGCCCACCGCGAATGTTTCATCGCCCATTCGGTCCGCACGGAGGTCAGCGTCGAACCCGCCGCCTGACCGCCACCGGGCCTGTCGTCAAAAAAACGGGGAACTGCCATGACGATCGATCTCGCCAGCTACGCCAAGGAACACGGCGTCAAATATTTCATGATCAGCTACACCGACCTCTTCGGCGGCCAGCGCGCCAAGCTGGTTCCGGCGCAGGCGATCGCCGGCATGCAGGAGGAGGGCGCGGGTTTCGCCGGCTTCGCCACCTGGCTCGACATGACGCCGGCCCATCCCGATCTCTTCGCCCTGCCGGACGCCTCCTCGGTCATCCAGCTGCCGTGGAAGAGGGAGGTCGCCTGGGTCGCCGCCGATTGCGCGATGGAAGGCAAAAGCGTGGCGCAGGCGCCGCGCAACGTGCTGAAGGCGAAGATCGCGGAAGCCGCAGCGCTTGGCCTGCGCGTCAAGACCGGCGTGGAGGCGGAGTTCTTCCTCATCTCCGCCGACGGCTCCGCGATCTCCGATATCTACGACACGGCCGAAAAGCCCTGCTACGACCAGCAGGCCGTCATGCGCCGCTACGACGTCATCGCCGAGATCTGCGACTACATGCTCGAACTCGGCTGGGGCGCTTACCAGAACGACCACGAGGACGCGAACGGCCAGTTCGAGATGAACTGGGAGTATGACGATGCGCTGTCGACCGCCGACAAGCACTCCTTCTTCAAGTTCATGGTGAAGTCGGTCGCCGAAAAGCACGGGCTGCGCGCCACCTTCATGCCGAAGCCGTTCAAGGGGCTGACCGGCAATGGCTGCCATTGCCACATTTCGGTCTGGGATCTCGACGGCAAGACCAATGCGTTTGCCGACCGGGAGGCCGCCTTCGGTCTCTCGGCCAAGGGCCGCACCTTCCTCGGCGGCATCATGAAACATGCGAGCGCGCTTGCCGCGATCACCAATCCGACGGTCAATTCCTACAAGCGCATCAATGCGCCGCGCACGATCTCGGGCGCGACCTGGGCGCCGAACTCGGTGACCTGGACCGGCAACAACCGCACCCACATGGTGCGCGTGCCCGGCCCCGGACGCTTTGAGCTGCGCCTGCCCGACGGGGCGGTCAATCCATACCTCTTACAGTCGGTGATCATCGCTGCCGGCCTCGACGGTATCCGCAGCGATGCCGATCCCGGCCCGCATCGCGACATTGACATGTACCAGGAAGGACATCTCATCACCGACGCGCCGAAGCTGCCGCTGAACCTGCTGGACGCGCTGCGCGCCTATGATGCCGATGCCGGCCTCAAGTCGGCGATGGGGGACGACTTCTCCGCCGCCTACCTGAAGCTCAAGCATCAGGAGTGGAACGCCTACGCCTCCCACTTCACGCAGTGGGAGCGCGACACCACGCTCGACATCTGAACCACGTCCCGTCAAATCCGGATCGGATTTGACCGCCGGACACGGTGTGCAAGGCATAGACAGGACATCTCCGGTGATCACGGGATCGCCCGACCATGCCCTGCCTCCTTGTTCGCGGCGCCTTGCCCGATAGCCGGAGCGAATGCGCTCCCGCGTCAGCCGCGCGCGGAACGCTCCTCCATCCATTCGACCATCAGCCGTCCCCAGCCGATGTCCGCCTGGATGGCCGCGCGCGCGCCGTCGCCGTCGCGCGCCCTCAGGGCGGCGAGCACGTCGTAGTGCTTGTGGCGCTCGCTGGCGAGGTCGCGCGCCGGAACCGTCATGTGGAAGAGCCGGAGCAGCGGTCCGAGCAGCGTCCACATGTTCTCGACGGTGGCAAAGATCAGCGGCATGCGCGCGGCGGCGACCAGCTGGAAATGGAACTGCCGGTTGAGCAGCGCCGCCTGCTGCGGGTCGCTCGCCGCCGCCAGCCGAAAGTCCTCCTGCAACGTCTCCAGTGCCTGAAGGTCGGGCGGGGTGATGCGGGCGGCCGCCTGCAGGGCGGCTTCGCCTTCCAGATGGTGGCGGATCGTCTGGATCTCCGCCACCTCGGCGGCCTTGAGATCGCGCACGCGGATCGCCGTTGCGGCGGTCATTTCCAGCGCATGCTCGCTGACGAGGCGGAAGATCGCCTCGCGCACCGGCGTGATCGACACGCCGAGTTCGTCCGCCAGCGCGCTGATGCGCAGCCGGTCGCCGGGGGGATAACGCCCGTCCATCAGCGAATTGCGGATCGCGTCGTAGACCTGGCTGGAAAGATTGCCCCTGTCGATCTTGCCCAATGTGCCCATGTCGAACTCCGGTGATGGCGCATCTTATAGCGCCGGGGTCGGGACCTGTCAGCCGCGCGGGCCGGAAGGTGTGTCCGGCGACGAGGGGTCCGCTGGACGTTCCCCGTCCTTTCTTGTCGCCGCCTTGGCCGATGCCGAAACGATCCCGTTTCGGCTGGACATGATTTAAAGCGTGTCGCGATCTTTCAGATTCGCTTATACGCTTCAGGCCTTTGTTTTTACGCGTGTCTTTTCGCAAAGCTGCTGCACGCCTTTGCGAGACACGCTCTAGAAGCTGGCCGCGACGATCGCCTCGAGGTCGGCCCTGCCGGCGGGCTTGCGCGAGCAGGCGATGTCGAAGCCGTAATTGGCCTCGGCGATGTCGAGAAGCCGGCCCGTCTCGTCGCGGGCAAGGCCGAGGCGCGACAGCCGCGCGTCGAGGCCGATGCGATCGAAGAAGCCGGAGAGGCGTCCGGCGAGGTCGCCGCCGCCGAAGAACCCGGCGACGGTCGCAAGCCGGTCCGCCGCGACCGGATGGGTCCAGCGCACCGTCTCGACGAGGAAGGCGGCGCAGCTTTCCCCGTGCGGCGTGTCCTTCAGGGCGCCCAGCGCCTGGCCGAGCGCATGGGGAATGCCGACGCCGATGGCGCCGAGCGTGATGCCGGCCATGTAGCAGGCCTCCGCCATGCGCGTGCGCGCCTCGATGTCGGCCCCGTCGTCGCAGGCGCGCGGCAGCCACTCCGCCGTCAGTTCCATCGCCCGCAGCGAGAAGAGATCGGTCCAGCCGCTCGGCCGCGTGCCGATATAACCCTCGAAGGCGTGGAGGAAGGTGTCGACGCCGGTCGAGGCGGTAAGCCGCCTCGGCTTGGTCCGGTGCAGGTCGGGATCGATGAGCGCCACGTCCGGGAAGCAGAACGGATGGATGATCGTCGCCTTCAGGTGCAGGTCGGGATGGGAGAGCACGGCGAAGGGTGTGATCTCGGCGCCCGTGCCGGCATTGGTCGGGATGGCGATCAGCGGTATGCCGCGCCGTTCCGGCTGGCGCACCTGCGCCCCGGCGCGCGCCGTATAGTCCCAGCTCGTCCCGCCGTTCGCCGCCACCAGCGCCACGGCCTTCGCCGCATCCATGGTCGATCCGCCGCCGAGCGCGACGATCATGGTCGCGCCGGCCTCGACCAGCTCCGCCGCTGCCCGGTCGCAGGTGCCGGCGCGCGGATTGGGCACGATGTCGTGCCAGAGGCTGGCGGAGACGCCGGCCTGCGACAACGAGGCCAGCACGCCGCGCTCGACCGGCGTCTCCTTCAGGAACGGATCGACCATGACGAAGGCACGGCCGCCGATCCGTCCCGCTTCCTCCGAGAGCCGGCGGCGCTCGCCCGGTCCGAAGAAAACCTTTGTCGGCAGGGTGATCTGGTAGGTGCTGGCGGCGTCCATGGGGTCCTCATTTTCCGTATTGTCAGAGTAAAAGATATATCATATATCATTTCTCGTTCGCAACGAGCGACGCAGGGATTTTTCGATCCGCAGGGAGGCAGAATGGCATCGGCGGGACACAATCATCGGCCGGACGCGGCGACGGTCGCACGGCTCAAGGAACGAGCCCGGTTCGTCCGGCTGGAAACGATCCGGCTGATCGAGATCGCCAAGGTCGGCCACTATACGTCGGTCTTCTCAGCGGCGGAGATCTTCTCCGCGCTCTATTATGACGTGATGACGCTGCGCCGGGGCGAGCCCGGCTGGCCGGACCGCGACCGCTTCCTGATGGGCAAGGGCCATGCGGCGGTCGGCCTGTTTCCGGTGCTCGCCGATCTCGGCTTCTTCGACGCCGCGCTGCTTGACGATTATACCCGCCTCGGCAGCCCGCTCGGCGACCATCCCGACATGCGCAAGGTGCCGGGCGTCGATTTCTCCTCCGGCTCGATCGGCCACGCGCTGTCGAACGGCATCGGCATGGCGACCGGCGCGCGGCTGCAGAGGCGCGGCTTCACCACCTTCGTCATGCTCGGTGACGGCGAGATGCAGGAAGGTCAGGTCTGGGAGGCGGCCCTTCACGCCGCTCATCACAAGCTCGGACGCCTCGTCGCCATCGTCGACCGCAACGGCTATCAGCTCGACGGCGCCGTCGACGACGTGATCGGCATCGAGCCGCTCGACGAGAAGTGGCGCGCCTTCGGCTGGGAGGTGCATGTCGTCGACGGCCACGACGTCGCCGCGCTCACCGAATGCCTGCGCTCCGTCAAGGCCGACGCGGCGCGCGACAAGCCCGCCTGCGTCATTGCCCGCACCGTCAAGGGCAAGGGCGTTTCCTACATGGAAACCGAGCCCGGCTGGCATCTCGGCTATCTCGACCCGTCGGACGCCGAGCGCGCCGTCCGCGAAATCGTCGCCGAGGAGATCTGAGCCATGAATCGTCCGCTGTCGCAAAATTCCTGGCATTACCGCGAGCTCAATGCCCGCACGCCCGGCCTCGACCATTTTTCCAACGGGCTCTTCCGTCTGCTCGATGCCGGCCATCCGGTCGTCGCCGGCTCGGCCGACCTGCAATTCTCGAACGGGCTGAACCGGTTCGCCGAGCGCCACCCCGAGCGCTACATCCAGTTCGGCATTTCCGAGCAGAACATGGTCTCGGTCGCCGCCGGGCTTGCCACCACCGGCATGATGCCCTTCGTCGCCACCTTCGCCTCTTTCCTCGGCCTGCTCGCCTGCGAGCAGATCCGCATGGATGTCGCCTATTGCGCCCAGCCGGTCCGGCTCGTCGGCCATCACACCGGCATTTCCATGGGCTTCTACGGCACCTCGCATCACGCCACCGAGGATATCGGCACGATGCGCTCGATTGCCGACCTCACCATCGTCTCGCCCGCCGACGGGCCGCAGTTCGAGGCGGCGATCGTGGCGTCCGCCGACCATGACCGGCCGATCTATTTCCGCACCGGCCGCGGCCGTGAACCGGCGCTTTACGACGCGCAAAAACCATTCGTCTTCGGCAAGGCGATCGAGCATGCGAAAGGCGAGGAGATCACCGTGATCGCCTGCGGCATGCCTGTTTATCCGGTCGTCCAGGCGGCGCGCAGGCTGAACGCCGCCGGCCGCTCTGTCGGCGTCCTCGACATGGCGACCGTCAAGCCGATCGACCGCGACGCGATCCTCGAAGCGGCCGCGTCCTCGCGCATGCTGATGACGGTCGAGGAGCACAATGTGCTCGGCGGCCTCGGCTCCGCCGTCGCCGAGGTGCTTGCCGACGAGGGCATCGGCAGAAAACTCATTCGCCACGGCATCCGCGACGAATATGCGCTGATCGCTCCCCCGACCCATCTCTACGCCCATTACCGGCTCGACGAGGCCGGGATCGAGCGGGAGATCCTCGCGGCGATCGGCGGCTGAGGAGAAACGCCATGACCGATCTCCGCACCATGCGCCGGCTCGCCAACGACCTCGCCCAGTTCGCCGACATCGACCTCGTTTCGGGTGAGGACGGGCCGGCGCGCGGCGCGCGCTTCCTCATCGGCCGGACGATCGCCGGCCTGCACTTCCGCATCGCCGTCGACCGCGGCCTCGACATCGCCGATCTCGACTATCGCGGCCAGCCGCTCGGCTGGCATTCGCCGACCGGGCTGACGGCGCCCGGCCTGCACGGCACGGACGGGGAGGGCGGGCTTTCCTTCCTGCGCGGCTTCTCCGGCTTCCTCGTCACCTGCGGCTGGGACCATTACGGCCCGGCGCGCGAGGGCCCGGCGGATCATCACCGCTATGCCCTGCGCGAGCGGCAGGACTATCCGTTGCATGGCAGGGCCCATGCCGTGCCCGCCCGCCTCCTCTCCTATGGCGTCGAGACGGAAGGAGAACCCGTGATCCGCATTCGCGGCCGGCTCCGGCAGTTCTCGCTCTTCGCCGAGGGCTACGACGTCATCCGCACCATCACCATCCCGGTCTTCGAGCCGAAGGTCACGCTGGAGGACCAGGTCACCCATATCGGCCGCAACCGCTCGCCGCATCGCGTCCTCTACCACGTCAACCTCGCCTATCCGCTCGTCGACGACGGCACCACGATCGACGGCGTGCCCGCCGATCCTCACATGCCGACGCCGATGCCGCCGCTTTCCGACGACGAGGTCGAACGGTTCAAGTGCATTCCCCGCTCCGAATGGGCCGACACGATCACCGTGGGCCAGGCGGCGGAGAAGGGCGGTCTGTCGCTGGCGATCACGATGGATTCGCCGCATTTCACCCATCTCGTGCAATGGTGGAACCGCTTTCCCGGCGCCAACATGATCGGCATCGAGCCGGCCTCGGCGATGATGCCGGGGCTGGCGTCCGAGGGAGATTTCCATCCGGATGCCTGGATGGAGCCGGGCGAGAGCCGGACCTACCGGCTCGTCTTCGACATGGGCGGGGGAGCGTGACATGGACGGACGGCTTCAAGGAAAGGTCGCGATCGTCACCGGCGCGGCGCAGGGGCTCGGCGAGGCGATCGCCCGCGCCATGGCGGCCGAGGGCGCGATCGTCGCCGGCTGCGACGTGAAGAAAGAGGAGGGGCGGGCGGTTTTCGCCAGCCTCGATCCCTCGGGCGAGCGGTCGCTGTTCAGCCGCGTCGATCTCGCCGACGAAGCGTCGGTCCGCGCCTTTGTCGCGGCGGTCAGGCAGCGCTTCGGCCGCATCGACATCCTCGTCAACAATGCCGCGATCCTGCCGCCGCCCGGCCGTTCCCTGCCGGAGATGGCGGAAGCTGACTGGAGCCGCGTGCTCGACATCAATGTCGGCGGTGCGTTCCGCATCACCGGCGCGGTGCTGCCGGCGATGATCGAGCAGAAGGGCGGCGCGGTGATCAGCCTGTCGAGCGTGCATCGCAGCCATTCGATCCCCGGCTTCACCGCCTATGCCGCCTCCAAGGGCGCGATCGTATCGATGACGCGCCAGCTCGCCCTCGAATACGGGGCTCAGGGCATCCGCTTCAACACGATCTCGCCGGGCGCGATCGCCACGGCGATGACGCAGGCGATCCTCGACGGCGATCCGACCGGCGGGCTGACGGCGCGGTTTCGCCACATGCATGCGCTGGAGCGCATCGGCCGGCCGGAGGAGGTGGCGGCAACGGCCGTCTTCCTCGCCTCCGACGGGGCCGGCTTCATCACCGGCGAGGACATCCTCGTCGATGGCGGCCTGACCAAGGCCACGCGGCTGGATTTCTGAGGCGCCGATGAAGATCACCCGCCTCGACCTGCCGCCGATGATCCTCGGCGAAAGCCCGCTCTGGCATCCGGACGAAAACGCCTTCTACTGGGTCGACGGCCTGCGGCCGGCCCTCTTCCGCATGCACTGGGCAAGCCGTCTCGTCGAGCGGCAGATCCTGCCCGACACGGTCGGCTCGATCACGCTTTGCGCCGACGGCGCGATCCTGCTTGCCTTCTCCCGCCGCATCGGCCGTCTGCGCTTCGGCGCGGAGCCCGAGACCGTCGCGGCGCCCGGCCTCCTGCCGCCCGGCGTGCGCTTCAACGACAGCAAGGTCGACCCTGAGGGCCGGCTGCTCGCGGGGACGATGGATCTCGGCGAGAGCGCGCCGATCGGGGCGGCCTATCTCTTTTCCGAGGACGGCGCCTGCCGCATGGTCGACCCCGGCTACACCGTCTTCAACGGGCCGGCCTGGTCTTCGGACGGGCGTGTGCTCTACATGTCCGACAGCGCCGGCATGGCGGTATGCCGCGTCGACTACGACCCTGCGAGCGGAACGCTCGGACGCAAGCGACCTTTCATCACGCTTGCCGAGGAGGACGGCCTGCCGGACGGCGCCACCGTCGATGCCGACGGGCGCTACTGGCAGGCGAGGAACGGCGCCGGCATCCTCGCCGTGCACGATGCCGACGGCGACCTGCGCGACGCGGTCATCCTGCCCACCGCCAACCTCACCAGCCTCGCCTTCGGCGGGCCGGATCTCGACAGCCTGCTCGTCACCTCGATGAACCGCCGCCTGCCCTGGCAGGGCGGTCTCGATGTGCAGGCCGGCAGCGTCTTTCTCATCGAGGACCTCGACGCCCGCGGGCGTCCGGAGCCCCGCGCCCGCCTCGTCCCATCCATCAAGGAGACACATGCATGACCAGGCTCGCGCTCGTCACCGGAGGCGGCACCGGCATCGGCCGCGCGGTCGGCGAACGGCTGACGGCGGAAGGCTGGCGGGTGATCGCCGCCGGCCTTGCCGCCGATCCGGATCTGCCCGACGCGATCACCTTCGTGGAGGCCGACGTTTCCGACATCGCCTCGCTTTCGGCCAAGCTGCCGGCCTTCGAGCGGCTCAACGGCCTCGTGCTCTGCGCCGGGATCCTCCGCCACGAGCGCGAGTGGCAGGAGGACGCCTTCGCGGAAGTGATGGCGATCAACGTCACCGCCGGCTTCGCGCTCGCCAATGCCATGCTGCCGAGGCTCGAGGCGGCGGGCGGCGCGGTGGTGACCATGGCCTCGATGTGGTCGATCTTCGGCTCGCCCGGCGCGCCGGCCTATACGGCGAGCAAGGGGGCGGTCGCGGCGATGACGCGGTCGATGGCGGTCGCCTGGGCGCCGCGCGGCGTGCGCGCCAATGCGGTCGCGCCCGGCTGGGTCGAGACCGCCATGACCCAGCGCGCCCGCGACGACGGCGATCGCCGCGCCCGGATCGGCGCCCGCATCCCGATGGGACGCTGGGCCCGTCCCGCCGACATCGCCGCCGTCATCCATTTCCTGCTGTCGGGCGATGCGTCCTACGTCACCGGCGTCGTGCTGCCCGTCGACGGCGGCTATGCGGTCGCCTGACGTCGGGCATCTGCCGCGTTCTGCCGGGGCGCGGCGGACGGAAGGAGCGGACCGCGGCGCCGTGTGAGTCCGAACCGAGCTGCGAGACGCGACAAAATGTCGGCACTTTCCAGACAGGACCGGGCCGCCGGGCGAGGATGAACGCGTCGCGTTCCGGACATCGATCCTCCGCCCGATCCACCGGTGTCTTCCCGCGTCCGTCGCCGAAAGGCGGGTCCTGCGGCAGGACCCGCCTTTCACCGTCTCAGACGGTCACATAGGGCCGCCAGTAGTCGACACTTGCCGCGAGCTGCGGGATCACCAGCCGGTCGGCGGGCTCGCGCTCGCGAAAACTCAGCTCCATGCAGAGTTCGCATTCCGCCGGACCGTGCTCGGCGACGGCGGCGGCGATTTCGGCCGGATCGATGCGGCCGTTGCTGTTGTAGGGTTCGACGAAGGGAAAATGGCCGCCCTTGTTGCTGGCGCTGCTCTGCTTGACATGCACGATCGGGCTTTCCTTGCCGAAGGCGCGGATCCAGGCGAAGGGATCGGTGTCGTCGGGGTCGGGCGAGCTCAGGTCGCCGTGGTCGACGTCGAGCAGGAGTTTGAGCGGCAGGCCCCGCGCCCGGACGCGGCGCTGCAGGTCTTCGGTCGCCTTGATCGTGTGGCCGAGCTCGCGGCCGACCGACATCGTCTCCCAGAACAGGAAATCGAGGCCGAAGGCCTCGGCCGCCGTCCAGATCTCCTCCCAGCCGTCGAGCGCCGCCGTGATCCGCGCCTCGCGGCGGGCGGGATCGTCATGGTCGGCCCAGGTCAGGATGGCGAATTGCGAGCCGATCGAGCGGGCGCCGAGGTCGCCGGCAATCCGCGCGAAGCCGATGAACCAGTCGACCGTCCAGCGGCGGACATCGGGATCTGGATGGCCCATGGCGAGGAGGCGCGCCTGCGCGCCGGTCATCAGCGAGGTGGCGCGCAGTCCCCGCGGCGCGGCGGCCTTCGTGAAGGCGCGCACCAGCCGGTGCTGCGCCGCCACCGGCCAGGTCGGATTGATGAATTCGTGGGTGAGCTGCAGGCGCCGGATGCCGATCTCGTCGGCGGCGATGCGCGCGAGGTCGCCGAGGTCGCCGACGCGGTTGATCAGCGGGTTGGTGTTGACGGAGAGCGTGACGGTCAAGAGAGGATTTCCTTTTCGATCAGGGCGTTCCAGCGGTCGCGATAGTCGTCGAGACCGGGAAAGGCGGCGGTGGGGCAGGGGTGCAGGGCGGACGGCAGCTCGGGCAGGCGTCCGCTCCCCTTCATCAGCGCAAGCATGCCGGCGCCGAGTGTCGTACCCTCGGCGAGATCGGAAGCGAGCACCGGCTGGCCGGGCCTCAGCGCGCCGATCAGGCCGGTCAGCAACGGATTGCGCGCCGCCGGCCCGTCGATGATGATCTCCGCCGACGAGCGCAGGTTGGTCAGCATCCGGTCGGCCATCAGCGCGTAGTAGAGCGTGGCGACCGAGGCGCGTCGTTCGGCGGTGTCCGGTCCCGCGCCGACGATGCGGCCGCGCTTGCCGCGGTTCGGAACCGGCCCGCCCGTGTCGGAGAAGCTCGGTAGGGCGAACACGTCGTCGCCGATCACCTGCCGGATCGATGCGATGTCCGCATCGTCGGGCCGCGCGCCGGCGAGGATGCGGTCGAACTCGTAGCCGCCGTAGAAGCGGGCGCAGCCGACCGGGCGGCCGAAGATGTCGTTGAAGGAGAACGTGTCGGTTTCAGGATCGAGACCGCCGAGGTCGGCGCCGGAATCGAAGCCGATGACGAAGGTGCCGGTCGACAGCAGCGAGAAGGGGCCGCTGCGCCCGGCGAGATAACGCAGCCAGTTGGCGTTGGAATCGTGGATGCCGCAGAGGATGTCGCCGCGCCCGCGGAGCCTCCGTCCGTCGCCGGCGCGAAAGGTCCCGACGACATCCCAGGCATGGCGCCTGGCGGGAAAGAGCCGCTCCCAGCCGCGGCGCGTAACGAGGCTCGACCAGGTGCCGCTGCGCACGTCGATCAAATGGGTGAAGACGCCGAGATTGGAGATCTCGCTTACCGCCGCGCCGCCGAGCGCCATGCCGATGAAGGCGCTCCACGGGACGACATGGCGGATCCGGGCAAAGTCCTGGGGGTGAGCGGTTTCCAGCCAGTAAAGCTGGCGCCCGAGCGTCAGCGCGCTCGGCGAGACAAGCGAAAACACCTCCTCGAAGGGCGGCGCGATCGCGGCATAACCCGCCGCGATCTCCGGCGGCGGCTCGGCGAGATAGTCCATGATCGGGAAGACCAGCCCGCCCCCGGCGTCGAGGCAGGCGACGGTCGCGCCGAAGGCGCTGATCGCGATCGTGTCGACCGGACGTTCCGCGTCGAGCGCGATCAGGCTCTCGGTGACGAAGGCGACGAGGTTTTCATGGTCGATCCGGGCGAAGGGCGGCCTCGGCCGGTGCAGCGTCGCCGTCTTGCGGCTTGATATCTCTTTCAGGTCCGCGTCCATCAGCACGACACGGCTGTTGGTGGCGCCGATGTCGATCACGGCGATCGCATGGTCTTCCTGCATGTCTCTCCTCCCCTGGGCCTCTCCCGGGCCCGTCCTTTCCGGTTCAGCCGTTGCGCCTCAATGCCTCCGCGGGCCCGAGCACGATCTCCTCGAGTTCCTCCATGCCGGAAAGCGGCCGGACCCCTGCCGGTGCCGGCACCGTCGCGTGCGGCACGAAGACGACCGGCATGCCCGAGGCAAGGCCGGCGGCGGCACCGCTCAGGCTGTCCTCGACGATCAGGCAGGCGCCCGGTGCCGCGCCGAGCAGGTGCGCGGCGCGGTGGTAGCCTTCAGGATCCGGCTTTCCCTTGCGGACGTCGTTGCGGGCGACCGTGACGAGGCCGGGGCGGGCCAGCCCGACCGCGCGCAGGTTGACGTCCATGATCAGCCGGTCGCTGTTGGAAACGACGGCCTGGGCGATGCCGGTGGCCTCGAAGCGGCGCCAGCAGGCGATGGCGGCGTCGAAGCCGCGCAGCGCGTCCGCCTGGCGCATATAGTGGTGGAGCTTGCGCCGTTCCCAGGCGAGCGGATCGAGGCCGAGCCCATATGCGTCGCGCATCCAGCGGTAGAGGTCGTCGGCCGCCCGGCCCGCGGCGCTGTGGTGGAGATCCTCAGGTGGGGTGATGCCTTGCTCTGCGATGGCGAGGGCGAGCGCGGCGATAGCGATGGTCTCGCTGTCGACCAGCGTGCCGTCCATGTCCCAGAGGACCGCGGTGATGCCTGTCATGATGGCCTGCCTGATATCCTGTGTCGGCGGCGTCCGTGCGCCGCCGGCGGGGTGAACGCGCCCGCCCGAAAGGCCGGACGGTGTCGCGCGTGATCGAAGGACCGCCGGCCTCTAATGAGGCGGTCGGCGTAAAAAATAAAAATCATTTTTTTTAATGTTGCGCAATAAAGAATTTCCTTCTATGACAGAAATACGGATCGAATTCGACGCGGGAGGGGCGGATCCGGAGGGAGGAGCGATGCCGGCGTGACCGTCGCCGTGCCGCATCCCGGCCGTCCACCCCACCCGCCGGCACCACGGACGACCGCGCAGAAGGTTGCGCGGCGCAAGGAGGACATCATGGTTGGAAACGGGCTTTCGCAGGGGCTTTCCCTTCAGGGGAAATCCTGCATCATCACCGGCGCGGCGTCCGGCATCGGCGAAGCGGTCGCCCGCATCTATGCCGACAACGGCGCGCGGGTCGCGATGGTGGATTTCGACCGCGAGCGGCTCGAGCGCATCGCGGCGGAAATCAAGGCGGAGGGCGGCGACGTGCTGCCGATCTTCGCCGACGTCACCGAGGAGGAGACCGTCCGCGCCTTCTTCAGGCAGGTCAACGACGCCTTCGGATCGATCGACGTCGTCGTCAATTCGGCCGGCCGCGACAGCCTGGCGCCGCCGGTGACGCAGGTGACGCTCGAGGAGTGGAACAAGACGATCGGCCCGAACCTGACCGCCGTCTTCCTCTGCTGCCGCGAAGCCTTCCTCTACATGGAAAAGCAGGCCGAAGGCGGCCGCATCATCAACATGGGCTCGTCCTCGACCCGCGTCGCTTCCGGCCCCGGCCACAGCCCCTACCGCGCCTCCAAGCACGGCATGCTCGGCTTCTCGAAGAACATCCTGCTCGAAGGCAAGGAGAAGAAGATCGGCGTCACCGTGCTCAACCCGAGCCATGTGAAGACGCCGATGACCGAGATCATCGACAAGGGTCTCTATGACGGCAATCTGGTCGCCTATACTGACGGCTGGCTCGACGAGAAGGAAATGAAGGAAGGCATCCACGCCTCCTGCATCGACGTCGACAACGTCGCCTGGCTGGCGCTCTATGTCGCGACCCGCACGCCGGACGTCACGATCCCGACGATCTCGCTCTACCCGACCCACAAGGCGCATCGCTACGGGATGGAGGTCTGAGCCGATGAAGGCCGCCGTCTACCAGGGGCAGGGCACGATCGCGCTCGAGGAGCGCGACCGGCCGCGCCCGAAGGACGACGAAGTCCTGGTCCGGGTCCATGCCGCCTCGATCTGCGGCACCGACCTGAAGATCGTCCGCGGCGGTCATTTCCGCGTCGGCGCGAACGACACGCGGGTGCTCGGCCATGAACTTTCCGGCGAGGTGGTCGAGGTCGGCCGCCACGTCTCCTTCTGGACGCCGGGAAAGCGCGTCTCCGTCGTGCCCAACATCGGCTGCGGCCATTGCGAGATGTGCCGGCGCGGCTTCAACAACATGTGCCCGGACTACGATGCCTTCGGCATCAACATCGACGGCGGCTTCCAGCAATACATGCTCGTGACGCAGCCTGCGCTTTCCGGCGGCAATCTCTTCGAGATCCCCTCGGCGCTGTCCTACGAGGAGGCCTCGCTGGTCGAGCCGCTCTCCTGCTGCGTCAATGCCTGGAAAGACCTCGACGTGACGCCTGAGGATCGGGTGCTCGTCATGGGCACCGGGCCGATCGCCGGCCTCTTCCTCCAGCTCGCCCGCGCCTATGGCGCGCGGCAGGTGATCGTCGTCGGCCGCCGGGCCGGGCGGCTCGCCGAAATCGCCGACCAGGGAGCGACCGATACGGTCGATTCCAGCACGGTCGATGTCGTCGAGGAGGTGATGCGGCTGACCGGCGGACGCGGTGTCGACGTGGCGCTGACCTGCGCGCCGGCACCGGAGCTGCAGGGACAGGCGATGGCCTGCCTTGCCCGTCTCGGCCGGATGAACGTCTTTTCGGGCCTTGCCAAGGGCACGCGGGTCGAGCTCGACACCAACAAGATTCATTACTGGGGCATCCGCCTGATGGGTTCGACCGGATCGAGCGTCAGTGACTACGCCCATGCGCTGCGCCTCGTCGAGACCGGCAAGATCCGCGTCCGCGACATCGTCACCCACCGCTTCGGCATGGACGACGCGGTCGCCGCCTTCGACCATGCGCTGTCTGGCAAGGGCATGAAGACGGTGCTGTTTCCGCAGGAAGGACATCTCGCATGAAGGCCGCCATCCTGCACGCCCCCGCCGATCTGAGGGTCGGGGACGTCCCGGTCCCCGTTCCCGGTCCGGGCGAGGTCCTGGTCAAGGTCGGCGCGGCCGGCATCTGCGGCTCCGACATCGGCCGCGTCATGGTCACCGGCACCTATCGTTTTCCGACCATTCCCGGCCATGAATTCTCCGGCACCGTCGCGGGGCTCGGCGACGGCGTCAGCGGCCTTGCCGTCGGCGACCGGGCGGCGATCGCGCCGCTGATCCCCTGCCGGCATTGCCAGTGGTGCGCGGCCGGCAAGTTCTCGCTCTGCGACGACTACGACTTCGTCGGCTCGCGCCGCGACGGCGCCTTCGCCGACTATGTCTGCGCGCCGGCGGAAAACGTCGTCAAGGTGCCGGCGGGCGTCTCGCTGGAGGTCGCCGCCACCATCGAGCCGGCGGCGATCATCCTGCACGGCATCCACAAGCTCGACCTGAAGCTCGGCGATGCGGTGGCCGTCGTCGGCTGCGGCGCGCTCGGCTTCTTCGCGCTGCAGTTCGCACGGCTTTCGGGCGCCCAGCCGCTGATCGCGATCGACGTCGACGAGGAGAAGCTGGCGCTTGCGAAGAGCGTCGGCGCCGATGTCTGCATCAATCCGGCGAAGGTCGATGCGGTCGCCGAGGTCCTGAAAGCGACCGGCGGGCGCGGCGTCGCGGTCTCGCTCGAATGTGCGGGCTCGGGCCCGGGCCGGGATCTCGCGGTCCTTGTTGCGAAAAAGCAGGGAAAGGTGATGTTCTACGGCACCGCCCATGGCAACGTCACCTTCGCGGAAAAGGCGTTCGCCCGCATCGTGCGCGAGGAGCTGGAGGTCATCGGCTCGTGGAATTCCTATTCCCTGCCGTTTCCCGGCAAGGAATGGTTCGACATCATCGCCCTGATCGAGGCGGGGCGGCTCGTCGTCGAGCCGCTGATCACCCACAGGGCGGCGCTGGAGGAGGCGCCGTCCATCTTCAAGGCGCTGAAGGAGCGCACGTTCGGCCCCTACCACAAGATCCTGTTCAAGCCGAACGACTGAGAGTTTCTGGGAGGAGACCATGGTTCAGACCTACGTGATGGCGCTCGACGAGGGCACGTCGAGCGCGCGCGCCATCCTGTTCGACCGGGCCGGCAGCATCGTCGCGCTCGCTCAGCGCGAATTCCGGCAGATCTATCCGAAGCCGGGCTGGGTCGAGCATGACGGCAACGAGATCTGGGCGACGCAGCTCTCCGTCGCGCGCGAGGCGATGCAGAAGGTCGGGGCGACGGCATCGGACATCGCCGCGATCGGCATCACCAACCAGCGCGAGACGAGCCTCGTCTGGGACCGCCGCACCGGCATCCCCTTGCAAAACGCGCTCGTCTGGCAGGACCGCCGCACCGCCGGCATCTGCGACCAGCTCAAGGACCGCGGCCTCGAAGCCTATGTCAAGGAGAACACCGGGCTTGTCATCGATGCCTATTTCTCCGGGACGAAGATCGCCTGGGTGCTCGACCATGTGCCCGGCGCGCGGGAGCGGGCGGAGCGCGGCGAGCTTGCCGCCGGCACGATCGACACCTGGCTGATCTGGAACCTGACCGGCGGCCGCGTCCACGTCACCGACGCCTCCAACGCCTCGCGCACGCTGCTCTTCAACATCCGCACCGGCGACTGGGACGAGCGGCTGATGCGGGAACTGAACGTGCCGCGTACGGTGCTGCCCGAGGTGCGCAATTCCTCCGAACTCTACGGGCTCACAGACGAGACGCTGTTCGGCGGCGCGATCCCCGTCGCCTCCTCGATCGGCGACCAGCAGGGCGCGCTCTTCGGCCAATCCTGCTTCGAATCCGGCCGCGTCAAGGCGACCTACGGCACCGGCGGCACGTTGCTCATGAACACCGGGCCGAAGATGATCTCGTCGGACAACGGTCTGCTCACCACCGTCGCCTGGAAGATCGACGACAGGCTGGAATACGCGCTGGAAGGCACGCTCTTCACCGTCGGCTCGGTGGTACAGTGGCTGCGCGACGAGCTGAAGATCATCCATTCCGCCTCCGAGACGGAAGCCGCCGCCCTTGAGGTGGAGGACACCAACGGCGTCTATGTCGTGCCGGCCTTCACAGGGCTCTCGGCGCCCTTCTGGGACCAGTATGCCCGCGGCACCATCGTCGGGCTGACGCGCGGCGCCAACCGCAACCACCTGATCCGCGCCTCGCTCGAATCGATGGCCTACCAGATCCGCGACGTGATCGGCCGGATGGAGGCCGATTCCGGCATCGCGCTCACCGAGCTGAAGGTCGACGGCGGCGCCGCCATGAACAATTTCGTCCTGCAGTTCCAGTCGAACCTGCTCGGCGTGCCGGTGCTGCGCCCGAAGGTGATCGACACGACCGCGCGGGGGGCTGCCTTCCTCGCCGGCCTCGCGGTCGGTTTCTGGAAGGACAAGGCGGACCTGCGCAACGCCTTCGCGCTCGACCGGGAATACCATGCCTCGATCGAACGCGGCGAGGCCGACAGGCTCTATCGCGGCTGGAGCCGCGCCGTCGAGCGTTCGCGCGACTGGGCGGATCACGAATAGGATCGACCATGGCTTACGCTCCCGCCGACCGCCGGACGATGTATTTCATCGGGGTGACCACCGGCAAGTCCTCGATCATGAAGGTCTTTCCGGCCTGGGCCGACCATCTCGGCCTCGACGCGGTGATGAAGGGCATCGATTTTGCCCCGAACGCCGCGCCGGAGGCCTATCGCGAGGCGGTGTCGTTCATCAAGGCCGATCCGCTGTCGCTCGGCGCGCTGGTGACGACGCACAAGGTCAACCTGCTGAAGGCCGCCCGCGCCATCTTCGACGATCTCGACCCTTACGCGGCGACGCTGCATGAGGTGAGTTCGATCTCCAAGCGCGGCGGGCGGCTCGCCGGCCATGCCAAGGACCCGATCACGGCCGGCGCCAGCTTCGAGGCGATCGTCCCGCAGGGCCATTGGCAGGAGACGGGCGCGGATCTGCTCCTGCTCGGCTCCGGCGGCTCGTCCCTCGCCTTGACGCTCTACCTGCACAACAAGAAGGCCGGCGGCGGCGACGTGCCGGCGCGGATCGTCGTTACGGCCCGGCGCGAGGCCTCGCTTGCCGACATGCGCGCGGTTCATGCCGCGATCGGCTTTTCCATCCCGGTCGACTACCGGCTCGCCGCCAGTCCCGTCGACGCCGACGCGATCGTCGCGGCGCTGCCGCAAGGCTCGATGGTGGTGAACGCCACCGGCCTCGGCAAGGACGGCCCGGGCTCGCCGCTCAGCGACGCCGTCGTCTTTCCGAAGGATGGCCTCGTCTGGGAATTCAACTATCGCGGCGACCTCGTCTTCCTCGACCAGGCGCGCGCGCAGCAGCAAAGCCGCAACCTCACCGTCCATGACGGCTGGGTCTATTTCATCCACGGCTGGACCCGCGTCATCGCCGAGGTCTTCGCCATCGACATCCCGATGGCGGGCCCGGCCTTCGACGAGATCAGCCGTATCGCCAGGGACGCAACCGCCTGAAGGAAGGGCCACTCCGATGACCATCATGTTCCCGAGCCTGCACGAATTCAACCTGAACAACGGCCTGAGCTCGACCCGCGAGCCGATCCGCCGCACGCTGTCAAAAATGAAGGGCATGTTCCACGACGAGGCCGCCTTCCGGGCCACGCTTTCGGCGGGCGACCCCCTCGTCTACGAATTCTACGACATGGCCGTGCCCGAGACGGAAAAGGACGTCGCCTACGGCACGTCGATCACCTATCCCGGCAAGGTCGGC
Organism: Ensifer soli; assembly: GCF_041928815.1. Lineage (NCBI taxonomy): Bacteria > Pseudomonadati > Pseudomonadota > Alphaproteobacteria > Hyphomicrobiales > Rhizobiaceae > Ensifer > Ensifer soli. Next base: position 129,423 of record NZ_JBHFEI010000007.1, on the reverse strand, counting down.
GACGAATATTACATGACCAAGGGCCATTTCCACACGATCATCGACACGGCGGAGATCTACTACTGCCTGCGCGGCCACGGCTACATGATGATGGAAACGCCGGAGGGCGACACCGAATGGCGCGAGTTCCTGCCGGGCAAGGCGGTCTACGTCCCCGGCCGCTGGGCGCACCGCTCGATCAACGTCCATCCGACCGAGCCGCTCGTCACCTTCTTCGCCTTCCCCGGCAATGCCGGTCACGACTACGGCACGATCGAGACCAAGGGGTTCCGCAAGCTGATCGTCGAGCGCGACGGCAAGCCGACCGTCGTCGACAATCCGCGCTGGAGCGCGTGATGGGCGGACGCATCGCGGTGACGCCGCGATCGCTGTCGGGCGCCGGCCATCCGGCGTTGGCGCGGCTGGTCGAGCGCGGCTTCGAGATCGTCTATCCGGCCCCCGGACGGACGCCGTCCGAGGACGATCTGATCCGGACGGTGCCGGGCTGCGTCGGCTGGCTTGCCGGCGTCGAGCCGATCAGCAACCGCGTGCTCGACGCGGCGACGGGCCTGCGCGTCATCAGCCGCAACGGCACCGGCGTCGACAACCTCGACGTGGCGGCCGCCGAGACGCGGGGCATCGCGGTCGAGCGGGCCGTCGGCGCCAATGCGCGCGGCGTCGCGGAACTGGCGATCGCGCTGCTGCTTGCCGGCTTCCGCCACATCCCCTGGTCGCACGACCATCTGAAGAAGGGCGACTGGCAGCGCCGCATCGGCCGGGAGGTGCGCGGGCGCACCCTCGCCGTGATCGGCTGCGGCGCGATCGGCCGCGACGTCGTCGACATGGCGCTCGGCCTCGGCATGGAGGTGATCGGCTACGATCCGTATCCCGGCCATTCGTTCGCCCGTCCCGGCTTCCGCTTCGCGCCGCTTGCCGAAGCGCTTCGCCTGGCGGACGCGGTCTCGCTGCATTGCCCGCCGGCCGGGCGTCCGATCCTCGACGCAGGCGCGATCGCGACGCTGCGGCCCGGCGTCGTCGTGGTCAACACCGCGCGCGCCGAACTCATCGATGAGGGCGCCATGCTCGAAGGCCTCGACAGCGGCCGGGTCCAGGCGCTGGCGACGGACGTCTTCGTCGCCGAGCCGCCGCCGCCCTCGGCGCTGCTTTCGCACGAGCGCGTCATCCTGATGCCGCATGCCGGCGGCCTCACCGACGAAAGCGTCGAGCGCGCCACCCGTGTCGCCGTCGACAACCTGTTGAAAGTGCTTGCCCAATAGCGCCCGGCAGAAGGCCGCGTCGCAACATCGAGGAATGGAACCATGGATTTCGGGGTCAAGGGAAAAGTCGTCATCGTCACCGGGGGCGCGACCGGCATCGGCCATGCCATCGCAAAGACCTTCCATGAGGAGGGCGCCGTCGTCGTCATCAATGGCCGCGACAAGGCGAAGCTCGACGCGGCCGCCGCCGCGATCGGGGCCAATGCCTATGGCGTCGTCGCCGACCTCCTGACGGCGCAAGGGGCGGAGACGCTGGCGAAGGAGGCGGCTGCGCTCGGACCGGTCGCCTTCCTCGTCAACAATATCGGCGTCTTCGACGTCAACGACTTCTTCGAGGTCTCCGACGCGCGCTGGATGGAGTATTTCAACCACAACATCATGACGGCGGTGCGCATCACCCGCCTCCTGATGAAGGACATGCTCGCGCGCAACGAGGGCAGCGTCGCCTTCATCTCCTCGGAAGCCGGCATCCGATCGATCGGCAACATGGTGCCCTACTCGGTCACCAAGACGGCGATGCTCGGCCTCAGCCGGTCGCTCGCGGAGCTGACGCGCGGCACCAAGGTGCGGGTCAACAGCTACATGCCCGGAACGACGGCGACCGAATCCGTCGCCGGCTATTTCGAGGGGCTGGCGAAGGAACAGGGCAAGACGGTCGAGGAGGCGCTGCGCGACTTTTACCGCGACGTCCAGCCGTCGAACCTGACCCAGACGCTGATCGATCCGGCCATGCACGGCCGCGGTGTCATCCAGCTGATGACGAACACGGCGATGAACGGCGTCTGCCACCGCGCCGACGGCGGCACGATCCGCTCGATCTTCGGCTGAACGACAACACGACAGGGGAGGAAACCATGTCCGGCCAATTCGGCGTCCACAGTCTCGTCTTCACCGACGACTGGAATCCGGCGAGCGCGCGTTCCGCCTGCATGGCGGCCCGCGAGATCGGCTACGACCTGATCGAGGTGCTGATCTTCGATCCGGCCCGCCTCGACGTCAGGGCGACGGCGGACGCGGTGAAGGAGGCCGGCATCGGCCTGCGCCTCGGCATGGCGCTCGGGCCGGACACGGACATCGCCTCCGACGATCCCGAAATCGCGGCGCGCGGCGAGGCGACGGTGGCGCGCTGCCTCGAGATCGCCTCGCAGCTCGAGGCCCCGGCGCTGAGCGGCATCGTCTATGCCGCCTTCCATTCCTACGGCGCGCCGCAGACCCCGGCGCAATGGGCGCGCGTCGCCGAGAAGCTCGGCCGTCTCGATCGCCGCGCCGGCGAACTCGGCCTGCGCCTCGGCCTCGAGGCGGTGAACCGTTACGAGAGCTTCATGATCAACACGCTCGACCAGGCGGCGGCGATGATCCGCGATGCCGGTGCCGCGAACATGTTCATCCATATGGACACGTTCCACATGAACATCGAGGAAGGCGACGTCACCGCCGCCATCCATCGCAATGCCGGGCTGCTCGGCTATGCCCATGTCGCCGACAGCAATCGCGGCGTGCTCGGCGGCGGCCATTTCGACCTCGTCGGCTATTTTCGCGCGCTGGAATCCGTCGGCTACACGGGCGATATCACCGTGGAAAGCTTCTCCTCCAAGGTGCTCGGGCCGGATCTCGTCGGCGGCGTGCGCCTCTGGCGCCCGGCCTTCGACAACGCGGTGGAGGCGGCGCGCACCGCCCTGCAGCTGATGCAGGCGGCGCGTGCGGCGGCCATCGCCGGCACGCGCGTCTGGTAGAAAAAAGAATTCCTTTTCGACCATCCTGCAAGCTATAGAATTGCACATCGGCATGCAGAGGACCACGACATGGACGAGATCGCCACGGACAACAGGCAGGGGATCCTGACGCGGATTCGCTGGAAGGCGGGCTATATGAACCCTGCCCTCCGGCGGATCGCCGACCGGGTCCTGAAGGCGCCCGACGAGATCAAGGCGATCTCGATCAAGGATCTCGCCTTGCAATGCGAGGTGTCGGAATCGACCGTCACCCGCTTCGTGCGCGAGATCGAGGTGCAGAGCTTCCAGCATTTCAAGATCCTGATCGCCGAGGAACTGTCGCAGGGAAGCTCGAGCACGCCGCCGATCACCGACCGCCACGTCTACGAGGACATCACCGACCAGGACGACACCGCCTCGGTCCTGTCGAAAGTGGCGGCACGCTATGCGATGACGGTCGCCGACACCCGGGCCGGCCTGCCGGCCGAGGCGCTGGAAAAGGCTGTTCTTGCCATCGAGGAGGCGGACGTGCTCGGCTTCTTCGCCATGGGCGCCTCGCTTCTCTGTGTCGAGAACGCGCTGCTGCGCTTCATGCGCGTCGGCAAGCGCTGCCTCTTCTTCCGCGACCTCGGCATCCGGAAATTCTCCATCTCAACGCTCGGGCCGAAATCGCTTGCCGTCGGCGTCTCCAATTCCGGCCGCAGCATCTCGACCGTCGACAGCCTGCGCCAGGCCAAGGCGCAAGGGACGACGACGCTCGCCATCACCTCCTTTCCCGATTCGCCGATCGTCCGCCACGCCGACATCTGCCTGTTCACCCCGACCGTCACCGGCGTCATCGGACCCGCCGAATACCACGAATCCATGGTCTCGAAGATCGCACAGCTCCAGGTGATCGACGTGCTCTATTCGCTCTATGCCGTGCGCAATTTCGGCCGCGCAATCGAGGGGCTGGAGCGCACCTCCGACGTGACGGCGCTGACACGCTATTGAACCATGCCCCGGGGCGGCGCGCCGTCCCCATCGAAAGGTCTGCCATGCCCTCGACGGACAGGATCCCTGCGCTCGACCGCGACGGCCTCGCGCAACGGCTTGCCACCGCGAAAGCGGCGGCGACGGCGGCGGGCGATGCCCTTCTCGCCCATTACGCCCGGCGCGACCGGCTGGTGATCGACCAGAAGGGCGTCAACGATTTCGTTTCCCAGGCCGACCGCGAGGCGGAAGACATCATCGCCGCAATCCTGCGCCCCGCGTTTCCGCAGGACGGCTTCCTCGGCGAGGAGACCGGCCTCTCCGGCCCTGAGGCGGCGGCGGCCGTCTGGTGCGTCGACCCGCTCGACGGGACGACCAATTTCCTCAAGGGCGCGCACAACTGGTGCGTCTCGATCGGGCTCTGGGCCGGCGGCGCGCCGGTTGTCGGCGTCATCCACGATCCGGTGCGCGGCGAGACGTTTGCCGCCGCCGCCGGCCTCGGCGCGACGATGAACGGCACTCCGATCTCCGTCACCGCGATTGCCGCGCTCGACCAGGCGGCCATCGGCGTCGGCCACAACCGCCGCGTCGATGTCGACGCCTTCACCCTCGGCCTCAACCGGCTCCTGTCGCGCGGGGCGGGCTTCCGCCAGGTCGGCGCCGGCGCGCTGATGCTCGCCTATGTCGCCGCCGGCCGGGTCGACGCCTATGCCGAGGGCCACATGCTGCCCTGGGACGCGGTCGCGGGTCTGGCGCTGATCCGCGAGGCGGGCGGGGCGCTGACCGACTATCTCGCCGGTGGCCGGTCGCTGACCGGCGGCGGCCCGATGATCGCCGGCAGCCCGGCCCTCGTCGCCGAGATCCTCGCGGTGATGGGCGAGACCATTCCCGCCCGCCTTGCCTGACGCAGGATGAGGCGGCGGGGCCGCTGCCGTCCGCCGCGTGCCTTTCCGCCGATCTGCGGGTTTCCTGAACGATGCATCCCAGCAGGACGCGGCCCCGTCCAACGGGTTCGCGCGAGAGGATTCCCGTGCCGGTTCCGTCCCGCATGTCGCGTCATCTCGGGCGCAAAACCGTTTCCCGCCGACAAAGAGACGTTGAGATTCGCGCAGCGGTCGTGTTATCTTGTGACAATCATCACAAAACCGAACCCCGCCTTGCGGGGCTTCGCCGGCGGAGCCGCCTGAATGACCATCCGCAAGCGGGAACGCGTCCTGAAGCTCGCCGACACCGTGGCGCAGCGCAAGTTCCTTCACATCCGCGACGCCGCCGCTCTTCTCGACGTGTCGGAAATGACGGTGCGGCGGGACGTCGGCGAGAACCCGGATCTGTTCGGCTATGTCGGCGGCCACATCGTCCAGGCCGCCGATGTCGAGGGGGAATCGACCTACGAGCTGGCAAAGGCGGCCGATTCGCATGCGACCGCCAAGCGCGAGGCCTGCGCCGCCGCCGCCGCCATGATCCGGCCGGAGGACACGATCTTCATCGACTGCGGCACGACGCTCGACCATCTCGTTGATTTCATACCGGACACTCTGCCGGTCACGGCGATCTGCTACGCGCTCAACATCGCCGAGAAACTGTCGCGCAAGCCCGAGATCCGCCTCGTCATGCTCGGCGGCGTCTACCATCCGGCCTCCGCCTCCTTCTCCGGTCCGGCGGGGATGGCGACGCTGCGCTCGCTCGGCATCAATGTCGCCTTCCTGTCGGCGGCCGGCGTCGATTTCGAGCGGGGCGCCACCTGCATGCATTTCCACGAGGCCGAGATCAAGCGGCAGGTGCTCGCCCAGGCGAAGAAGCGCGTCCTGGTCTTCGACAGCAGCAAGATCGGCAAGCTGAAGCCGGCCTTCTTCGGCGAACTGTCCCGGTTCGACGTTCTCGTCACGGAGGCCGGGCCAATGTCCGTGCCGTCGTGATCCTGCCGCAGAATTTCCGCGCGACGATGCGGCTTCCCCTTGACGCTCGTCGGAAATGATGAAATTGTCACAAAAATTCTGATACAAAAATCACAAGACGTCGCATGATGCGGCGTCGGGTGGGAGGAGCAAGATGGAGCTTTCCGCAGCCGTTGCGGCGCAGGACGCCGTACGCCCGGTCTCCGGGCATGGCGTTGCCCATGCCAATAAGCCCGCGCGCAACGCCGGCATGGATCTCGACCTTGGCTGGATCGCCGATGTGCGCGTCAACCTCTCGGCGACCGAACGGCGCGTCGCGACGCTGCCCGGCCGGCGCACGGTGAAGAAGGACGCGCAGGCCGCCTGGCTGCTCAAGGCGGTCACCTGCATCGACCTGACGACGCTCAACAGCGACGACACGCCGGAGCGCGTCAAGCGCCTCTGCGCCAAGGCGATCACGCCGGTGCGTCCCGACATCCTCGACGCGCTCGGCATGGGCGGGCGGCGGATCACCACCGGCGCCATCTGCGTCTATCATCGTTATGTCGCGACCGCCGTCGAGGCGCTCGGCACGTCCGGCATCCCGGTCGCCGCCGTCTCCACCGGCTTTCCGGCCGGCCTGTCGCCGCATCATCTCAAGGTCAAGGAGATCGAGGCTTCCGTCGCCGACGGCGCGCAGGAGATCGACATCGTCATCACCCGCGAACATGTGCTGACCGGCAACTGGCAGGCGCTCTACGAAGAGATGCGCGACTATCGCGCCGCCTGCGGCGAGGCCCATGTCAAGGCGATCCTCGGCACCGGCGACCTGAAGACGCTGCGCAACGTCGCGCGCGCCTCGCTCGTCTGCATGATGGCGGGCGCGGATTTCATCAAGACCTCGACCGGCAAGGAGGGCGTCAACGCGACGCTCGCCGTGACGCTGACCATGCTGCGCGCCATCCGCGCCTATGAGGAGCGCACCGGCTTCAAGGTCGGCTACAAGCCCGCCGGCGGCATCTCGCTCGCCAAGGACATCCTCAACTACCAGTTTCTGATGAAGGAGGAGCTGGGGCGCGAATGGCTGGAGCCGGACCTGTTCCGCATCGGCGCGTCGAGCCTTCTCGCCGACATCGAGCGCCAGCTCGAGCACCACGTCTCCGGCGCCTACTCGGCCTTCAACAGACACCCGATCGGATAACGCCATGCCTGCCCAGAGCAATGTAGCGAAGTATTTCGACGACATGTCCTACGGACCCGCCCCCGAAGCCGACACCGAGGCCCGCGACTGGCTTGCGCGCCATTCCGGTGAATTCGGCCATTTCATCGGCGGCCGCTTCGTCAAGCCCGCCTCCGGCCGGACCTTCGAAACCTTCGAACCCGCGACCGGCAAGGCGCTGGCGCGGCTCGCCGCCGGCGACGCTGCCGACGTCGATGCGGCGGTCGCAGCCGCCCGCAAGGCGCAAGGGGCCTGGGCGAAGCTTCCGGGCCACGCCCGCGCCCGCCATCTCTATGCCCTGGCGCGGATGATCCAGCGCCACGGCCGCCTGATCGCCGTCGTCGAGGCGATCGACAACGGCAAGCCGATCCGCGAGACGCGCGACATCGACATCCCGCTCGCCGCGCGCCACTTCTACCACCATGCCGGCTGGGCGCAGCTCCAGGAGAGCGAATTCGCCGACCAGGATCCGGTCGGCGTCGTCGGCCAGATCATCCCGTGGAACTTTCCCTTCCTGATGCTCGCCTGGAAGGTGGCGCCGGCGCTGGCGCTCGGCAACACGGTCGTGCTGAAGCCGGCCGAGTTCACCTCGCTGACCGCGCTGCTCTTCGCCGAGCTCGCCGCCGCCGCCGGGCTTCCGGCGGGCGTGCTCAACGTCGTCACCGGCGAGGGCGACACCGGCGCGCTGATCGTCGAGCACCGGGACATCGACAAGATCGCCTTCACCGGCTCGACCGAGGTCGGCCGCCTGATCCGCGAGAAAACCGCCGGGGCGGGCAAGTCGGTGACGCTGGAACTCGGCGGCAAGTCGCCCTTCATCGTCTTCGACGACGCCGATATCGACGGCGCGATCGAAGGCGTCGTCGACGCGATCTGGTTCAACCAGGGCCAGGTCTGCTGCGCCGGATCGCGCATCCTCGTGCAGGAGGGCATCGCCGCCACCTTCCACCAGCGCCTGAAGCGCCGCATGGAGACGCTTCGCGTCGGCCCGCCGCTCGACAAGGCGATCGACATGGGCGCAATCGTCGCCCCGGTGCAACTGAAGCGGATCGCGGCGCTGGTCGAGAAGGGCGTCGCCGAGGGCGCGACCCTGCACCAGGCGAAGATCGCCATGCCCGCGGGCGGCAGCTTCTATCCGCCGACGCTGCTCTCCGGCGTCCAGCCGACCGCGACGGTCGCCGTCGAGGAGATTTTCGGGCCGGTCGCGGTGTCGATGACCTTCCGCACGCCGGAAGAGGCGATCCAGCTTGCCAACCACACGCGTTATGGGCTTGCCGCCAGCGTCTGGAGCGAGACGATCGGGCTGGCGCTGAATGTCGCCGCCAAGCTCGCCGCCGGCGTCGTCTGGGTGAACGCGACCAATCTTTTCGACGCCGCCGTGGGCTTCGGCGGCAAGAAGGAATCGGGCTTCGGCCGCGAGGGCGGCAGGGAAGGCGCCTACGAATATCTGAAGCCGAAGGCCTGGGCCGGGCGGAAGAACCGCGCCGCAGGCCCGGTTCCGGCTGCGAAGGAAACCGGTGGCGATTTCGCCATGCCGGCGCTCGACCGCACCGCCAAGCTCTTCATCGGCGGTAAGCAGGCGCGCCCGGACGGCAATTATTCCCGTCCCGTCGTCTCGGCCAAGGGACGGGTGATCGGCGAGGTCGGCGAGGGCAACCGCAAGGACATCCGCAACGCCGTCGTCGCCGCGCGCGGGGCGGCCGGCTGGTCGTCGGCGAGCGCCCACAACAGGGCGCAGATCCTTTACTATATCGCGGAAAACCTGAGCGGTCGTGCGGGGGAATTTGCCGCGCGGATCGCGGCGATGACGGGCGCTTCGGCGTCGGCTGCGGCAGGCGAGGTCGATGCGTCGATCGCGCGGCTCTTCACCTATGGCGCCTGGGCCGACAAATACGAGGGCAGCGTCCACACACCGCCGCTGCGCGGCGTGGCGCTCGCCATGCCCGAGCCGATCGGCGTCGCCGGCGTCATCTGCCCGCCGGAAGCGCCGCTGCTCGGCTTCGTCAGCCTGGTGGCGCCGCTGATCGCCACCGGCAACCGGGTGGTGGCGATCCCGAGCGAAGCCTATCCGCTGGCCGCGACCGATCTCTATTCGGTGCTCGAGACCTCGGACGTGCCGGCTGGCGTCGTCAACATCGTCACCGGCGACGCGCTGGAACTGGCGAAGACGCTCGCCGCCCACAACGACGTCGATGCCGTCTGGGCCTTCGGGTCGGCGGAGCTCTCGGCGACCGTCGAGCGGCTTTCGGTCACCAATCTCAAGCGCACCTTCGTCGACAACGGCAAGGTGATCGACTGGGCCAATCCCGCCCAAGCGGAAGGACCGCTGTTCCTGCGCCAGGCGACCGACGTGAAGAACATCTGGATTCCCTACGGCGAATGACCGGTGCCGCTTCCCGGGGGAGGGAAGCGGTGCGATAGATGAGGCCGCAATGGACGCGCGGTTTCTGAGACGGGTGCCCGACCGGCACCTGCCGCGCATGACGAGGAGGATTGCCCGTGCTGAAGAATATCGACCCCGCGCTCAACGCCGACGTGCTGCATGCGCTGCGCGCCATGGGCCATGGCGACCGGCTGGTGATCGCCGACACCAATTTCCCGTCCGATTCGATCGCGAGGCAGACGGTGCTCGGCAGGCTGCTGCGCATCGACAACGTCTCGGCCGCGCGCGCCTTCAACGCGGTGCTCTCCGTCTTCCCGCTCGACACGCCGCTGCAGCCTTCCGTCGGACGGATGGAGATCATGGGCGCGCCGGAGGAGATCCCGGACGTCCAGCGCGAGGTCCAGGCGGAGATCGATGCGGCCGAGGGCGCGCCGGCGCCGATGTACGGCATCGAGCGTTTCGCCTTCTACGAGGAAGCGAAGAAGGCCTATGCCGTCATCACCACCGGCGAGAACCGGTTCTACGGCTGCTTCATCCTGACGAAGGGCGTCATTCCCCCAAGGGGCTGACGGCAGGGGCAGGGGAGGAGGAAAGACAATGAAGGCAGGCGTATCGATCCTCGGCATTTTCGTTGCCGACACGGCCTATCTCGCCAGGCGCATGCCGAAGGTCGGCGAGACCATCACCGGCAGCGGCTTCTCGGTCGGGCCGGGCGGCAAGGGCTCGAACCAGGCGGTGGCCGCCGCCCGCGCCGGCGCGAAGGTGTCGTTCATCTCCAAGCTCGGCCGCGACACCTTCGGCGACATGGCGCTGAAGACCTATGCCGAGGCCGGCGTGACGCCGAAGGTCGTCGTCATGGACGACATGCCGACCGGCGCCGCCTTCATCTATGTCAACGACGAGAACGGCGACAATGCCATCATCGTCTATCCGGGCGCGGCTGGCACCATCGGTGAGGCGGATGTCGAGGAGGCGCGGGCGACGATCGAGGCCTCTTCCGTCTTCGTCACCCAGCTCGAACAGCCCGCAGACGCCGCCTTGCGGGCGCTGGCCATCGCGCGCGAGGCCGGTGTCACCACCGTCTTCAATCCGGCGCCCGCCGAGGCTTTTCCCGGGACGATCTATCCGCTCTGCGACTATATCGTGCCGAACGAAACCGAAGCCGCCGCCCTTGTCGGCTTCCCGCTCGACACGATCGACGCCGCGCGCCGGGCCGGCGACGCGTTTCTCGCCAAGGGTGTCGCGACAGCGCTGATCACGCTCGGCGGCCGGGGCGTGCTCTATCATACGGCCAGCCGCTCGGTTCACGTTCCCGCCCTTTCGGCCGGCGCGGTGATCGACACGACGGGTGCCGGCGACGCCTTCGTCGGGGGTTTCGCGGCGGCGCTGTCGCGCGGCATGGAGCCGGTCGAGGCGGTGCGCTTCGGCTGCGCCACCGCCGGCATCGCCGTGACGCGCCGCGGCACCGCGCCGGCGATGCCGGCGCTCGCCGAGATCGAGGCGCTGCTGCGGGAAAAAGGTGCCGCATGACCCGCAACGATCCGGTCAAACACTTTTTCATCTGGCCGGCGCTGCTGATCGTGCTGGTCATCTCGATCTTCCCGCTGGTCTATTCGCTGACATCGAGCTTCATGAGCATGCGGCTCGTCCCGCCGATGCCGCCGCGCTTCGTCGGCTTCGACAACTACGTGTCGCTCCTGCAGAATCCGCGTTTCTGGCATGTGACGGGAACGACGACGCTGATCGCCTTCACCGCCGTCGCCTTCCAGTATGTCATCGGTTTCGCCGTGGCGCTGGCGCTCAACGCCCGCGTGCCGGGCGAGGGCGTGTTCCGCGTCGGCTTCCTCCTGCCGATGCTGGTCGCCCCGGTCGCCGTCGCCCTCGTCGCGCGCCAGGTGCTGAACCCGACGATGGGGCCGCTCAACGAATTCATGACGCTCGTCGGCTTCCCGAACCTGCCCTTCCTCACCCAGACGAGCTGGGCGCTCGGCTCGATCATCGTCGTCGAGATCTGGCAGTGGACGCCCTTCGTCATCCTGATGCTGCTCGCCGGCCTGCAGACGCTGCCCGACGACGTCTACGAGGCGGCCGCGCTCGAAAACGCCAGCGCCTGGCAGCAGTTCCGCGACATCACCTTCCCGATGATGCTGCCGATCTCCGTCGCCGTCGTCTTCATCCGCCTGATCGAGAGCTACAAGATCATCGACACCGTCTTCGTCATGACCGGCGGCGGCCCCGGCGTCTCGACGGAAACGCTGACCCTCTTCGCCTACCAGGAGGGCTTCAAGAAGTTCAACCTCGGTTACACGTCGGCCCTGTCCTTCCTGTTCCTCATCGTCATCACCGTCATCGGCCTCGTCTATCTCGCCATCCTGAAACCCTATCTGGAGAAGCACAGATGAGCGGCATCCGCACCTATACCGGAAGCCGCCGCTGGATCGCCTTTGCCGGCTGCATGCTCTGGCTCGCCTTCACGCTCTTCCCGCTCTACTGGGTCGCCGTCACCTCGTTCAAGAGCCCGATCGGCGTCGTCGGCGGACCGACCTATATCCCCTTCGTCGATTTCGAGCCGACGCTGACGGCCTGGCGGGAACTCTTCTCCGGCCAGCGCGGCCAGTTCTTCAATACGTTCATCTCCTCGACGGTGATCGGCCTTTCCGCCTCGGTGCTGGCGACGCTCATCGGCGCGATGGCGGCCTATGCGTTGGTACGCTTCACCTTCCGCGTGAAGCTGATGAGCGGCGTCCTCTTCGCCGTCGTCGCCATCGGCGGCTTCCTCGCCTTCCGCAACCTCCTCGGTCTCGGCCAGGGCCTGTCGCTGATCTACGCCTTCCTTCTCGCGCTGCTGCTGTCGATCGGATCGAGCCGGGTGCGCCTGCCGGGTCCTGAGCTCGGCAATGCCGACATCGTCTTCTGGTTCGTCAGCCAGCGCATGTTCCCGCCAATCGTCACCGCCTTCGCGCTGTTCCTGATGTATACCGAGATCGGCAAGATGGGCTTCAAGCTGGTCGACACCTATGTCGGCCTCACCTTCGCCTATGTCGCCTTCTCGCTGCCGATCGTCATCTGGCTGATGCGCGACTTCTTCGAGGCGCTGCCCGTCGAGGTGGAGGAGGCAGCGATGGTCGACAACGTGCCGACCTGGCGGATCTTCTTCGGCATCGTCCTGCCGATGTCGAAACCCGGTCTCATCGCCACCTTCATGATCACGCTCGCCTTCGTCTGGAACGAGTTCCTCTTCGCGCTCTTCCTCACGACCTCGAAATGGCAGACGCTGCCGATCCTCGTCGCCGGCCAGAACAGCCAGCGCGGCGACGAATGGTGGTCGATCTCCGCCGCCGCCCTCGTCGCCATCGTGCCGATGGTGGTGATGGCCGGGCTGCTCAGCCGGCTGATGCGGTCCGGCCTGCTTCTGGGAGCGATAAAATAAACGACCGCTTTTCGTAAGTTCGATTTCAACTGGGAGGAAACCATGAAACGAAGACTGCTTGCCTCGACCGCGACCCTGCTTCTGGCCCTTGGAGGCGGCTCGGCCGCGCTCGCCTGCGAGCCGGACTATACCGGCGTCACCGTGACGGCCGCAGCCCAAACCGGCCCCTATATCGCCTCGGCGCTGCAGAAGGCCGCCGCCGGCTGGGAGAAGAAGACCTGCGGCAAGGTCGCCGTGGTCGAATTCCCCTGGTCGGAGCTCTATCCGAAGATCGTCACGGCGCTGAGCGCCGGCGAGGACACGTTCGACGTCGTGACCTTCCCGCCCGCCTGGGCGCCGGACTTCACCGACTATCTGACCGAAATGCCGGCGGCGATGCGCGAGGGAGCGGACTGGGAGGACGTCGCCCCCGTCTATCGCGAGCAGCTGATGGTCTGGAAGGGCAAGATCCTGTCGCAGACGATGGACGGCGACGCCCATACCTATTCCTACCGGATCGACCTCTTCGAGAACGCCGACAACCAGAAGGCGTTCAAGGAAAAATACGGCTACGATCTCGCCCCGGCGAAGACCTGGAAGGAATATCTCGACATCGCCGAGTTCTTCAACCAGCCGGCCAACAACCTCTGGGGCACGGCGGAAGCCTTCCGCCGCGGCGGCCAGCAGTTCTGGTTCCTGTTCAGCCACGTGGCGGGCTATGCCAGCCATCCGGCCAATCCCGGCGCCATGTTCTTCGATCCGGACACGATGGACGCGCAGGTCAACAACCCGGCCTGGGTGCGCGGCCTCGAGGAATATATCCGCGCCTCGAAGCTGGCACCGCCGAACGCGCTCAACTTCTCCTTCGGCGAGGTCAACGCGGCCTTCGCCGGCGGCCAGGTGGCCGAATCGATCGGCTGGGGCGACACGGGCGTGATCGCGGCCGACAAGAAGCAGTCGAAGGTGGCCGGCAGCGTCGGTTCGGCACCTCTTCCGGGCGCAGACGAGATCTGGAACTACAAGACCAAGACCTGGGACAAGCAGGATCACGTCGTCCAGACCTCGTTCATGGCCTTCGGCGGCTGGCAGGCGGCGGTTCCGGCCTCGTCCGGCAAGCAGGAAGCGGCCTGGGATTTCGTCAAGTACCTGACGAGCCCGGATGTCTCCGGCGAGGCGACGGTGACGGGCGGCACGGGCGTCAACCCCTACCGCATCTCGCACACCACCAACCTCGAGCGCTGGTCGACGATCTTCACCGACCGCGAGGCGAAGGAATATCTCGGCGCGCAGAAATACGCGGTCACGGCCGAGAACATCGCCCTCGACATGCGCCTGCCGGGCTATTTCTCCTATACCGAGATCCTGGAGATCGAGCTGTCGAAGGCGCTGGCCGGTGAAGTCGAGCCGCAGGCGGCCCTCGACAGCGTCGCCCAGCAGTGGAACGCGCTGACCGACGAGTTCGGCCGCGACAAGCAGCTCGCTGCCTACCGCGCCTCGATGGGCCTGCCCGAGAAGTAAGCTCTGCGTCCCGTCCCCGCGCCGCCGGCGCGGGGACGGGAACACGGCGGCCGTCGTGCCGCGTCGATACGAAAACCTCGGGGAGATGTCCGTGCCAACCGGTGCCGGGCGGGCTCCCGTCTTCTTAAAACAGGGTGGAACACATGGCTCAGGTCCGCTTGGAGCAGGTCACCAAATCCTTCGGCACCGCCACGGTGATCCCGCCGCTCGACCTCACCATCGCCGACCGGGAATTCGTCGTGCTCGTCGGCCCGTCCGGCTGCGGCAAGACGACGACGCTGCGCATGATCGCAGGGCTCGAAAACGCGTCGAGCGGGACGATCCGCATCGGCGAGCGCGACGTCACCGAGCTTCGCCCGGGCCTTCGCAACTGCTCGATGGTGTTCCAGAACTACGCGCTCTATCCGCACATGACGGTGGCGGAGAACATCGGCTACGGCATGAAGGTGCGCGGCACGTCGAAGGAGGAGATCGAACGCTCGGTCTCGGAAGCGGCGCGCATCCTCAATCTCGGCGACTATCTGGCCCGTAAACCGAGCGCGCTGTCCGGCGGCCAGCGCCAGCGCGTCGCCATCGGCCGGGCGATCGTGCGCCAGCCGGACGTCTTCCTCTTCGACGAGCCGCTGTCGAACCTCGACGCCAAGCTGCGCATCGAGATGCGCACCGAGATCAAGTCGCTGCACCGGCGGCTGCAGACCACCATCGTCTACGTCACCCACGACCAGGTCGAGGCGATGACCATGGCCGACCGCGTCGTCGTGATGAACAAGGGACAGATCGAGCAGGCGGCCGATCCGATCACGCTCTACGAGCGTCCGGTGAACCGCTTCGTCGCCGCCTTCATCGGCGCGCCGAGCATGAATTTCGTCGACGGCACGCTGGAGCGCCACGACGGCCTTGCCTTCCGCGGCGCCGACGGCTTCGTCGTGCCGATGGCGCCGGAGAGGATCGCCGCGCTCGAACCCCATGTCGGCCAGAAGGTCACGCTCGGCATCCGCCCCGAACACACCGGGCTTGCCGGGGCGCCTTCGGTCAAGCTGAAGATCAAGGACCTGGAGCCGCTCGGGCCGCACACGCTGGCGATCGGCCGGGCCGGCGACGCGGCCTTCACCGCCCAGATCCCCGCCTTCGCCAGGGTCGGCGTCGACGAGACGATCGACGTGACGATCGATCCGCGGCAGGTCCACCTGTTCCTGGCCTCGACCGGGAAGGCGCTGCCGAGGCCTTGAGCGGCCCGCGCCGGCCGTGGTCTGCAAGCGGGGTAGGCGCATGGCGGCGCCGATCCGCCGTGCATGGGCGCGCCGTGGACGGCGCCAGCGACCGTTGAAGGCGCGCCACTGCAGATTTCAGGAGAGTGGCCGCAGCCGTTCGGATGCGCGTGCGTTCGGGCGTCGCTCGCGGCTCTCATCCCGGTGCGCGTCAGGGCCGCCATTCCTGCATTGCTGTCCTGCGCAGCGATCACTGGTCCGGGAGGAATTCTGCCCTATATTCACTTTCAGCGACGTCATGCACCTCCTCCCGCAGACGTCGCCTCGCAGGCTCCCCACTCCTCCTCCCAGGGGAAGCCTGCCGGAACGACGGCACTCCTCCTCCTCGCCGTCGTTCGATCCTTTCGAAGAGCCCGCCGCACCTCCTCCCGCGGCGGGCTCTTCGTGTTTCAGGGCTTATCTCTGTGACGCGTTCCAGTCACGACTGACGGTTTCAGGCAGCGGCGGCGTTCTCCCGGCGCCGTCAGCCGACCGGGATCTCGGCCAGGCTGGCGATCTCGGCGTCGGGCCTTACCGAGGCATGCGGGTTCGGGATGCCGGTGGAGACCAGATAGGAGCGCAGGCCCGCGCTCTGGCCGGCGATGATGTCGGTGGCGATCTGGTCGCCGACCATGATCGTCTCCTCCGGCCGCGTGCCGAGCCGTTCGAGCGCCTCCAGGATCATCAGCGGCGAGGGCTTGCCGACGATCGCCGGAACGACGTCCGGCGCGGCCGCCAGCAGCGCCGCGAGAAAGGCGCCGACACAGGGCTCGACCCCGTCCTCGAGCGGGGCGATCACGTCCGGATTGGTGACGACGAGCGCCGCCCCGGCCCGCAGCGCCCGCGTGGCGACAAACATCTTGCGGAAATTGAAATCATAGTCGCTGCCGAGCACGACCAGGTCGGCGCGCTCGTGATCGACGAGGCTGGCGCCGGCCGCGGTGACCGCATCGACGAGCGCTGCCTCGCCGATGACATAGGTGGCGATGCCCGCCCTGAAATGCCGGCCGACATAGGCGGCCGTCGCATCCGTCGAGGTCAGCACCTGCGCATCCGAAAGCGCCACGCCGAGGCGGCGCAGCTTGTCGGCAAAGGCCTTTGCCGATTTCGCCGAATTGTTGGTGACGAAGACATACGGAATGCCGCGTCGCGCCCAGTCGGCGATCGTCTCGACCGCGCCGGGAATGGCGGTCTCGCCGCGATAGACGACGCCGTCGAGATCGCTGACGATGGCACGGATCGGCGGAGTCATGCGGAGCGCCTTTCGTGGATGCGGGTCTCGACCGCATGCGTCAGCCAGTTGCCGATCTCGGTCAGCCGCACCATCGGGTCGAGGATATCGGCGCCGAGGCCAAGGCGCCAGGCGATCGCCGTCAGGCGCGGATCGGCGGCGAGGCGGCGCAGCTCCGCGACATAGGCGGAAAGACCGTCGAGCGTCTCGAAATTTCCCTCGTCGACCAGCACCTGCCCGTAGCGGGCGATCACGTCGGCAATGTCGGTCAGGGCGTATTCCGGATGATACTGCGTCCCCCAGAAGAGCCCGCCGCCGTAGTGGATCTCGGCCGCCTGCACCGGGCTGACGCCGTTTGCCGCAGTCACGATCGCGGCTTCGGGCAGCACTGTCACATGGTCGCCATGGATCGCCGGAGCGCTGAAGGCAGGCGGACGGCCGGCATGCATCGGATGGCGCGCGCCCTCCGGCGTCAGCCAGATGTCGCGGGCATAGGCGACCTCGCGGCCCCTGTCGTTCCGTTCCACGCGCCCGCCGGCGGCGACGGTCGCGATCTGCAGGCCCCAGCAGGAGCCGAAGAAGGGCGTGCCGGCGGCAAAGACCGCACGGGCGAACTCGACCTGCCGGCGCACCTCCGGCACGTCGTGATAGGCGTTGAGCGCCGATCCGGTGATGGCGATGCCGTCATAGGCGGCGAGCGGCAGCGGCGCCGGCGTCGCGTCGTCGGCCGGCGCGACGATGTCGACCCTGGCGTCGGCACGCAAGCGCCTCAGTTCTTCTGCATAGCGCTCGCCCGGCGTCAGGCCGTAGAGGCTCCGGCAGAGCCGCCGCATGGCGGCGGCGTTTCCCTCGACGACGAGCAGGCGCAGTGCGGCCATGGCGGATCTCCCCGGTCGTCAGATCCTGAACGAGAGATCGCCGTCGATCGCCGCGCGGGTCAGCACGGCAAACTCTTCGGCGGTGAAGCGGCGCGGATTGGCGCCGGCGGTCGGGTCGTTGACCGCATCGGCCGCGATCCCCTCGACATCGCCATGGCCGACGCCGAGATCGGCCAGGGTGTGCGGCACGCCGATCTCGGCGCGCAGATCGACGATCCATGTGAGCACGGCGTCGAAACCGCCGGTGAGGCCCAGCGTTCGGGCGACCCGTTCCAGCTTCTCCTCGATCGCCGGCCGGTTGGCGACGATGACATAGGGGAAGAGCACGCCGTTGGTCAGCCCGTGATGCGAATTGAACCGGGCGCCGACCGGATGGGAGACGGAGTGGATGGCGCCGAGACCCTTCTGGAAGGCGGCCGCGCCCATCGAGGCGGCGGCGAGCATATAGGCGCGGGCCTCGAGATCGGCGCCGTTCTTCACCGCGCGCGGCAGGTGGATGTCGATGATGCGCAGGCCCTCGAGCGCGATGCCGTCAGCGATCGGGTGGAAGCTGTCGACGCAGAAGGCCTCGAAGCAATGAGCGAGCGCGTCCATCCCGGCGCCGGCGGTCAGAAGCGGCGGCAGGCCGACGGAAAGCTCCGGGTCCTCGATCGCGACCTTCGGCAGCATCAGCGGATGGAAGATGATCTTCTTCTCATGCGTCGCCAGATTGGTGATGACGCCGGCGCGGCCGACCTCGGAGCCGGTGCCGGCCGTGGTCGGCACGGCGATGATCGGCGAGATCAGGCTGGCGTCCGCCCGCGTCCACCAGTCGCCGATGTCCTCGAAATCCCAGACCGGCCGCGTCTGGCCGTGCATGAGGGCGATGCCCTTGCCGATGTCGAGCGCCGAGCCGCCGCCGACGGCGACGATGCCGTCATGGCCGCCGGCCCTGTAGGCGGCGACACCCGCATCGAGATTGTCGCCGGTCGGGTTGCCCTGCACGTCGGAGAACAGCGCGCCGGCGATGCCGGCCTGCGAAAGCAGCGCCATCACGTTGGCGATCATCGGCGCGTCCTTCAGGCCGCGATCGGTGACGACGAGAGGATTGGCGATGCCGGCATCGCGGGTCACCTGCGGCAGCGTCCGGATCGATCCGACGCCGGTGAGGACGCGGGTGGGGTAGCTCCAGGAGGCGGTGAGGAAATCGGTCATGGGCTCGTCTTTCGAAAGGATATCAGGTGGAACGGGGAAGCATCGGGATCGCGCACGGCGGCGTCTCCGGCGTCTCTCGTCGCAATGTGCGCAGCGGGGAACAGCCAGTCGTCGTCATCGCCGGATCCGTCAAATGATCTCGAAATAGCGCGCCAGTTCCCAGTCGGTGATGGCGCGGCGGAATTCCTGGTCCTCCCAGCGCCGCGTCATGGCGTAATGCTCGATGAAGATCTCGCCGAACAGCGCCTTCGCCGCCGCGCTCGCCTCCAGCCGGTCGGCGGCCGCGCTCAGCGTGCGCGGCAATTGCCGCTCCGGCGCATGCGCCATGTCATAGGCATTGGTGGCGATCGGCGCGTCCGGCTCGATGCGGTTCTCGATGCCCCAGAGGCCGGAGCCGAGCGCCGCGGCCATGGCGAGGTAGGGATTGATGTCAGCGGCGGCCACGCGGTATTCGACGCGCTGGCTCTTCGGCGAGCCGGGAATGACGCGCAGCGCGCAGGTGCGGTTCTCCACGCCCCAGGTCGCGTCCGTCGGCGCCCAGAAGCCGGGAATGAGGCGCGAATAGCTGTTGACGGTCGAGGCGACCATGGCGATGAGCTCCGGCATCAGCGCCTGCTGGCCGCCGACGAACCAGCGCATCGTGTCGGACATGCCGTGCGGCTTGCCCTCGTCGTAAAAGACCGGCGTGCCGTCCCGGCCCTTCAGCGACAGGTGCAGATGGCCGGACTGGCCGGGCCAGTCGTTCGACCACTTGGCCATGAAGGTGATCATCTTGCCGCGCCGCTCGGCCATCACCTTGGAGAAGGTCTTGAAGATCGCGGCGCGGTCGGCGGCGTCCATCGCCTCGGTATGCTCGATCGCGGCCTCGAGCACGCCGGGCCCGGTCTCCGTGTGCAGGCCCTCGATCGGAATGTCCATCGCCTCGCACATCGCCAGGAGATCGTGGTAGAATTCGGCCTCGACCGAGGAACGCAGCATCGAATAGCCGAAGAAGCCGGGCGTGATGTTGGTCAGGCCCTTGTAACTCTTCTGGCGCACCGAGTGCGGGGTCTCGTCGAAGACGAAGAACTCGAATTCGGCGGCAATCGAGGCGGAAAATCCCAGCCCGGCGGCGCGCGCCACGGTGCGCTTCAGCAGGGTGCGCGGGCAGACGTCGGCGGCCCGCCCCTGGAATTCGCCGAGGAAAAACAGCATCTCGCCTTCCTCGGGCACGTTGCGGCAGCTTTCCGGCACGACATGGACGAGGGCGTCCGGGAAGGCGGTGTGCCAGCCGGTGAACTTGCCGTTCGGATAGAGCTGGTCGTTCGAATCCCAGCCGAAGATCACGTCGCAGAAATTGAAGCCGCTCTCGAGCGCGGAGAAGAACTTCTCCCGCGAGATGTATTTGCCGCGCATGACGCCGTCGAGATCGACGATCGCCACCTTGACATGGCTGAGGCCGCGCTCGCCGACAATCGCACGGGCATCGGCCGCGTTCCTGACATCCCTGGGATCCATCGGGGTCTTCCTGTTTCGGACAAGGTCAGCCGGCGAGCCCGAGGCGCGCCAGCACGGTTTCGAGGCGTTCGGCGAGCGTATCCGCATCGGCCTTGCCCGCCACCAGCGGCGGCCGGATCTTCAGGACGTCGGCGGCAAGGCCGGCCACGCCGATCAGCACGCCCTCGTCCTTCAGCCCGTTGACGATGGCGCTCACCGGATCGGTGTTGCCGCGCCATTTCTCCTTCGGCACCGTGATGCTGACGCCGAGATAGAGGCCGGCGCCGCGCACCCCGGAAAGCACCGGGAGGGAGGCCGCCATCTCCTGGAGCCGCTCCCTCAGATAGGCGCCGGTGACGCGGGCATTCTCCATCAGCCCGTCCGCCTCGATGGCGTCGAGCACGGCAAGGCCGGCGGCAGCGGCGGCCGGCGTTCCGCCAAAGGTGTTGAAATAGCCGAACTGCTCCTGCAATTCGACGAGCAGGCCCGGCCGGGTGACCACGCCGCCGATCGGGAAACCGTTGCCCATCGGCTTGCCCATGGTGACGATGTCGGGCACGACGCTGTGGCGCAGGAAGCCCCACATGCCGTCGCCGGTGCGGGCAAAGCCCGGCTGCACCTCGTCGGCGATGACGAGGCCGCCTCCCGCGCGCGTCGCATCCACCGCGCCCTTCAGGAACCCGGCCGGTTCGGCGAAGACGCCGTCGCTGGAGAAGATGCTGTCGACAAGAAGGGCTGCGAAGCCGTGGCCTTCCGCCTTGAGTTCGGCGATCGCGCCGTCGACGGCCGCGGTGAAGCCGCCGGCGATGTCGTCGCCATAGGCCTCTCGCGACGGCGGTTCGACAAGTTTCACGAAAGCCGGCGGCAGGCCGCGCTTGTAGGAGGACGGCGAGACCTCGGTGACGGCGGCGGTGTTGCCGTGATAGGCGCCGCGGGTGACGACGACGCCATGGCCGCCGGTGACGCTGCGGGCGATCCGGAGCGCCAGATCGTTCGCCTCGCTGCCGGTGCAGGTGAAGGTGACATGGGCGAGCGGCGCCGGGAACGTGGTGAGCAGCCGTTCCGAATAGGTCTCGCAGATGTCGTAGAGGTAGCGTGAGTGGCTGTTCGCCGTCAGCATCTGCGCGTGGACGGCATCGGCGACCCGGGGATTGCAATGGCCGACCGAGGCGACATTGTTGTAGAAATCGACATAGCTGCGGCCGTCGGCCGTCAGGATGCGGTTGCCCTCCGCCTTCACCACGTTCAGAGGCTCGCGGTAGAAGAGCAGCGACGAGGGGCCGTAGCTTGCCTGCCTTCGGGCGACGAGTGCCTTCAGGCCGGGGTCGAGCGCCTCCGCGTCGCCCGGTTCGAAGGCGTTGAGCGAGAGGATGGAACGGGTCTGGTCGGTGGTCATGTCTGTCTCGCTGCCGGTCACGCCTGGCGGGCGCGGGCAAGGCCCGGGCCGTTGATCATGTCGAGCACCTCGTCGAGCAGCGCGCGCGTGGCGGCGGCGACCACCCGCCCGTCGGACTGCGGCGTCAGCGCCCGGCCTTCCCAGTCGGTGATGATGCCGCCGGCCCCCTCGATGATCGGCATCAGGGCCATGAAGTCGAAGGTCTTCAGCGAGGTCTCGATCACGAGGTCGATGTAGCCGGAGGCGAGCAGGCCGTAGATGTAGCAGTCGCCGCCGAAGCGGCGGAAGCGTGCCGCGCGGCTGATGCGATCGTAGACCTGCCAGTCCCCGTCGCTGAAGATGTCCTGCGAGGTGGTGTAGATCTGTGCGTCGGCGAGCGCCGTGCAGGCGGAGACTTTTGCCGGCGCGCCATTGAAGCGCGCGGCGTCCCCCGTCCCGGTCCAGCGCTCGCCGATCGCGGGAATGTCGATCATGCCGAAGACGGTGCGGTCTTCCTCGGTGTCGCGCAGCGCCGCGAGCAGCCCGTAGAAGGGCATGCCGGAAATGAAGCTCTTCGTGCCGTCGATCGGGTCGATATACCAGGTGTAGCGACCGCCCTCCTCGGCCTCCATCTCCTCGCCGACGATGCCGTGGTCGGGAAAGGCGGCGTGGATCCGCTCGCGCATATAGGCCTCGATCGACTGGTCGGCGATCGTCACCGGAGACAGGTCTTCCTTCTGTTCGAAGGCCGTCTTCTGGCGGAAATAGCGCATGGAGATCGCCTTGCCGCCCTCCGCCAGTTCGGCGCAGAATGCCTCGATGTTCGCCAGATCGATGTCAGACACGGATGAATTCCCCTTGCATCACTTGGGCCCGCCGCGGGCGCCCGAGGCCCGAATGGCCGCGCCCGCCCCTCCGCCGGGGCTTCGCGTTCGACTTTGAGGTTTGTGCCTGCGGGCGTCCACGCGAAAAACGCCGCCTGTAGGCCGAGCAAAGATTTGCTGGAGAGGCGGACGGGCCATCCCCTCCGGCTGGAGCCTGCCTGTGGGGCGATGTGGAACCTTCCAACCCGCCCCCGACGCATCAGGCCGCCGGCGCCTCGCGGCCCCGCGTGCCGAGCCCGGACTGGCGCGCATCGCGCGGGGCGATGCGGAAGTGGCGCGAGAAGGTGCGGGAAAAATGCGAGGCGTTCTTGAAGCCGACCTGGTAGGCGATCTCCGAGACGGTCAGCGCCCCGTTGCAGTCGGCGACCAGCAGTTCATAGGCCTTCTGCAGCCGCCGTGCCTGGATGAACTGGCCGACGGTGGTGTTGTTGTCGGAAAACAGCGAGTAGAGATAGCTCGGCGAGATCCGGTTGGCCTTGGCGATCTTCTTCGGCGACAGTTCGGCGTCGTCGAGGTTGCGTTCGACGAAATCGAAGATGCGCTGCTTCAGCCGGTAGCGGCTGTTGCGCCAGTTCATCGTCTCCTTGCGGTTTTCCGAGGCGAGCACGAGCATGACGAAGCCGATGACCTCGGTGGCGAGCGCCTCCGGGTTCGGCGGGCTTTCTTCCGCGAAGGTTTTGGCGATCATCGCGACGAAGCCGGTGAGCAGGTTCGCCATGCGGCCGTTCTGCTCGAAGCGCTTGCCCACATGGTCGTCGATCGACGACAGCCGGCCGCGCAGGTCCGGGCCCGGCAGGCTGATGCGCCAGTGGCTGAGCGCGTCCTGCGACGACAGCTCGTAGAAATGCGCCCGGTTGAGCAGGACGTATTCGCCCGGCGCGACCTCGCCGCTGCGGTCGCGCTGGCAGAAATAGACGGTCGCGTCGCAGGGGATGATCAGGTCGTAGGCATCCTCGACCGGTGCCGATTCCTGCTGGCCGGCATGGACGTGGCGCATCAGCCCGGCGCCGGCGCGCGCCATGGTGATGCGGCCGATCGCATAGTCGAAATTGAGGCCGAGTTCGGCCGGCCCGCCATGCGGGCCGCTGCCGTTGTGCGGGCCGGCGTCGAGCGCGCGGGGGAAGATGCTCTGAACGGTCATGTCCGCCTCCGTCAATCCTGGTTTCCGGTGATGATGAGTTCGACGCCCGCGATGCGCACCGCCTTGGTCAGCGCGGGCGGCGGGGCCTGGTCTGTGAAGAAATGGTCGAGTTCCTGCCATTCGGCGTAGCAGACGAGCGAGGGCACGAGGAACTTGGTCGAGTCTGCGACGAGAATGGCGCGGGCGGCCCGCGTCACCATGGCGCGGTAGACGGCGCCGGCCTCGTCGTCGGCGTCGTAGAGCCCGTCGACATCCGTGCCCGTGGCGCCGACGATCGCCCAGTTGGCCTGGAAGCCGTTGATGCCGGCGATCGTCTGGTGGCCGTAGACATAGCCTTCGGTCGGATGGGTGCGTCCCGGCAGGAACAGGGTGCGGATCGTCGGGTTGTGGCAGAGCGCCTGGGCGATCGAGAAGTCGTGGGTGATGACGGTGATGTTGCGCCGGATCGCCGCCAGGCGCCGCGCGACGTGGTTGGTCGTCGCGCCCGCGCCCATCAGCAGGACCTCGTTCTCCGCGATCCGCTCGCAGACGGCGGCGGCGATCCGCTCGCGTTCGTCGACCATATATTTGCTGCGTTCGCGCACCGGCGCCTCGAAGGCGAAGGGCCGCGCCGCGCCGCCATAGGTCCGGTTGATCAGGCCGCGGCTGTCGAGTTCCATCAGGTCGCGCCGGATCGTCTCGTGCGACACGCCGAGCGCGGTCGCGAGTTCGGAGGCGCGCAGCGTCGGCGAGGCCTGCAGTTCGGAGATGATCCGTTCCTGCCGCACCGTTTTCGACAGACGCGCGGCTCCGAGCGTCATCATGTCGCTTTCCAGCTTAACCAAGAGGCTCCCCTTGCGAAAAATCATGCTGTTTCGCACAAATTTTCATCAGACGATTGTCTCGCCTTGTTATTGGGCAAGCTTCGCATGAAAACGTGGAAGTGTCCACATAATTTGTGGGACCTCTGTGGATTATGTGCGTGTTTGCTAACCACAGGTCGCGCTGTCCTCAGATTTCGCGCGCCACGAAAGGCGTGCCTCCTCGCGCGATGCCGCCATTGGGGCCGGTGCGAGCTTCACGAGGGCGGACGGAACGTCTTCGGCGAGATTTTCAATGCCGAACCTGAGGTCCAGCCCAACAGCAGCCCGTTCGGCCGGCTCTTCGAAGACGGCGACCTGTTCGCGACCGGCCCGCCCGACGCGATGGTCCTGCCTGTGCCCGGCCACACGCCCGCCTGCCTCGCCTGGGTTGCGGGCAACGTGGTCTTTCCCAACGACATGCCGCCCAGGCCCGACGACGGCACGGCGTACGTCGACGCTCCCGCTAAGGCGATGCCCGCATGCTCCGCCGCTCCATCCGCCGCCTCAGCCGGGGACTCGCGGATGTGCCCGTGCCACGACCACAGGGCACCGGATCTTCGCAGCCCTTGTCCGCGGCGTCCTGTTCGCTGGGCGGTCTCGTGATCTGAGGCACGGTCGATCCCGCGCGCGCCTTCGCCTTCGCAGTTGGTAGAGCGCTGATTCCGTCGGTGATCGCCCTCTGCGATCAGGCGGCGCCGCGTCCGGCCGTCCTCCGACGCGCGGTGCCCGTGTTCCGGCGGGCAGGAGGGATCGACCGTCCGCTCGTCGTCGGCACCGCCTTCGGTGTCACCACCGCGCCGACCTTATGCCGTCTCCGGTTTCCTCGACGGCATGCCTTGCGGGATTGTGGGATCCCGTCTCGCCCGGCGCCTTTCCGTCCGAAAGGACATGCTCGACCGCCCGTTCGCCCGGATCATCTCCCGCAGCCTCGACCGGCGCTTTCGGGGTGAGACGGCGGCGTACCCGTCAGGCGTCCGTCGTTCTCCAGCCGCGCGCGCGCTCGACGGCGGCATGGAAGCGCCTGCGGTCGGCGGGCGTGAGGGTGTTGTCCGGCGATACATGGCGGGCGTCGGCGCGCACCGGTGCCCCGTCGATGCCGCAGAGTTCGGCAAGGCCGAGCGCCGTCAGTTCGTGCATCGCCGGCAGCGTGATGCTGCGTCCGCTGGCGGAGGCGAGGCATCGGGCAAAATAGCGGCTCTGCGAGACGCCGCCGTCGATCGAGATCGCTGCCGCGCCGCCCACCGCCGGGCCGGCCGCGTCGATCAGCCCGGCCGTCAGCAGCGCGATGCCTTCGATGGCCGCGCGGCAGAGGTCCTGGCGGCTGGTCGCATGGTCCATGCCGATCATCAGCGGCGCCGCGTTGCGGTCCCAGTAGGGCGCTGCAAGTCCGGAGAGGGCCGGCACGAAGGCGATGCCGCGGCTGATCGCCGAGGGGCCGTCGAAACCGTCCAGTTCCGTGACCTCGTCATAGAGCCGGAGACGTTTCAACCATTCGAGTGCCGCGCCGGCATCATAGACGCCGCCCTCGATGGCGTAGACCGGCGCCTCCCTGTCCCGCATCCAGCCGATGGTCGGCAGCAGCCCGCCGGCCTCCGGCCGCTCCGCGCCGCTGACGGCAAGCAGGAAGGCGCCGGTGCCGAAGGTGATCTTGCAGTCGCCGGGCTGCCGGCAGCCATGGCCATAGAGCGCGGCCTGCTGGTCGACGATCGAGGCCTGGACCGGCACGCCGTCGATCAGGCCGAAGCCGGCGTCGACGGGCCGGATCTCCGGCAGGCAGCCGATCGGGACGCGATACAGCGCGCACATCTCCTCGCTCCAGACGCCCTCCGAAAGGTCGAGGAGGCCGGTGCGCGAGGCCGTGGCGAGATCGGTGGCGAAGGCGCCGGCGAGCCGGTCGAGGAAGAAGGCGTCGGTGGTGCCGAGCCGGAGCCGGCCGGCCGCATGGGCGGCGGCGACGGCGGGCACGTTCCTAATCAGAAAGGCGAGCTTGCTCGCAGAGAAATAGGGATCGAGCGGCAGGCCGGTGACCGCCTTCGAGCGCGCGTCCGCCGCCGGCCCGAGGGCTTCGAGCGCCTGCGCCGTGCGCGCGTCCTGCCAGACGATGACCGGGGAGAGGGCGGCACCCGTCATCGCGTCCCAGGCAAGGCAGCTCTCGCCCTGGTTGGCGATGGCGATCGCATCGACCGGACCGGCGGCGGCAAGGACGGCGCGGATATTGGCGAGCAGTTCCTCCGCATCGTGCTCGACCCATCCGGCGGCCGGATGGTGCTGGGCGTGGCGGCGGCTGGCGGCGACCTGGGTCAGGACGCGGCCCGCCCCGTCCTCGGAAATGACGAGGCAGCGGGTCGAGGTCGTTCCCTGGTCGATGGCGGCGATGCGCATCAGGCGCGCTCCCTGAAGTGGAAACGGATATGGTCCGCCTCGGGTGCCCCCGGCGGGATCGGCACGAGGATGCGCCGTTCCGGCTTCCAGTCGCCTTCTTTCGCCCAGACCTCGCGCCCGTCGAGGCTGAGCGACAGCTGGCCGCGGGCGCGGCGGGCGAAGCGGAGCTGGAAATCGGCAAAGGCTTCCGGCGACTGGCCGCGCCGCAGGAGCGTCGGCACGACGAGCTTGACCGGTGCGTCGAAGAGGACCGACACCGTCGGCGCCTCGGCCGGTTCGCGGCCGAGATCGGCGGCGATCGCTGCGCCCACGCGGCGCCCCTCTCGAAAGGCCCAGCCGCCCGTCTCGACCGCGCGCAGCACATTGCCGCCGGCAAAGTAGAGCGGATTGTCCAGCCGGCCGCTGGCGTCGATCGCCGGGCCGGCACTGCCCTCGGCCAGTGCCAGCGTCGACTGCCGCACCAGCGATGCTTCCGGGGTGAAGCGGCCGGTGAAGAGCACGCCATCGCAGGAAAACGTTCGAAACGTGCCGTCGGCGAGCCGCACCGTGACCGTCTCGACACGGGTGGCGCCGCGAATATCGACGAGCGTTGCTCCGGTGTGGAAGGGAATGCCGGCAAGCCGCGGCAGCAGGGTCAGCGGCGCCCGCGCCAGAGGATGCGGCCCCGGTTCGATCATCGCCACCGGGCGCGCGCCATGGCCGAGGCAGGTGATGACGGCGGAGAGCGACACGAGTTCGGAGCCGACGATCAGCGGCCTTCGGAACGGCATCAGCCCGTGGAACGCGACATAGGATTGCAGCGCGCCGGTGGTGAGGATGCCGACCGGCCGGTCGCCGGGGGCGAGCAAAGCGGAACGCGGCATCTCGCGCGCGCCGGTCGCAATCATCACGCGCCGGGCGGCAAGCCGCGTGACACCGCCGGGCGTCGCAAGGGTCAGCAGCCCGTCGTCGCCGAGCGAGACCACGGAATGGTGAAGGCGGATGTCGATGCCCGCCCGTTCGGCGTCCGCCTGCAGGCGCCGGCCATAGGCGGCGCCGAGATAGATACGGCCGAATTCGCGCATGCCGAAGGGCGAATGGCTGCAATGGCGGGTCGCACCGCCCAGCATGGGCTCGCGGTCGAGGATCACGACGCGCGCGACGCCCCGGCGGCGCAGTTCGAGGGCCGCGGCAACCCCTGCCGGGCCGCCGCCGATGACGGCGACATCCGCGTCCGCGCCGCTCATGGCCGGTCTTTCTCGCCGGCGGCGAGCGGTGTCGCAAGCCGCCCGGCGGTCAGGGCCGCCAGATGCGCGTTGCAGTAGAAGCCCTGGCAACGGCCCATGCCGGCACGGGTGCGCCGCCTGAGCCCACCGAAATCGCCGGGAGGCACGGCGCTCGAGAAGGTCGCTTCCACCTCGCGCCGCGTCACCAGCTCGCAATGGCAGAGGATCTCGCCATGGTCCGGGCGCTGCCAGTCGCGCTCTTCCGTTTCGGTGAGGTTCGGCAGGCGGATGTCGGGCACGCGCTCCGGCGCGGTCAGCGTCGCGCCGAAGGTGCCGTGGAGCGCCAGCGCGTGGCGGGCGAGGCCGAGGGCGGCGCTGAGGCCGGTCGAGCGGATGCCGCCGAGCGTGATCGCCCGGTGTTCCGGCCGGCAGTAGACCCGGTAGCCCTTCTCTTCCGTCCCCGGACGCAGGCCAGCATAGAGCGCGGTGACCGGCATGCCGGCGAGTGCCGGCACGATTTCCGCCCCGCGCGTCACGAGCGCCCGCAGCGTTTCCGTGTCAACGGTGGCGCGCGTCCGGTCGTCCTGCTCCTCCGCCGTCGGCCCGACCAGCACGTTGCCGAAGGCGGTGGGGCAGACGACGACGCCCTTGGTGATCGCGGTCGGCACCGGCAGGAGGATGCGCGGCACGTGGCGGAAGGCGGCCTTGTCGAGGATGACGAACTGGCCCTTACGCGGCCGGATCGAAAATTCCGGCGAAAAGCCCAGCCGCGCGTCGACGATGTCGCCATAGAGCCCGGCGCTGTTGACGACCGCGCGGGCCTTCAGCGTTCCGGCGCCGGTGTCGAGCGTCCATTCGCCGTCGAACGTGCCCTTCACCAGTTCCGCATTGCGGAAGAAGCGGGCGCCGAGCGCTATGGCTTGGGTCAGATAGGCAAGCGGCGCCGTCCAGGGGTCGATGACATGCTCGCCGTCGACCTCCAGCGCCGCGACGAGGTTTTCGGACAGCGACGGCATGGTGCGGCGGGCTTCCGTGCCGGAGAGGATCCTCAGATCGGTGATGCCGTTGACTCGGCCCTGCCGTTCGAAGCCCTCCAGTTTCGCGGCCTCCTCGGCGCTCCAGGCGCAGACGAGCGCGCCGGTGCGCACCATCGTCAGGCCGAGGCTCGCGCGCATCTCCAGATATTCCTCGCGCCCGGCCCTGACGAGGTCCAGTTCGAGACTGTCCGGCGGCGCGTCGAAACCGGTGTGAAGGATGGCGCTGTTCGCCTTGGAGGCGCCCGAGAGAATGTCCGCTCCCTTTTCGACGAGCACCACTTTCGCGCCGGCCAGTGCGAAACGGCGGGCGACGGCACAGCCGACGACGCCGGCGCCGATGACGGCGACGTCGAACAGGTCCTCGCTCAAGGGATGGGAGTGTGGGAGCATACCGCTCTCTTCAAAGGGCGCCGGACGGCGCCGGGGCATCGGGGGGCGGCAGGCCGGAGCGGTGCCGCCGCGCAACGGTCATGGGAGGGACGGCGCGCGCCGAGGCGGCGCCGTCCCGGTTTTTCCCGGTCGCTCAGCGATAGGGATAGCCGGCCTTTTCCATGACGGCGGCGTATTTCTTGAAGGCCTCGACCACCTTGCCGGCGCGGGGACTGGAAGACGCCGTCTCGTCCCAGAAGCTCGCGGAATCCTTGACCACCTGGTTCCATTCCTCGGCCGGCAGCGCGGTCAGCTCCATCTTCTCGCCCTCGACGCGCAGCTTCGCCTCGCCGCCCCAGTACCAGACGTCGCGATAGTAATGCGACTGGTCGATGGTGATGCGGAAAAGCTCCTGCAGGTGCGGCGGCACCTTGTTCCAGCTCGCCGTGTTGGCGAAATAGGAGCCGAACCAGGCGCCGGTCACCGAGTTCGTCAGCGCATACTTGCACACGTCCGCCCAGCCGACCTCATAGGCCTCGGTGAAGCCGCACCAGGCGACGCCGTCGAGTTCGCCGGTCTGCAACGCGACCTCGACATTGTCCCACGGGATCGTCACCGGGACGAGGCCGTAGCGCGACAGGAACCGGCCGGCTGTCGGCACGCCAAAGACGCGCAGGCCGTTCATGTCGGCAAGGCTCCGGATCGGCTTGTCGACGGTGAAGATGTGCAGCGGGTCCCAGGCGCCGGCCGACAGCCACGTCACGCCCTCGACCTCGCCATAGGCTTCTTCCCAGATTTCCTTGAGGCCGTAATAGTTGAAGAGCGCCGGCACATCGAGGCTGTAGCGGGTGGCGAAGGGGAAGTAGCCGCCGAACTGGGCGATGTCGACCGGCGAGGCCATCGTCGCCTCGTCCGACTGGACGGCGTCGATCGTGCCGCTCTGCAGCGCGCGGAACAGGTCGGATGTCGGCACGAGCTGGTCGGCATAGTAGAGCTCGATCTCCATCTCGCCGTTCGCCGCCTTGTTGAAGGCCTCGATCTGCGGCTTGATCACATGGGCGCCGAGCGGCGCGCCGGAATAGGTCTGCAGGCGCCACTTGATCGGGCCGCTCTGGGCGTTGACGTAAGGGGCGGCGAGCGTTGCGCCGGCGACGGCCGCGCCGGCGCCGAGGCTGGCTCTCGTCAGGAAATGGCGGCGGCTGGCGAGGATCGCCTCCGAAGGGCTCGGCTTTTTCGTGTCGTCGGTCATTCTTGTTCTCCTCTGGATTGTTTTGGAAGGGATGTGCAGGGCCGGTGTCCGGATCAGCCCTTCACGTTCATATGCTCCGGAAGCCACAGGGCGATCTGCGGAAAGATCATGAGGATGATGACGGTCAGCACCATGATCCCCGCGAAGGGCCAGATCGACTTGTAGATGTCGACCAGCGAGATTTCCTTCGGCGCGAGCGAGCGCATCAGGAACAGGTTGTAGCCGAAAGGCGGGGTGATGTAGGCGATCTGGCAGGTGATGGTGTAGAGGATGCCGTACCAGATCAGCTGGTTGTCGAAGCCGAGATCGAGCGCCTTGACGAGCGGGATATAGAGCGGCGCGACGATGACGAGCATGGCGGTGTCGTCGAGGAACATGCCCATGATGATGAAGCTCAGCTGCATCATGATGATGATCGTCCAGGGGTTCAGATCCCACTGGGTGATGAACAGGAATTCGATCGCCTTGACCGCGCCGAGCCCGTCGAAGACGGAGCCGAAGGCAAGCGCCGCCAGGATCAGCCACATGAACATGCAGGAGACGCCGAGCGTCTTCATCGAGGAATCGCGGATCACCTTCCAGGTGAAGCGTCCCTTGGCGACCGCCGCGAGCGTCGCCGCCGTCGCGCCGACGGCCGAGCTTTCGACGAGGCTGACCCAGCCCATGACGAAAAGTCCGGTCATGAAGAAGAAGATGGCGAAGGGAATGATGCCGGCGCGCAGCAGCGCCAGCTTCTCCCGCATCGGCATCGCCAGCTCCTCCTCCGACAGCTTCGGGGTCAGCTTCGGATTGAGCTTGGCGCGGACATAGATGTAGAGGATGAACAGCGCCGCCATCAGAAGGCCGGGAAAGACGCCGGCGAACCACAGCTTCGACACGGGTTGGCGGGCGATCATGCCGTAGAGCACGAGGACCACCGACGGCGGAATGAGGATGCCGAGCGACGAGCCGCCCTGCACCACGCCGGAGATCAGCACCTTGTCGTAGCCGCGGCGGATCATTTCCGGCAGGGCGATGGTGGCGCCGATCGCCATGCCGGCGACGGAGAGCCCGTTCATCGCGGAGATGATGACCATCAGGAAGATGGTGCCGATGGCAAGCCCGCCGGTGAGCCTGCCGAACCAGACATGCAGCATCTTGTAGAGGTCTTCGGCGATGCCGGATTCCGCCAGGATGTAGCCCATGTAGATGAACAGGGGCAGCGTCAGCATGGCGTACCAGTTGAACAGCTTGAACACCTGGTTGAACGGGATCTCGATGGCGCCCGGTCCGTAGAGCAGCAGGGCGGCGGCGCTGGCGACGAAGCCGATGCCGGCGAAGACGCGCTGGCCGGTCGCCAGCATGAACATCATCGATCCGAACAGGATCAGCGCGATCATTTCATAGCTCATGCGTGCCGCTCCCGGCGCAGCGCGTCGATGTGCTTGAACACCTCGCCGATGCATTGCAGCAGCATGAGGACCAGGCAGGCAACCAGCAGCGCCTTGATCGGAATGACGGACGGGTTCCAGATCGAGAAGCGCTTCTCGTTGGTCTCGATAGCGTAGATCAGGCTGGAAATGCCGCCGATCAGCAGGACGCCGAGATAGAAGATCATGCAGCCGCTGGTGGCGAGGTCCATCCTGTGCTTGCCGCGCTCCGACAGGGTCGAATACCAGAGGTCCATGCGCACATGCTCGTTGTTCTTGATCGTGAAGGGCCCGCCCATGAAATAGTAGGCGGCAAGGGTGAATTGCGTCAGTTCGACCGCCCAGTGCACCGGCATCCGGATCAGGTTGCGGGTGACGGCGTCGAAGAGCAGCGTTCCGCCCATGAAGAAGATGAGCGAGGCCGCCAGATAGCCGACATAGTCGGAGATCCGGTCGGTCCATTTGACATAGGCGGCGATCATCGGATGCATGCGGGCGCTCCGGGGCGGATGCGTTCGTCAGGCGTTTCAGGCATTGGGCTGTCTCCATCGCTGGCCGGCACGAAGGAACGCACGGCGCCGGATGTCCGGAGCCGGCCCCTGGCCGAGTGTCACTGAGGCGGATGCGTCCTGCGGCGCTACCGTCTGGCGATGGTCGTGTCGGACTTGGTCATTGCGTTCCCCTGGTCTCTCTCTCGATGGCCCGTGTCCGGTCCATCGGCGCGGCCCGTTTCGGTTGTCTCGCGCGGTGGCCAGATTAACGGGCTTTGCGGGAAAGAAAAGACCAAATTTATCACGAAAAGCCCGAATGATCGCGGCATGCAGAGTATAAGAGGCCGAACGGTCATCTTTTCTCATTTTTGTTGACCGAACGGTCAGTGCGTCCTACAACGAGGATGCTGTCGCGACGGAGCGCGACGGCTGCCGGAGGAGCCGCCGATGTCGCCGACCGACCGCTGGGACAGGATCGTCGCGCTGCTCGGCCAGGGCGGAGGCATGAGTGTCGAGGCGCTGGCCGAGGCGCTCGCCGTCTCCCGCGAGACGGTGAGGCGGGACCTTGCGCGGCTCGATGCCGCCGGGCGGCTGCGCAAGATCCATGGCGGCGCACGGCCCCTCGTCGCGCCGGCGACGGCCAGCAACAAGGAAGGGCCCTTCGCGCAGCGGATGATGCAGAATGCCGAGGCGAAGCACCGGCTGGCGCGGGCGGCGGCGGCCCTCTTCGCGCGTGGCGATTCGCTCTTCATCGATACCGGCAGCACCACCGTCGCCTTCGCCGAGGCGCTGGCGAGGATCGACGGCCTGGTCGTCGTCACCAACGCGCCGCGCATCGCCGCCACCCTTTCGGCCAATGCCAGCCAGTCGCTGTTCCTGATCGGCGGCGCCTATGGCGCGGATGCCGGCGAAAGCCTCGGGCCGCTGGCGCTGGAGCAGATCGGCAAGTTCCGCGCCCGGCATGTGGTGCTGACCGTCGGCGCGCTGGACGCCGCCTGCATCATGGATTTCGACCTGCAGGAGGCCGAGGTGGCCAAGGCGATGATCGAGCGGGCCGATCGGCTGACCGTGCTTGCCGACCACTCCAAGCTCGATTGCCGCGCCGTCTTCGAGGTGGCGCCGCTTTCGGCCCTCGATACGCTCGTCACCGACGCGCCGCCGCCGCCGGCGATCGCGCAGGCGCTTGCCGATGCCGGCGTGGCGGTCGTCGTCGCCCGCTGACCGGGATCTCGCCACCGCGGCGGAGGCGGGCGCGGCCCTCGTTTTTGAGGTTGCCCAAAGGTGCGCCACAGCGCCCAAAACTTGGGCGAAATTTCCTCTTTTCTCCAATTATTGCCGCCACTTACGTCGAAATTCCCGGCGTGGGCGAAATATAAACTTAATCGGTCGCCGTTAACCTCGGCTTCATCGTCAATCCAGGTCTTGCGGCACATGGCGTCTTTCCTGAACAGGCTGCGTCCGAAGGGGCGCGGCGCGCCCGTCTTTCTGTCCTTTATGTTCCTGCTCGCTCAGGGCAGCGTCGCGAGCGCGGCCGGCACGCCGCTCGACGCCCTGCGCGCCGATCTCGACCTGCTCTGGATGATGGCGGCGGCGGCGCTCGTGATGCTGATGCAGGTCGGCTTTCTCCTGCTCGAAGCCGGCATGGTCCGATCGAAGAACTCGATCAACGTCGCGCAGAAGAACATGCTCGATTTCGTCTTCGGCGCCGTCGCCTTCGCGGCGGTCGGCTTCATGCTCGCCTTCGGCGCGGCAACGGTGCTTCCCTTCGGCATGGACGGGCGTTTCTTTTTCCTCTCGGGCCTTTCTCCCTACGAACAGGGCTTCTTCGTCTTCCAGGTGATGTTCTGCGGCACGGCGGCGACGATCGTCTCCGGCGCGGTCGCCGAACGCATGCGCCTTTCCGCCTATGTCTTCGGCGGGCTCGCCATGTCGGGCATCATCTATCCCGTCTTCGTCCACTGGGCCTGGGGATCGGCGCTCGGCCGTAATGCCTCTTCCTTCCTTTCCCGGCTCGGCTTCGTCGATTTCGCCGGTTCCACGGTCGTCCATTCGACGGGCGCCTGGGTTTCGCTCGCCGCCTGCCTCGTCATCGGGCCGCGCGTCGGGCGGTTCGATGCCGCGGGCCGGCCGGTGCGCATGTCCGGCCACAGTCCCGTGCTCGCGACCACCGGCGCGCTGCTGCTCTTCATCGGCTGGATCGGTTTCAACGGCGGCTCGACGCTTTCGGCCCGCGCCGACGTCGCCAAGATCGTCATGAACACGGTGCTTGCCGGCTCCGTCGGCGCGGTCGTCGGCTACTGCCTCGGCTGGTGGCAGGACCGCGTCTACCTGCCGGAAAAGGCCAATTGCGGCATGCTCGGCGGGCTGGTCGCCGTCACCGCCGGCTGCCAGATGCTGGAGCCCCTCGGGGCGCTCGCGATCGGCGCGCTCGGCAGCGTTGCCGCGATCCAGGTCAACATCCTCATCGAGACGCGGCTGCGCATCGACGATGCCGTCGGCGCGATCGGCGTGCATGGCGCGGCCGGGGTGGCGGGCACGCTGGCGCTCGCGCTGCTTGCGCCGGTCGATCTCCTGCCGGCCGGCGGGCGCCTCGCGCAATTCTCCGTCCAGTCCTTCGGCGCGCTGGTGAATTTCGCCTGGGCCTTTTCGGCCGGCTATGCCTTCTTCTGGCTGCTCGGCCGGCTGATGCCCGTGCGCGTCGAGGCGGATGCCGAGGAGATCGGGCTCAACGAGGCGGAGCATGCGACGCGGATCGGTACCGGCCATGTCGAGGATGCCTTCGCGACGCTGGTGCGCGGCAATGCCGATCTCGGCATGCGCCTTCCGGTCGATCGCGGCGACGATGCGGAGAAGCTGACGCGGCTCTTCAACGCGCTGATGGACAATCTCGAGGCGGAGGAGCAGGCGCGCGGTGAACAGGCGGAGATGCAGCGGGACGCGGAGGAATCCGAACGCGTCTCCGCGATCGCCAACGCCACCTTCGAGGCGATCCTGATGCATCGCGCCGGGACCGTCATCGACGGCAACGCCCAGCTCGCGGCCCTTTACGGCGCGCCCCTCGACGCGCTCATCGGCAAGCCGGTCGCCGATCTCTTCCCGCGCGAGCACCGCGACGCCTTCGCCGGCCTCGGGCGCGACGACGCCACGCGCGAGGTCGAGCTCGTCGATGCGGCCCGCCGCCGCATTCCCGTCGAGGCGCGCGGGCGCAGCATCACGCTGAGAGGCGAGAATGTCGAGATCAGCTGTATCGTCGACCTGCGCGAGCGCAAGAAATCCGAGGCGCGCATCCTCCATCTCGCCCAGCACGATCCCCTGACCGGGCTCGCCAACCGTGCCCTTTTCAACGAAAGACTGCAGCGCGCCGTCAGCCGCGCGGAGAGCGGCACCGGCATCGCCGTGCTGCTCGTCGACCTCGACCGCTTCAAGGATGTCAACGACATCCACGGCCATCCGGCCGGCGACGCCGTGATCCGGGAGACGGCGCGCCGCCTTCAGGCGCTCGTGCGCGGCGGCGACACCGTCGCGCGCCTCGGCGGCGACGAGTTCGCGATCCTGATGCCGCGTGTCCCGTTCGAGGCGCAGGTGGCGGATACGGCGATGCGCATCGTCGAGGACATGCGCCGGGAGATCGATGTCGGCGACGGTGTCTTGGTGCGCTCCGGCGCCAGCATCGGCTGCGCGCTGCATCCGCTGCATGCCGACAGCGCCGAACTTCTCGTCGCCCGCGCCGACATCGCGCTCTACCACGCGAAAAATTCCGGCCGCAACCTCTACAGCCTGTTCCGGCCCGGCATGAACGACATCGTCGAGAAGCGGCGGGCGCTGGAGGCCGACCTTCAGGCGGCGATCGACGGCGACGGGTTCGAACTCTACCTCCAGCCGCGCGTCGATACGCGCACGGCCGCCGTCGCCGGCTACGAAGCCCTGCTGCGCTGGCATCATCCCGAGCGCGGGCTTATCGGTCCCGCCGATTTCATTCCGGTGGCGGAGGCCTCCGGAAAGATCGTCCAGATCGGCGAATGGGTGATCCGCCGCGCCTGCCACATCGCCCGCGACGGCCTTGACGGACGCCGGATCAGCATCAATGTCAGCCCGCTGCAATTCCGCCAGCACAATTTCGTCTCGATCGTCGCCGACATCATCGCCGAGACCGGCATCGATCCGCGCCGGCTCGAGCTTGAGATCACCGAGGGGACCCTGATCGACGACGACCGCCGCGCGCTGGCGGTGCTGCGGGCCCTGAAGCGCCTCGGGGTCGACATCGCGCTCGACGATTTCGGCACCGGCTATTCCTCCCTGAGCTATCTGAGCCGGCTGCCCTTCGACACGATCAAGATCGACCGCAGCTTCGTCGCCGGTCTCGGCACCAACGACAACGCCCCCGCCATCATCCGCTCCATCATCGATCTCGGCGCCGGTCTCGGCATGACCGTGGTGGCGGAGGGGGTCGAGACCCCGGACATCGCCGAGATCCTGGTGCGCGCCGGCTGCGACGAGCTGCAGGGTTTTCTGCTCGGCAGACCCGCGCCGCTCGGCGAGGCGGCGGTGCGCATCCCGCCGGAGATCGCCGCGCTGCTGCTGGCCGCGCGGCCCGGGGCCGACACGGCCGGCCTGCGCGCCGTCGCCGAGCGGATGCAGGACGGGCCTGCGGGCGTGCAGAAGGCGACGCGCCGCGGGTAGGGTTGCGCGGGCTCCGTTCTCCGAACCGGCCTGGCCTCATCCCGCATGACGATCCCGTCGCCGCGAAACGGGTCCCGAAGAAGGGGGCAATCGCGGTCGTCCCGGCCGGAGCAAGAGTCTCCCGTCCCATGAAAAACACCGGGTGGCGTTGCCTGCGGCTGCGGCGCACGGGCATCCGGGCTTCGGCTATTTCGCCTCGCCCCGCTTTCTTCTACCCGGTGCGGCCGGACGTCGAAGGGCGGCGCCCCGACCGTCCGTTTCAGCCTGCGGCCGGCACATCGCAGCGATCCGGTGACGGCTTGCCACCGGGCCCTGCGGCGCTCGACGCCTCATCTCGAAGCATGATCTTGCCGATCCTCGTTTCATTCCGGTCGGATTATGCTCTAACGCTTGGTAAGCGAGAGGCCGCGGAGGGCAGTTCATGGACAGGCAATCGGACAAGGCGCCGGCAAGCGGGCTGCATCACGTCACGCTGATCACCCGCCGGGTGCAGGACAATGTCGATTTCTATGTCGGCTTCCTCGGGCTTTTCCTCGTCAAGCGCACCGGCGGCTTCGAGGACGCCACCCAGCTCCACCTCTTCTACGGCGACCGGCAGGCGACGCCCGGCTCGCTCGTCACCTTTCTCGTCTGGGAGGACGGTGCGCCCGGCCGGGTCGGCACCGGGCAGGTGTCGGAGATCGCCCTTTGCGTGCCGAGGGCCTCGATCGGCGCCTGGCTTACCCGGGCGCTGGCGCAGGGCGTCAGGGTCGAGGGGCCGATGCGCGAGTTCGGCGAGCCGGTTCTGCGGCTGAAGGATCCGGACGGCATCATCGTCAAGCTGGTCGGCGTCGGCGACGAGGATGTCGCCGGCGTGCCGGACGCGCCGCTGCGGGCGGGCAGGCTGCGCGCGGTGACGATCCTGACCGATGCGCCGGAGGAGACCGCGGCCTTTCTCGAGCGTTTCGGCTACCGGCCCGTCGCGAGCGCGGGCTCCTCGCGCCGGATGGTGTCCGACACCGATGCGGTCGATGTCCGCGATGCCTCCGGCTATGTGCCGGGCGTTCCCGGCACTGGAACGGCCGACCACGTCGCCTTTCGCGCCGCCGACGGCGCGGCGCTCGTCGCCGCCGAGCAGTCGCTCTCCAGGCGCAACGCCTCGCCGACGACGATGCACGACCGTCATTATTTCGCCTCGCTCTATGTGCGCGAGCCGGGCGGGGCGCTGATCGAGCTTGCGACCGACGGGCCGGGCTTCGCCATCGACGAGGCGGAGGGGCGGCTTGGCGAGATCCTGTTCGTCCCGCCGCAGGACCGCGACCGCGCCGAGGATCTGAAGGTACTGCTGCCGCAGTTCTCGCTGCCCGGGGCGCCGCGCCCGCCGCGCCGCGACCTGCCCTTCGTCCACCGCTTCCACACGCCCGACGATCCGGATCACCGGACGATCGTGCTCCTGCACGGGACCGGCGGCGACGAGGCCGACCTGATGCCCTTCGCCCGCCGCATCGCGCCGCGGGCGACCCTTCTCGGCGTGCGCGGCCGGGCGACGGAGGAAGGCGTGCCGCGCTGGTTCCGGCGCTTTTCTCCCGGCGTCTTCGACGAGGCCGACATCCGCGCCGAGGCCGAGGCCTTCGCCGCCTTCGTCGAGGGCGCGGTGACGGGCTATGGCCTCGACCGCGGCGCGCTGACCTTCCTTGGCCTGTCGAACGGCGCCAACTTCCTCGCCGCGGTGATGGCGCTTCATCCGGGACTGATCCGCAGCGCCATGCTCTTTCGCGCCGCTCCGGTCCTTGCCTTGCTGCCGGCGGTGGACCTTGCCGGAACGCGTGTGCTCGCCGTCGCCGGTCTTGCCGACGCCGCCGGCGGGGAGCGGGGGCGCCTCGAAGGCTGGCTACGCGCCGGCGGCGCCGACCTGACGATCGCTCCCGTCGATGCCGGCCACGGCC
Organism: Ensifer soli; assembly: GCF_041928815.1. Lineage (NCBI taxonomy): Bacteria > Pseudomonadati > Pseudomonadota > Alphaproteobacteria > Hyphomicrobiales > Rhizobiaceae > Ensifer > Ensifer soli. The sequence goes on along the minus strand of NZ_JBHFEI010000007.1, from coordinate 90,065 downwards.
TTTCCGCCGCCGATGGTCCGGTGGCGCGCGCATGGCTCGATCCGTGACCGACTGGCATGGTGGCGATCGCGCGATGCCGCAATCGTGATCGGCGGCGTGCTCCTGCCTTCTGTTTTTGCCGCAGCGTCCGACGCTGAAGCGATCCCGCTTCGGCTGGAAATGCTTTAGGATGGCGGCATTCGCCGAAGACCGCCGAGGAGGGCGCTCGATGACCCGGATGACCGCCGCCGATTTCCCGCAGGAACTGCTGGAGCTCTATGACTTCTACGCCCATGGAAAGATCACCAAGCGCGAGTTTCTCGACCGCGCCGCCAAATATGCGGTCGGCGGCGTCACCGCCGTAGCCCTTCTCGGCGCGCTCGGGCCGGACTACGCGCTGGCGCAGCAGGTGGCCTTCACCGATCCCGACATTCTGGCCGAGTACATCACCTATCCGTCACCGAAGGGGCATGGCGACGTGCGGGCCTATCTCGTCCGCCCGGCGAAGGCGTCCGGCAGGGTGCCGGGCGTTGTCGTGGTGCACGAGAATCGCGGCCTCAACCCCTATATCGAGGATGTTGCCCGCCGCGTCGCCAAGGCCGGCTTCGTCGCGCTCGCCCCGGACGGGCTGACCTCGGTCGGCGGCTATCCCGGCAATGACGACAAGGGGCGCGAACTGCAGCAGACCGTCGACCCCAAAAAGCTGATGAACGATTTCTTCGCGGCGATCGATCACCTGACGGCGAGCGCGCTCACGACCGGCAAGGTCGGCATCACCGGCTTCTGCTACGGCGGCGGCGTCTCGAACGCGGCCGCCGTCGCCTATCCGGACCTCGGCGCCGCGGTTCCCTTCTACGGCCGGCAGGCACCCGCCGGGGACGTGGCGAAGATCCGCGCGCCGCTGCTCTTGCACTATGCCGAACTCGACACCCGGATCAATGAGGGCTGGCCGGCCTACGAGGCGGCGCTGAAGGCGGAGGGCAAGACCTACGAGGCCTATGTCTATCCGGGCGTGAACCACGGTTTCCACAACGACTCCACCCCGCGCTACGACGAGGCGGCGGCGACGCTCGCCTGGGAGCGCACGATCGAGTGGTTCCGTCGCTACCTCGCCTGACCGCCGCGGCAGGCCTTGACGCCCGCCCGGACGCATGGGCCGGGGCCGATCCGGCGATGTCCCTCACCCCCTTCCGCGACGAGGCGGCCGGCTTTATCCCGGCTCTCGGCTGCAACGGTGCCGGACGGGCTGTTACGGGATGATCCGCTCGGCGCGCAGCCTGTCGAAGACGTCGACGAAGGAGCGTTCCGTGTCCTGGAAGCCGGTGAAGCCGAGCTTGCGGCTCTTCGCCATCGAATGCAGGCATTCCATCGGCCGGCCGAGGTCCAGATCCGTATGCCAGGCGGACGCGAGCCGGTCGAGCGGATTGGCCTGCAGGCCGTGTTTTCGCACGATTGCCTCCCAGTCGCCAGCATAGGTCTTCATCTTCGGTTCGAGCGGATTGGTCTCGCCCGGATAGGCGCCCGGCGCGATGCCGAAGTAGCCCGCGATCGACGCCCAGAGCTCGCGCCAGCGGAAGACGTCGCCATTGGTGGCGTTGAAGGCCTCGTTGCGGGCATTGGGCTCGGTCGAGGCCCAGACGATGTGGCGCGCCAGCAGCCGGGCGTCGGTGATGTCGTTGATGCCGCTCCAGCCGGTCGGGCTGCCGGGAAAGACGAAGGGGCGGCCGGTCTCGCGGCAGATCGTGGCATAGGTCGCGAGCGTCGCGCCGATGTTCATCAGGTTGCCGACGGCATAGCCGATGATCGTGTGCGAGCGGTGCACGCTCCAGCCGAACCCCTGCCGCGATGCCGCCTCGGCGAGCACGTCCTCGAGTTCGTAGTAGAAGTTCTTCTTCGGCAGCCGTGGCGCGTCCTCGCGGAAGGGCGTGACCGGCTCGACCTTGCCGTAGTCCTCGAAGGGGCCGAGATAGTGCTTCGTTCCGGTGACGACGGCGACATGCTCGACGGAACCGCGCCGGTTGACGCCCTCCAGCACGGTGCGCAGCATGCCGCCGTTCAGCCGGATGTTCTCGTCCTCGCTGCGTCCGAGCGTCCAGCTGCAGTAATAGACATGGGTCGGGTCGAGCGTGGCGAGGATGTCGCCGGTGCCGGGGTCGTGCAGGTCGACGGCGACGCTTCGCATGTAGGAGGCGCCGAGCGGCGGCCGGCGCGACAGGCCGGTGATCTCGAAGCCGCCGCGATCGCGCAGATGCTCGGCAACGTTCAGGCCGACGATACCCGTGGCGCCAACCACGAGCGCGCGCTTCTGATACATGACATGTCTCCAGGGGGATGGGGCGGCGGACAATCCGGCTGCCCGGTTCGCCCGCAGACTGGCATGGCGGAACGGGCAGGGAAAGCGTAAGAGCGTCACGAGTGACGTGACGGAAATTCATCGAGGGAGGGATGCATGTCGAGCCGGTTTTCCGACATCGAGGTCTTCGTCCGGGTGGTCGAGACCGGCAGTTTCGCCCTTGCCGCAGCCCAGCTCCACCTGTCGCCGTCTGCGGTCAGCAAGACGATCGCCCGCATCGAGGAGCGGCTCGGCCTGCCGCTGGCGATCCGCTCGACCCGAAAGCTGCGGCTCACCGCCGAGGGCGAGGATTTCTACGCGCGCGGCAAGGCGATCGTCAGCGAGGTGCAGATGCTGGAGCGTACCGTGCGCGAGCGCGCCGGGCAGGTGGCGGGAACGCTGAGGGTCAGCTGCAACATTCCCTTCGGCCTGCACCGGATCTCGCCGCTGGTGCCGGAATTCCTCGCCGCCTATCCCGGCATCCAGCTCGACCTCCAGCTCTCCGACGCGCCGGCCGACCTCATCCGCGACGGCATCGACATCGCCATCCGCACCGGCGTGCTGGCGGATTCGACTATCCGCGCGCGGCGCCTCGACGCCTCCGCCCGCCATGTCGTCGCGGCCCCCGCCTATCTCGCCCGCCACGGCATGCCGGCGCAGCCGGCCGACCTCCTCGCCCACAATTGCCTGACGCTCGGCTTCAACCGGAACTACGGCAAATGGCCGTTCCGCATCGCCCAGGAGGGCGTGATGACCGAGCTCGACCTCGCCGTGCGCGGCAACCTGATGGTCGACAACGGCGAGAGCCTGCGCCGCTTCGCGCTTGCCGGCGTCGGCGTCGCCCGCCTGTCGGAGTTCCATATCGGCGCCGACATCGCGCAAGGGCGGCTCGTGCCGCTGCTCGAAGGTTTCAATCCCGGCGACCGCGAGCCGGTGTCGCTGATCTATTCCGACCAGGCCCATCTTTCCGCCCGCATCCGTGCCTTCGTCGATTTCATCGCCGCGCGCCTCTGACCATTCGCGACCGCGCTTCACAAATCAAGTGACCTCAATTCATGAAGTCTGGCCTGGCACCGGTGCTAGGCTTGCCGGGGCGCGGCTTCCGGCCGACGCCCGGCGCAGGGTGAAACGGCGGCAGGGCGCCCTGCGATGCCGCGCTGCCTGCGAAGGACCGCCGTCGTGCAGGAACGGTGCCGTAGAGCGGAGGGAGGCGACGTGAGCGGATTGTCGGATTTGCGGATGTTCGCGGAGATTGCCCGATCGCGCAATCTCTCCCAGGCCGCCGCGCGGCTCGGCATGTCGCCGGCGACGATCTCGGGGCGGCTGAAGGCGCTGGAGGAGCATTTCGGCCTGAGCCTCGTGCAGCGCACGACCCGGGCGGTGGCGCTGACGGAGGAGGGCAGGCTGCTCCTCGAGCGGTCGAGCGATCTCCTGAAGGCCTTCACCGAACTGGAGCAGGCGATGGGCGCGCGCAAGCGCGGTCTTGCCGGCGCGATCGTCGTCTCGGGGCCCGGCCCCTTCTGTCGCCGGCATGTGCTGCCGGCCGCGCGCAGCTTCGCCGCCGACAATCCGGGCATCCGCTTCGAATTCCGCTTCGATCCGGACGATGTCCCGGAACGGGTCCGGCCGGACATCCAGATCCGCCCCGGCGACGAACGGCACGCGGCGCTGATCACGCGGCGCCTCGCCGAGCAGCCGATGATGCTGGTGGCCGCCCCCGCCTATGCGGCGCGCCACGGGCTGCCGGTGCGTCCGGCCGAGATCACGCGGCATCGCGGTCTGATCGAGGTCGTGGCCGGCGTGCCGCAGGACATGGTCGAGGTCGCCGGCGGCGAGGATGCCGGCGTCTTCCGGCTGCAGGGTCACTTTCTCGCGGCCGATCTGCAGATGCTCGTCGACCTCGCGCTCGCCGGGGAAGGCCTCCTGTTCGGACCGGCCGAAGACCTTTGCGCCCATGTCGAGCGCGGCCGCCTGATCGCGGTGCTGCCGGGACGGACGCTCGGCGAACGGCGCCTTCAGCTCGTCAGCGCCCGGCGCGACCAGCTGCCGTCGCGCACCTGCCGTTTCATTGACCATCTGCTGGAATGGCTCAGGAGCACGACGCCGCCGCATCCCGGCATCGGGCGCGGCCAGATGCTACCTGCGACGAAAGTTGATGATGTGAAATTTTTTTCCTTGCAAAATTAGTGCAAAAAAATTAGTTCTATTTGCCAAGGAACACATCGCATCTGTCGGCCGGCCACCGCCGCGCGCCTCAATGGCGGCGCCCATGGGATCGGCTGCGTCGGACGGAGCGCGGCGTGCAGGGGAGGAGCGAATGGATTACGGACTTGCCGGCCGGCATGTGCTGGTGACGGGAGGAGCGAGCGGCATCGGGCTTGCGGTCGCGCGCGCCTTCATCGCCGAAGGCGCCCGTGCCACCATCTCAGGCCTTGAAGCGCGGGACGTGGCAACGGCGCTCGACCATCTCGGCGCAGGCGCCCGCGGCCTGGCCTGCGACCTCACTGCCGCCGGCGAGGACCGGCGGCTCGCGGATTTCGCCGAGGAAACCGGCCCGGTGGATTTCCTCGTCAATTCCGTCGGCATCTTCGAGGTGCGGCCGTTCTTCGAGACGACCGATGCCGACTGGTTCCACTACTTCGACGTCAACGTCATGACGGCGGTGCGCATGTCGCGCATCGTGCTGAAATCCATGCTCGAGCGCGGCGAGGGAAGCGTCGTCTTCATCTCCAGCGAGAGCGGCGTCAAGCCGCAGGCCTGGATGCCGCATTACGGGGCGATGAAGACCTGCCTGCTCGGCGTTTCGCGGGCGCTCGCCGAACTGACGCGCGGCACGCGGGTCCGCGTCAACACCATCCTGCCGGGGCCGACCGAGACGGCGGCCGTGCGCCGCTACCACGAGGCGATCGCCGCCGGGCGCGGCGTCACCCGCGAGCAGGTCGTGGCCGACTATTTCGACGAGACCGAACCGACCTCGCTGATCCGCCGGCTGATCGCGCCGGAGGAAATCGCCGCGAGCGTGCTGCATCTCGCCGCTTCGCCGAGCCTCAACGGCATGGCGATGCGCGCCGAGGGCGGAACCATCCGCTCTATCCTCTAACGCCGGGAGTTCGACGATGGCGGATCTGCAGATCGACAATCTGGGCAAGACCTTCAAGGGCGGCCATGCGGCGCTCGCCGGCATCTCGCTCGACGTCGCCGACCGCGAGGCCGTGTTCCTGCTCGGTCCGTCCGGCGCCGGCAAGACGACGACGCTGCGCCTTGTCGCGGGCCTGGAGGAGGCGACCACCGGGCGCATCCTCATCAACCGCCGCGACGTGACGCAATGGACGCCGCGCGAGCGCAATCTGGCGATGGTCTACGACAAGCATTCGCTGTTCCCGCATCTCTCGGTCTTTGAAAATCTCGCCTATCCGCTGCGCATCCGCAAACTCGGCGAGGCGGCGATCCGCGCCCGGATCGCCTCGGTGGCCGAGACGCTGCAGATCGAGCGGCTGCTCGAACGGCGCCCGGCCCAGCTTTCCGGCGGCCAGCAGCAGCGCGTCGCCATCGGCCGGGCGCTGGTGCGCGAGGCGGACTGCTACCTGCTCGACGAGCCGATCTCCCATCTCGACGCCCAGCTCCGCGCCCGGATGCGTGTCGAGTTCAAGCGCCTGCAGCGCGATTTCCGCGCCACCATGCTCTACGTCTCGCACGACCAGCTCGAGGCGATGACCATGGCTGACCGCATCGTGCTGATCAACAAGGGAAAGATCGAGCAGATCGCCGCGCCGCAGGTGCTGTTCGACCGCCCGGAGACGCTGTTTGCCGCGACCTTCATCGGCGAGCCGCCGATGAACGTGCTGAAGGCCGAACTCGCCGAGACCGGCGGCCGCTTCGTTCTCTCGATCGGTGGCGCTCTGATCGGTGCGGGTGCCGACTGGCTTTCGGCCGGAGCGCCGCTTGCGGCCAATCGCGGCTACAGGATCGGCCTGCGTCCGCAGCATCTCGTGCTCGCTGCCCCCGACGACAGCCGCCCCGGCCGCGTCAACGGCACCGTCTTCGCTGTCGAGACGCTCGGCTCGCGCACCATCTTCGACATCGAGACCGCCGGCGGCATGGTGCGGGTGATGACCAGCGTCGACGAGGCGCGCCGCCATCCGCGCGCGATCGGCGCGCCGATCGCCTTCCGGGTCGATCCGGACTTCGTCTACCTGTTCGACGCCGCCACCGGCCGGACCATCCGCCAGGCGCGCTTCACCGACGAGGCCGGACGGCAGCGGGTTCCGGCGCGTCCGGTCTAGGACACGATCCTGCGGGAGAGAAACGAGGATCGGCAGGAGGATGCCTTGAAATAAAGCGCTTAGGGCGCGGCTTCGATCCGCTTCGATCGAATTCGCGCTCTCGGGAGCGTCCATCCGGGATGGACGGACAATCAAGAGGAGGAGAACACGGATGAAAAGCAAGATCATCGGCGCGGCGCTGGCATTGATGCTGTCGACCGCCGCAACCTACGCGGCCCCGACGGAAGCGCAGAAGGCGCTTGCCGGCGAGACGATCCACTTCCTGGCGCCGTCGATGCCGCAATTCGCGGCGCTCGGCAAATTCGTCGCCGAATTCGAGAAGACCTACGGCATCAAGGTGGTGATCGACGAGGTGCCGTTCGAGAACTACCGGCAGAAGTCGCTGGTCGAGATGCAGCAGGGCACCGGCGCCTACGACCTCTACGCCGTCGACGTCATGTGGCTCGCCGAATATGCGGCGGCCGGTTTCCTCGACCCGCTGATGGGCTATGTGAAGAATCCCGACCTGACCGCCGCCGACTATGACATTGACGACTTCCTGCCGCGCGTGCTCAGCGGCACCGGCGTCTTCAACGACACGCTCTACACGATCCCGCTCGGGGCCGGTCCCGTCGGAACGACCTTCCGCGCCGACGTCGCGGAAGCGGCCGGCTTCAAGCTGCCGGAGCGCTTCTCGCCGGACTTCACCACGGACTACATGCTGGACGCCGCCAAGAAGGTACACAAGCCCGAATCCAACATGATCGGCTTCGCCAACGTTCCGGGCCGGTGGTTCTGGGGCGTGACCTACCTTCCCTATCTCTACGCCTTCCAGACGCCGGAGACCAAGGGCGACGAATATGTCGACAAGGACTGGAAGATCACCATCGACAACGAGCGCACCGTCGCCTCGATCGACTATTTCGTCTCGCTGAAGCAGTTCATGCCGGCCGACAGCGCCAACTGGGGCATCGGCGAGGCGACCGCCGTCTACCAGTCCGGCACCGCCTTCGGCACCTGGAACTACCAGGACTTCATCAAGGGCTTCTTCGAGGATCCCGCGACGCAGGCCAAGGTCGCCGGCAAGAACGTGCACCTGCACACGCCGGCCGGCCCGAACGGCGTGATCGATCCCTGGTTCGGCGCCTGGTCCTTCGGGCTTTCGAAGGACTCCAAGCGCAAGGACGCGGCCTGGACCTTCATCCAGTGGATGACGTCCAAGGACGTGCAGGAACGCGCCACCGAGTTCGGGGCCGGCCCTTCGCGCCACTCGACCTACAAGAGCGAGACGCTCGCCAAGTACCAGCCCTGGTGGCCGTCCGTCTATGAGTTCATGCTGAAGGAGACCAATCCGGACGAGCGCATCCGCGTGCCGGAATGGGCGGAAATCTCCGACATCATGGGCGAGGAGGGCAACAAGGTCTGGATCGGCGAGATCGATTCGAAGACGGCTGCCGCCAACATGCAGAAGCGCATGACCGACGCCATGCGCAAGGGCGGCTACTACATCCCCGGCCGCACCGACCTGCCGAAGCAGCTCTGGCGCGACCTCTCCTACTACGACCGCCTGCCGTCGCAGTGGAACTGAGCGGATGACGACGGAACCGGGCGCTGAGCCCGGTTCCGGTCCCCGCAGGCGACGACCCATCCCGATACCGAACGCCTTGCGCCACCCGACGCGGCGCGCAAGACCATGACTGGAGGCTGAGACATGTCGATCTCGGAAACGACCGCCGGCAAGGCGGTGGAAGCGCGCCCGCATACGGGCCGGCGCTCCCTTCTCGCCCGCTTCGGCCCGTCCAACCGCGCCGTCTTTCCCTGGGTGCTGATGGCGCCGACGCTGATCATCCTGTTTGCGATCGGCATCTATCCCTTCCTCTATTCGCTGTGGATCGCCGGCCACAACGTCATCCTGTCGAAGCCCTATATCCCGCGCTATTTCGTCGGCCTCTACCAGTACCAGGCGCTGATGCAGGACCAGGAATTCTGGTCGGCGCTGACGAAGACGCTGATCTTCACCGTCGAGGCGGTGTTCATCGAATTCTGGCTCGGCCTCGGCCTGGCGCTGCTCTTCCAGCGCCGCCTCGTCGGCATGAGCGTCATGCGCGTCTTCATCCTGATCCCGATGATCCTGCCGCCGCTCGTCGCCGCGCTGATCTGGCGCTACATGTTCTATCCGGGCGCCGGCCTCGTCACCTATTATGTCGGCGGCATCACCCGCGCGCTCGGCCTCGGCGAGATTCCCTTTCTCTCCGATCCGGTGATCGCCTTCCAGACGCTCGTCTTCGTCGACGTCTGGGAATGGACGCCCTTCATGTTCCTGATGCTGTCGGCCGGCCTCGCCTCGATCCCGCGCCAGCCCTACGAGGCGGCTGAGATCGACGGCGCCAACGCCTGGCGGGTGTTCTGGACGATCACCATGCCGCTTTTACGCCCGGCGATCCTGATCGCCGTGATCATCCGCACCATGGATGCGTTCCGCACCTACGAGCTGATCGTCATCATGACGCGCGGCGGCCCCGGCAATGCGACGACCACGCTCAACGTCTTCCTCACCAAGACCGGGCTCGAATTCTTCGATGCCTCGAAGGCCGCCGCCCTGTCGCTGATCATGATGATGATCATCATCGTCATGAGCTTCGTGTTCATCCGCGTCTTCCGCTCGAAGACCGACGTCGCCGCCTGAGGACCGACCATGACCAGCCTCAACACCCGCATCGAATCGCCCGCGGCACCGCCGACGGAGCGCAACTGGTGGGCCTACATCATCATTGGCCTCGTCTGCTTGATCAACTTCGTCCCCTATATGTGGATGGTGATGACCGGCTTCATGGACGGCGCCTCCGCCTCGTCGAGTTCGCCCAACTGGATCTTCACCCCCTCGCTCGAGGCGTTCCGCTATCTGATCTTCGAGAAGGGCATCCTGAAGAACTTCTTCAACAGCGTCGTCGTCTCGCTCGCCTCCACCTTCTTCTCGGTGACGATCGGCATGTTCTGCGCCTATGCGCTGGCGCGCTACGAGTTCACCGGGCGCGACGACGTCTCCTTCTGGGTGCTGACCAACCGCATGATGCCGCCGGTCGCCGTGCTCATCCCGATCTTCGTCACCTTCCAGACGGTCGGCCTGCTCGACACGCTGCTCGGCCTGATCGTCCTCTACACCGCGATGCAGCTCCCCTTCGTCGTCTGGATGCTGACCGGCTATTTCCGCGACATCCCGAAGCGCTACGAGGAGTCGGCGATGGTCGACGGCGACACCTGGTTCGCCGCCTTCCGCAAGGTGACGCTGCCCCTGATGATGCCGTCGATCACGGCGACCGCGATCTTCGTCATGATCCTGTCCTGGAACGAGTTCGCCTTCGCCACCTTCCTCACCTCGACCAGCGCCAAGACCATGCCGCCGGCGATCATGGCCTACTCGATCGGCGCCGACATCGCCTGGAACGTGCTCGGCGCCGCCGTGGTGCTGATCACCGCCCCCCTCATCCTCTTCGTCCTCATCATGCAGCGCCAGCTCATCAACGGCCTCTCACAGGGCGTGGTGCGCAAATGACGCTGGCTTCAGGATCGGAACACCGCCATGGCTGACATTCGGATCGATGGTTTGAACAAGAATTTCGGCGCCTTCTCCGCCGTGAGGGACGTCACGATCGGCGTCGAGGACGGGGAGTTCGTCTTCCTGCTCGGGCCGTCCGGCTGCGGCAAGACGACGACGCTCCGGATGATCGCCGGCCTCGAAATGCCCTCCGAGGGCGCGATCCGCATCGGCGGGCGCAACGTCACCTTCCTCAAACCCCGCCACCGCAATGTCGGCATGGTGTTCCAGGACTACGGCCTCTACCGGCACCTGACCGTCTTCGGCAACATCGCCTATCCGCTGGAGGTCCGCAAGCTCGACCGGGCGGCGATCCGCGACAAGGTCGGCGCCGTCGCGCGGACGATGCAGATCGCCGACATCCTCGAGCGCAAGCCCGACCAGCTTTCGGCCGGCCAGCTGCAGCGCGTCGCGATCGCCCGCATGCTGGTGCGCGACGCGGACGTCTTCCTGATGGACGAGCCGATGTCCCATCTCGACGCGCAGCTTCGCGGCGAGATGCGCGCGGAGCTGCGCCACATCCAGAAGACGATCGGCGTCACCACCATCTTCGTCACCCATGACCAGCTCGAGGCCATGACCATGGCCGACCGCATCATCGTGATGAAGGACGGCGAGATGCTGCAGTTCGCCAGCCCCCGCGAGATCTTCGAGCGTCCGGCGACGGAATTCGTGGCAACCTTCGTCGGCGAACCGCAGATGAACGTCTTCGACATCGAGATCGCCTCGGAAAGCGGCCGGGTCCTCGGCCGGACCGGCGCGTTCGACATCGCCTTCGATGCCGGATGGGCGGCGGAGAACCGCCTTGCGGACCGGGTCGGCACAAGGCTCCGCCTCGGCGTGCGGCCCGAGCATGTTCTCGTCGCGGGCCACCCCGACGCGCGCTGCCCCGTGGTCGCCGAGCTCTATTCCTTCGAGCCGACCGGGGCGGAGAACCTCTACGTGTTGCGGGCGGGCGCGATCGAGATCACCACGCGCACCTCGACCACCGAAACGGCCGGCCTGTCGAAGGAAGAAGGCAGCCGGCTCGCCATGGGCTTCGATCCGAACTGGCTCTACCTCTTCGATCCGGCGACCGGCCGCACGATCGCCCATGCCAAAGCCGCCGAAGACATCGGGGAGATCTGAACCGTGAAGTCGCAATTCGTCCTCCTGATCATCATCGCCTTCCTGCTCGGCTCCTGCACGGTGATCGCCGGCGACACGTCGCACTGGCCGGCCTCGCTGACCGCCGTGATCGTCATCGTCGCCTTCAAGCTCTGGAACGACCGCGCCAGGCTGCTCGCCTGGCCGATGGAATTCCTGCTCGCCGCCGGCGTCACCATGATCGTCATCAATCTCGGCCGGCTCTACATGCTGCCGCTGCCCTACTAGAGACGGAGCCTTGCCGTGACCGTCGATCGCGCGCTTGTCACTGACGGACTGACGAAGAGCTTTCGCGGCCGGCGCGCCGTCGACGGCGTCGGCCTCTCGGTCCGCCGCGGCGAGATCGTCGGCTTCCTCGGTCCGAACGGCGCCGGCAAGACGACGGTGATGGGCATGGTCACCGGGCTTGTCGCGCCGGATGCCGGCCATGTCGAGCTTCTCGGCATCCGCGACGGACAGCGGCGCAAGGATGTGCTGATGCGAGTCGGCTTCCTCCAGGAAAAGCCGAGCGTCTATCCGGAGATGACGGCGCGCGCCTATCTCGCCTTCTTCGCCCGGCTCTACGGGCTCGACGCGGTGACGTCGCGCGTCGGCGCCGCGCTCGAGCGCGTCGGCCTGTCCGCCGCCGCCGACCGCCGCGCCGGCACCTTTTCGCGCGGCATGCAGCAGCGGCTCTGCCTCGCGCGCGTGCTCATGCACCGGCCGGAATTCCTGATCCTCGACGAACCGACGCTCGGCCTCGACCCTGAGGGCGTCGCCGACATGCGCGCGATCTTCCGAGAGATGCGCGAGGCGGGCGCGACGCTGCTCTTTTCCTCGCATCAGCTCGCCGAGATGGAGCGGGTCTGCGACAGCGTGATCTTCATGAAGGACGGGCGGATCGTCGCCTCGGGCCGGCAGGCCGATCTCGCATCCGCCGCCGGCGCGCGCCAGCGGCTGACGGTGGAGATCTTCGAGGAGGCGGCGACGGCCGCCACGGTCCTTCTCGGCCGGCGGGGTCTTTCCGACATTCGCGCCGTCGATGCCTGCCGGATCGAGGTCGCGCTCGATCCGGCGCTGACCAGGGACGCGCGCACGGACCGGGCGACGGCGGCGAAGCTGGTCGCCGCGGCCGGCTTCACCGTGCTCGCCGTCGCCATCGTCGAGCCGACGCTCGAGGACCTGTTCCTCGGCCTTACCGCAACGCCGGCTGCCGGCGCATCATCCCCCTTTCTGAAGGAGCACGCCGCATGAACCTCGGCTATGACGGAAAACGCTGCCTCGTCACCGCCTCGACCGGGGGCCTCGGCTTCGCCATCGCCAGCGGCATGGCCGCCGAAGGCGCGACCGTCGTCGTCAATGGCCGCAGCGCCGCCTCGATCGAGGCGGCGCGCGCGCGCATCCTCGCCGCCCATCCGGACGCGCGCGTCGAGGCCGCCGTCGGCAATTCGGGAACGGAGGAGGGCTGCCGCGCCCTCATCGCCGCCTGCCCGGACGTCGACGTGCTCGTCGTCAACCTCGGTATCTACGAGGCGGTCGACATCTATGCGGCCGGCGACGACCGCTGGTACGCGCTGATCGAGACCAACGTGATGAGCGGCGTGCGTCTCGGCCGCCATTACCTGCCGAAGATGCTTGCGCGCAATGCCGGGCGGGTGATCTTCATGGCGAGCGAATCCGGCATCAATCCGGCGCCGGAAATGCCCGCCTACAGCGCCACCAAGACGATGCAGCTCTCGCTGGCGCGCAATCTCGCCGAGACGACCAAGGGCACGAAGGTCACGGTCAATTCCGTCCTGCCGGGTCCGTGCAGCACGGAAGGGGTGGCCGCGCTGATCGCCGGCCTCTATCCCGGCGTGCCGACGGAGGAAGCCGAGCGCCGCTTCGTCGCCGACAACCGGCCGACCTCGTTGATCCAGCGCCTGTCGAAGCCGGAGGAGGTCGCGGATTTCGTCACCTTCCTCGGCAGCGCCCGCACCGGCATCGTCAACGGCGCGGCGCTGCGGATCGACGGCGGCCTGATCCGCACGGTGATGTGACGGGGGAGAGGCCATGACCACGCTCGCGATCCCCCTTCCCCCGCCCGCCGCCCGGCGGATCGTCGCGGTTCTGACCGCGCGCGAGGCCTCGTCGCGGCTCGCCTCCGTCTGGTTCTGGCTGGTCGCCACCGCGACGAGCCTCATCGCCTTTGCCTGGGGGGCGGGCTTCCAGCAGGCCTTCGTCACGGAATCGGTCCTCGTCACTGCCGATCCGCTGATGCCGCTCACCATTCTCGTCGTCGCCTTTCTCGGCCTCGTTCTCGGTCTGCGCCTCGCAACGGCGCTGAGCGGGGAGCGGGAGCATCGCACGCTCGACGTGCTGCTCGCCGGGCCCGTGACATGGCCGTCGCTCGTCGTCGCCAAACTGCTCGCCGAGGTCGTCGTGCTTGCCGGCCTTGTCGGCCTGCTGATGGCCTATCTCCTCCTCGCCCAGCCGCTCGGCGCCGGCATGCTCACGGTGTCGGATCTTCGTTCCCTGGCGCTTGCACCGCTTGCGGCGCTGCCGCTGATGGCGGCGGGGCTCGCCGTCTCGGCCTGGCTGTCGACCGTGCGCGGCGCGGTCATCGCCTATCTCGCCTGTATCGTCCTCTCCGCGGCGTTCGAGGCGGGCCTCGGCGTGCTCCAGCGGGCGAACCCGGCAGAGATGGGCCTCAGCGCGCTCTATGCACGCGCGGCGCTCGAAACCGTCTCGCCCGTCGTCGCGCTGCTGTCGCCGATCCGCCCCATCGCCGAGATGATCCGGCTTGCAGACGCGCAGGAGATGCCCTCCGCCGCGCTCTGGTGGCAGGCACTCGGCCTTGCCGCGGGATATCTGGCACTGGCGCTCGTCGCGGCGCGGATCCGGGGAGGACGATCATGACACAGCGCATCCTGTCGGCCCTTCTGGCGCTGTTTTTCCTTGCCGCCCCGGCGGCGGCGCTCGAGCCTGAACGGCGCGAGGCGGTCATCGTCACCGGCCGCGTCTGGGACGGCTTTGCCTACCGGGAGACGTTCCTGCCCTCCGACCGTGGCGAGCTGCGCCTTCTTGGCGGCGCCGACGGCGTCATCTCCTTCGTGCGCACCCTCGAATATTACTGGCCGCTCGCCCGCCAGGTCTATGTCGATCTCGACAACACCCGCGAGGTGCTGGACGGGCGGCTGCGCATCACCCGCGACGGCGCCGTCGTCGCCGAGCTCGACCGGACAGACTATGCGATCGTCTATCCGGAAGGGGCGGTCAACGGTGGGGCGACGCTCGTCTTCGGCGCGGCGGCGAGCGAGGCCTATCGCGCCTATGAGGCGGGGGAACGCGACTTCGCCCGGAAACTGACCGCGGCGCAGCAGGCCCACAGCGCCTATGAACGGCAACTGGTCGAGGCCGGCGCCGCGCGGCTGCGCGACGGCATCGTGCGCGAAATTCCGCCGCCGGAGCCGCTGCCGTCGCCGAGCCTCAGGCTTGTGACGAAGCCGTCCTCGGCCTTCCGCATCGCGCTCGATCCCGGCCGCTACGACATGGTCATGGTGAAGGAGGGCGTGGAGGTCGCGGAAACGGCGCGTCACCTGACGGTCGTCTCCGCCGAGGGGCGGCGCTCCGTCGTCGCCGACATCATCCCGGAGGAGCGCTGGACCAAGCCGATCCCCGCCGATGGCGCGGATGCGCGGATCTTCGCCCGGCCGGGCACGGTCTTCTACGCCACCCTCTCCAACGCCGACCGCTACGACGAGGCCGAGTATCTCCCGGTCGTGATGCCGCAATCGAACCCCGTGGCGGGGCGAACCCTATGGGTGCGGCGCAATCCCTCGCCGATCGACAGCATGGCGCTTGCCTGGGAAGGTCAGGCGCCGAGCATGGTGGCGCTCGGCCGGTTGAAGGTCGAGCAGACCGAGGGATCGGGATTCGGCTATCGCGTCCGCCCCGCCCGTGGCAGCGAGAAGGACGACCTCCGGGCCTTTGCCGTCGCGGTCCCCGAGGATGCGGACATCGGCCGCGGGCGGATCGGCGATGTATCCGCCGCACTGCAGCGCAGCATAACCATCGTCCATCCGCGGCGCGCCGGCCTCGCCTTCGGCCTGGCCTTGCTGCCGTTGCTCCTGTGGGCGGGTGTTTGGTTCTCCGCAGGACGGCGCGCCTGACCCGGTCGCCGACATCGAGATGGAAAAAACGCCGGAGCATTGGCGCCGGCGCCCCGTAGGTATCCATCTGAAAAATAAACGTGGTCGGCATGCAGTCGCCGCAGGGGGCGAAGGCGGCTGCCCTCGCGAGGCCGGACCGTCCTTCCCGACTCCCAGACCGTAGCGGAAAACGGGCCTTAGCGGAAAACGGGGCTGCGCTGCGCGTTCATGAGCAGTTCCGCGCGGGTGGCGAAGCGTCCGAACAGGAGCCTCAGCCGTTCTTCTTCCGCCTTTTCGATCCTGTATTTCCGACAGAACGTCTCGATCGAGATCACTTCGCGGCAGGCCGTCTGGTCGATGTCGGATGGATCGGAATGCTGTGTCATGGCGCTCTCCCCTTTTTCGGGGTCTAAACCGCGACGGCGCCGCATTGTTCCAAGGTCTGGCGGGAAAAAATCCGGTTCGGCATGCGCCGGTTCCCAAACGAGAAAGCCCGACGCCGGGAGGAGGAGGGCGTCGGGCTTCACACGAAGAACCGAACGATCGCTGGGAGGAGGAGTGCGATCGTTCCATCGATCCGGCTTGGGAGGAGGAGAGGCCGGATCAATACATCGAAGCAGGTCGGGAGGAGGTGACCGCTTCGATGAGGATCAATATACAGGATCCCGCCTGTTTGACCATAGGCATTGCTGCAATGCAGCAATGCATGGCCTGCACGGCGCGGCCGGCTGCAACGCGTCGCTTCAGTGCTTCGGTGCGCGGGGCTTGGCGACGTCGTTGACGCCTTCCGGATCCGGCGCATGGCCGTAGCTCATCCGCTTCATCTGGGCGATGACGCGCTCCATCTCGTCGTCGGGAAGGATCGGCGGTTCGCCGAGCGTCAGCGCCTGCACATACATGCGCGAGATGGTTTCCACCTCGATCGCCAGCCACAGCGCCGATTCCAGCGTCTTGCCGAGCGAGATCTGGCCGTGCTGGCCGAGCAGGCAGGCGAGCCGGTCCTGCAGCGCTTCCAGCGCATGGTCGGAAAGCGCCTGGGTGCCGAAGGTCGCGTATTTCGAGCAGCGGATCGTCGTGCCGCCGGCAACGCCGGTCATGTAATGGAAGCTCGGGATCGTCTTGTGGTGCACGGCAAGCGTCGTCGCATAGATCGAGTGGCAATGCAGCACCACATTGACATCGGGCCGGTTCTTCAGGATGTCGCGGTGGAAGCGCCATTCCGACGACGGGCGCCGGCCGACATAGGTTCCGTCGAAATCCATCTCGACGAGGTCTTCCGGCTGCATCGTCTCGTAGGGCAGGGAGGAGGGCGTGATCAGGAAGCCGCTGCCGCTGCGCACCGAGAGGTTGCCCGCCGTTCCCTGGTTGATGCCGCTCGCATTCATCCGACGGCAGATGCCGACCATTTCCCGCCGCAGTTCCATATTGTCGGTGTCGTCGCTCATGTCTCAGCCTTTCCGTGATCCGCTGTCGGTGTTGGCGCGGGAACGCTCCCGCCATTGCGCGGCATAGGCCGCAAGGGTGTCCCGAAGCGCGCCGAGCGGCGCGGCGACGCCGAGCGGCAGCGAGGCCGGCGCCGTGCGCGTCCGGTGCTCGAAGAGCAGGGCGGCGCCGGAGGCGACACCGTAGCTTTCGAGGCTGAAGCGGGTGTCGGCACCCGGACGCAGGGTTGCCACCAGCGACGCATAGACGGGCTCGCGCAGGAAGCTGCCGTCGAGGACGACCGTGCCGCCTGCGTCGAGCGCATCGAGGCATTCGAGGGTGGTCAGCGCCGAATAGAGCACGGCAAGCGCCTTGCGCTCGCCGGCGTCGGCCGGCGGCGGGCCGTCGATGCGCCCGCGCCCGGCCGTGCCGGCGAAGATGCCGTCATCGGCGCCGAAGGTGGGAATGGCGAAGGTGCCGCGCGCGACGAGGCGCCCGACCGTCTCCACCGTCACCGCATCCTCGTGCGCCGGCGATCCGGCGATCGCGGTGAATTCGCGGCCGCCCATGGTGAGGCTGCCGCCGACCGGCCTGCCGTCGACGTCGCTGTTGCAGGTCATCGAGCGGCGCTCGTCGAGCCGCTCCAGCGGCGTCGTGGTACTGAGCGCGACGATCCAGGTTCCCGTCGAGACGACGGTCGCGTCGGCAAGACCTGCGGCCTGATAGCGATAGAAATTGGCGCTGCTGTCGTGGATGCCGGGAAAGACGGCGATCTGCTGCGGGATGCCGTAGCGGGCGGCGAGCGCTGCGCGGATCGTGCCGATCGGCGCATAGGCGCGGGCGAAGGGCGGCATCAGCCGCTGCCAGCCGCGCGCTGCGACGATCGGGGTGAAGCGCGCCTCCGCGACGTTCCAGAGATGGGACTGGGCGCCGAGGATGGTGAATTCCGACACCGCGACCCCCGACAGCCGCCAGGCCCAGTATTGCGGCACGCCGAGATACCAGCGCGCGGCGGCGAAGGCTGCCGGTTCGGCCTCCTGCATCCAGTAGAGCTGGCGGGCCTGATGGGTGGCGCCAAGCATGAGAGCGCTGCCGCGATCGGAGAAACTGCCGGAGAGCGGGCCGTAGCCGTCACGGATCGTGTCCGGCAGCGCCTGCTCGTAGTCGATCATCGGCAGGGCCGCGCCGTCGCCGTCGTCCGGATCGCCGCAGACCAGCACGCCGCCCGACCCGTGGCCGGAGGTGACGAAGGCGGTGATCAAATGGCGGCGGCAGAGGTCCGCCAGCGAGGTGAACACCCATTCGGACAGGCCGCCGAGATCATGGTGGCGCCAGGGCGGCGCGGCGAGCACCGTGTTCGGGCGGGAGACGGTTTCGAGGAAATCGCCGGCGGGCGTGACGACGTTGAGCTTCACATTGGTCTTGCCAATGTCGAGCACCGCGACACATCCCGTCGCGCCGTTGTTCTGTGGCATTGCGTCCCGTTCCTCCCGGCCGGGCGCGCTCGTGCGCATCCCGTCCTCCCAGCCCTTCATCCCGTTTCGACCGGAACCTGTCAAGGTTCAACATCGGCCGGACGGCCTTCGTTGAAATGCGCGTTGCGGAAACGGGCGGGCATGGCGTCGACATAGGGAAAGTGCGGGAAGAAGGGGCGCGCCTCGTCGATCACCCGGCGGACCGACGGGCGCTCGACCAGCCGTTCGAAATAGGCGGAGAGGTGGGGATGGGCGTCAGCGAAGGGGGCGACGATGCCGGCATAGAAGAGCGCCGGCGCCGCAGCGCAGTCGGCCATGCTGACGTCGTCGCCGCAGGCCCATCGCCGCTTCTCCAGATGACGGTCGGCCATGGCATAGGCGGTGGCGAGCGTCGCGCGGGCTTCCTCCACCCCGAAGGCGTCGCGGGCGCTTTCCGGCCGCAGCCGGTCGGTGACGATCTTCTGCATCGGCGCATGGATATAGAGATCGAAGACCCGGTCCCAGAGCCGTGCCTCGCGCGCCGCCTCCGGATCCTCCGGAACGAGACGGCGGGCGCCCGGATGGTGCCGGTCGAGATAGTCGATGATGATCGTGGTCTCGGCGACGATCCGGCCGCGCGCGCCGTCCTCCAGCACGGGGATCTTGCCGACCGGCCAGAGAGCGGCGAGCCGGTCAAGCTCCGGTCCGCCGGAAAAGTCGACGATCCTGGCCTCGAAGGGCGTGCCGTTCTCGTAGAGCGCGACCAGCACCTTGTGGCAGAAGGACGCAAGCGGATGCAGATGGAGCGTCAGTGTCATCGAAAACCTCCCCTGGACATCACCGGAGGAGGAACGGATTTTCCGCGCGCGTCAAGGCAGTTGCCGCGCGGCCGGCCTCGCGCCGTCACATCTCGGTGACGAACTTGGTGCGCAGATAGGCCTCCAGGCCCTCGATCCCCGATTCCGAGCCGTAGCCGGATTCGTTGACGCCGCCGAAGGGGGTTTCCGGCGTCGACACCATCATGTGGTTGACGCCGACGAGGCCGGCGTCGAGCGCCATCTCGGTCTTTTGCGCCAGCGTGCCGCTGCGGGTGAAGACGAAGGAGGCAAGCCCGTAGGGCAGGCCGTTCGCCCGCTCGATCACCTCGTCGAAACCGGAGAAGGTGGTGGTCGGCGCGATCGGTCCGAAGGGCTCCTCCGACATGATGCGGGCCTCTTCCGGCACGTCGGCGAGCAGCGTCGGCGCGTAGAAATAGCCCGTATTGCCGATCCGCTTGCCGCCGGTCACCACCCGCGCGCCCCTGGCGGTGGCGTCCGCTACCAGCGCGTCCATGACGTCGAGCCGGCGCGGCGCGATCATCGGGCCCATCTGCACACCGTCCTCGAGGCCGTAACCGACCTTGATCTTTTCGGCGCGGGCGGCAAAGCCGGCGAGGAAGGGTTCGTAGATCGCCTCGTGGACGTAGAAGCGCGTCGGCGAGGTGCAGACCTGGCCGGCATTGCGGAACTTGAACAGCACGACCGTGTCGAGCGTCTTCTCGAGGTCGGCATCCTCGTGGACGATGACCGGCGCATGGCCGCCGAGCTCCATCGTGCAGCGCTTCAGCGTCTCGGCCGCCTGCTTCTGCAACAGCTTGCCGACGGCGGTCGAGCCGGTCAGCGACACCTTCTTCGGGATCGACGAGGCGATGAGGTGGGAGGAGACCTCGGCCGGCTTGCCGAAGACGATGTTGAGCACGCCGTCCGGCAGGCCCGCCTCCTGGAAGCAGCGGGCGAAGGCGACGGCGGTGCCCGGCGTCTCCTCGGCCGGCTTCAGGATGATCGAGCAGCCGGCGCCGAGCGCGCCGGAGATCTTGCGGATGACGTTGCTCGCCGGAAAGTTCCAGGCGGCGAAGGCGACGACGGGGCCGACCGGCTCCTTGAACACCATCTGGCGCACGCCCGGGATGCGGGCCGGCACGATGCGGCCATAGGCGCGCTTGCCTTCCTCGGCATACCAGCGTGTCGCATCGGCGGAAAACTGCACCTCGCCGACGGCTTCCGCCAGCGCCTTGCCGTTCTCCATGGTCAGCGTGCGGGCGATCTCGGCCTTGCGCGCCTCGATGAGGTCGGCCGCCTTCGACATGATCGTGTAGCGCTGCGCGGCCGTCATCGCCTTCCAGATGCGAAAGCCCTTGAGCGAGGCGGCGAGCGCGCGGTCGAGATCGGCGGTCGAGGCATGCGGCACCTCGGCAAGGACCTCTTCCGTCGCCGGATTGATCAACGGTTCCGTCACGCCGTCCGATCCCTGGCAGAACACGCCGTCGATCAGGAGCTCGATCGTCTCACTGTACATGCTTCGTCCTTTCCGTCCGGCCGGACGACTCAGGCGCCCGGTTTTGCGACCTTCTGTGCGGCATTCCTCAGCCCGTGTCGACACGGAAAGGGGTCGCCCGAAGATATTTTATAAAATGTATAGTGTAGAAAGCAACGCGCCAAAGTGTCGTCCTCGCGATGCGGATGCCGGCGACGGGGCTGGCCGGACGCGCTTACCGGCAGGCGCGTTTCTGACCGGGCCGGTTCGGGCCGCGCCCTTGCGGGGGCTTGGGCAAACGCGTTACAGCGCAGGACCAAGAGGAGACCGCGCCATGGCCGACACGAACGTCACCCGCCCGATCCGCATCCTGATCTGCGACCTGATCGGGCTGCGCTTCGACGCCGAAGGATGCCCGGACCACAGCGAACTGCGTGCCTATATCGCTGAAAAGGGCGGCGTCTTCCACGAGGATGCGCTGGAGCGCGACGGCGATCTTCCGCCCGGCCTGCACTTCTTCTACCAGCCGCATCTTTCGAGCCGGGACGAACTGATCGCGGCGGCCGGCGAGGGACAGTACGACGCCGTGATCGCGGCCGCGACCGTCCTCCCCGCCGAGACCGTGTTTCCGCTCGGCGGCGTGCGCATCGGCGCCGGCACCGGCAACATGGGATCGCGCTCCTGGGGCGGCGGCACCGGGGAAGGCGGCGAGGCGCCCCTGATGAACACGCCCGGCATCAACAGCCGCGCCACGGCGCAAATGGCGATGAAGGCGATCCTGAAGGTGCTGCCCGATCTTCCGGTCGACTGGCTCGATGCGCTGGTCTCGACCGGCGACTTCGACACCGGCCGGCAGTTGCGCGACTTTCCGACGGAGAAGCTCGACGGCAAGCGCATCGGCATCATCGGCTACGGCAATATCGGCCGGGAACTGGCGAAGCTCGCCCGTGCCTTCGGCATGGAGGTCGTCATCCATGCCCGGCCGCGCCACCGCGATGCGATCGAGGCGGAGGGCTTCCTCCATGCCGAAACGCCGCTGGCGGCGGCGGCGGGCGCCGCCGTGCTCTCCGTCCATGTCGGCCTCGGAAGCCTCGATCCGCTGACGAAGCGCTACGCCAATGCCGGCCTGGTCGACGCCGCCCTCCTGAACGCGCTTGCCGACGGCGCGGTGCTGGTCAATTACGACCGCGGCGAACTCGTCGACGTCGAGGCGCTCGGGGCCGCGCTCGCCTCCGGCAAGGTCCGGCATGCGGCGATCGACGCCGACCTCTTCCGCGATGCCGCGACCGGCGCGCTCAGCGGCCCGATGCTGCCCTATCTGGCGCTGGTCGAAGCCCATGGCGAGCGGCTGGAACTGCTGCCGCATGCCGCCGCCGACACCGACCATCCCTCGCGGGTTGCCGGCGCCCGGCAGGCCGTCGACCAGATCGTCGACGCGATCGTCCACAGGCGGGTCGTCAATCGGAAGGGGACGCTGCCCGAAGGCTATACCGACGGCGGCGCGAAGCGTCCGCCCGGGATCGGCCCGGTCTGCCTCGATCCGCTTTTCGCCGACCGTGCCGCGCTCGAGGAACTCTCGGCGCTCGCGCGTGAACAGGTCAATCTCCTCACCCGGCTCGGCGCCGGCGCGTTGCCGCAGGAGGACGCCCGCCGCCTCGTCCGGCTGATGACGCTCTACCGTACCCGTCTCGAACGCCACCACCTGACCGGCCCCGCCGCCTGAGGCGAGGCCGCCTCACTCGACGGAAAACCGGCTGCGCTCGCTGAGGAAGCGGAGAAAATCCTCGCCGCCGAGGATCAGGTCCTGGCGCATCGCCTCGCCGGCGGCCTTGACGTCGCGGGCGGCAAGCGCTGCGATCACCTTCTCATGCTCGGGGCTCGCGACGAAACGGTGATCGCCCTCGCGGAAGAACACGGTCAGCATCGGGCCCATCGACAGCCAGAGATCCTCGATCTGCTCGACCAGCATGTCCATGCCGGAGAGCGTGTAGACCCCGAAGTGAAAGTCGCGGTTGTAGCGGAAGGTGGCGTCGGCATCGCCCTTGAGGTCGTGCTCGGCATAAAGCCGGTTGATCTCCGTCAGCTTTTCGACGTCGTCCGCCGTCGCATTCGCGGCGGCGAGCTCGGTTGCGAGCCCTTCGAGCGCGATGCGGATGGTGCGCACCTGCATGTAGCGGTGCATGGTCATTTCCGGGACGATGGCGAAGCGGCCGGAGCGCAGTTCCAGCCCGCGTTCGCTCACAAGCCTCAGGCAGGCCTCGCGCACCGGCGTGATGCTGGTTCCGAGCTGCTGGGCGAGATCCTGCATGACCAGGCGCTGGCCCGGCCGGAACTTGCCGGAGATGAGACCTTCGCGCAGGACCATGTAGGCGCGGACAGACAGGCTGTTCTGCTCGAGTCTCTCGATCTTCACGATTTGGCGCCTGCCTTCCTGTCGTCTGGTTCGGCGCCTCCGGCGGGGCGCGGTCGTGCAAGGATCGACCCCGCTGTTGCAAGGTATATTTTATCGGGCACCGAAGGCAAGCGGCGCCGGTCTCATCCGTCAGTCGAAGACCTCGGGACGCGCCTGCAATTCGAGCCGGGTGCGGCGGATGTGGCCCTTGAGGATCATGCCCGCCTGCTCGCCGTCGCGCCGCTCCAGCGCCTCGACGATCAGGGCATGCTCATGATGGACCGTCGTCATCCCCGTCGCGTCGACGCCGAGGGTGAAGGCGCGGCGGTAGTGCTGCGTCGAATTCCAGTAGGTCTCGATGATGGTCAGCAGACGCGGCATGGCCGCGGCGCTGTAGCTCAAAAGGTGGAAATCCCGGTCGAGCGCGAGGAACTCCTCGATGTCCTTGGTCGCGGCGATCCGGGCCGCCAGCGCGCGCAGCCTCGCCGTCACCTCCGCCGGCATGCGCGCGGCGCTCTCCAGGATCGCCAGCGGCTCCAGCCGCTCGCGGATCTTGTAGATCTCCACGCATTCCGCCTGGTCGAGCCTGGCGATCCAGGCGCCGCTGTTCGGCTTGAGGACGACCAGCCCCTCGCTTTCGAGCTGGTGCAGCGCTTCGCGCACCGGGATGCGGCTGATGCCGTAGGTCTCCGCCAGTTCCTCCTGACGCAGCCGGCTGCCCGGCGCGAGCCTGCCGCCGAGGATCGCCTCGCGCAGGGCGTCGACCACCCGCCCTCGGCTCAGCGCCGCCTCGCCCTCGGGCATCTCGCCTTCCGTCGCCGTTTCTTTCTTGCGGGGCATGAACGCTCGCTGTTGTCGCAGATGCGGCGGACTATTGCAGGATCATCGTTGCGGTTCAACTGGATGCCACAGCCGGCGCGGCGTTTCCCGCTCGTAGGCCTTGCCGTGCGGATAGGAGACGAGTTCGAGCTGCATGCCCCAGGGGCTGAGGAAGTAGACCCAGCTCTGCCCGCCGGACGGCCCCGTCTCGCGGACCGTCGGCGCGCCGAGTATGCGCACGCCATGGGCACGAAGATGGGCAAGCGCCGCTTCCATGTCGTCGACATAGAAGGCGAGGTGATGGCCGCCGACGTCGCTGTTGCGCGGCGGTTGCCGGGCCTGATCCGCAGCCTCGTATTCGAACAGTTCGAAGTTCGGACCGTGGCCGCAGCGCAGGAAGGTGAGCCGGCGCATCACCGCCCGGTGGTCGACGTTCAGGTGTGTCTCCATCCAGTCGTCCGCCGCGCTGAACGGGCCGAGCGAATAGAACACCTCGCAGCCGATGACGGTGACGAAGAAGGCGATCGCGGCGTCGAGGTCCGGCACGGTGAAGCCGATATGCTCCGTGCCGCGCAGGCCCGGCAAGCCCCTGCCCGTGATGGCGCTCCCCATGATTCCTCCAATATGTATCCAATATACAAGAAAATATCATATAATGTGACGAAATACGACTTTAAAATATTATTTTGTATCCAATTATTGACAGCCGGATGGGATCGCGCTGAAATGCCGTAGAGTGTTCCGGAGGAGACGACCGTGCAGCAGGAAACCCCCGATCCCCGTGACGGTATCGCCTTCGTCGGCGGCCGCTACATGCCCCTTTCCGAGGCGAGCGTCCCGATCCTCGATCGCGGCTTCGTCCGTTCCGACGCCACCTATGACGTCGCCCATGTCTGGCAGGGGCGCATCTTCCGGCTCGACGACCATATCGAGCGTTTCTTCGCCTCGATGCGCGGCCTGCGCATGAGCCTGCCCTACGACAAGGCGGCGCTGACGGAGATCCTCGTCGAATGCGTGCGCCGCAGCGGCCTGCGCGATGCCTATCTGCAGATGACCTGCACGCGCGGCATACCGCCGCGCGGCACGCGCGACCCGAGGCTCTGCGAGAACCGGCTCTATGTCTTCGTCCAGCCCTTCGTCTGGATCGCCAATGCCGAGCAGCAGCGCCAGGGGCTGACGATGGTGGTCAGTTCCGTGGCGCGCATCCCGCCCGATTCCGTCGATCCGCGCATCAAGAATTTCCACTGGCTCGACCTGACCATGGGCATCTTCGAGGCCTATGACCGCGATGCGCTCGTCGCGGTGCTGAAGGGGCCGGACGGGACGGTGACGGAGGGTGCCGGCTTCAATCTCTTCGTCGTGCGCGACGGCCGGCTGGCGACGCCGGAAAGCGGCGTCTTCGAGGGCATGACGCGCCGCACCGTCCTCGATTTCGCCGGGGATCTCGGCCTTGAGATCGAGGTTCGCCCGGTTCTCGCCGAGGAACTGGCCGGCGCGGACGAGGTTTTCATCACCTCGACCGCCGGCGGCATCATGCCGGTCACCGTCGTCGACGGCCGCATCCTGTCGAATGGCAGGCCGGGGCCGGTGACGGGACGGGTGCGCGACCTTTACTGGGCGCGTCATGACGAAGGCTGGCGGATGACCCCGATCGACTATCGCGACTGAGGCGCTCCTCGCCATCGCCTTAACCCCTTCGGCCGGCAAGCGCGAGCACATGGTCGGCGATGGCGAGCGAGGCGGTCAGTCCCGGGCTCTCGATGCCGTAGAGGCCGATCACGCCGGGCGCGCCATGGGTCTCGGGGCCGTGGATGATGAAGTCGGCGGTCGGCATGCCCGGTCCTGAAAGTTTCGGCCGGATGCCGCTATAGGCCGGCTGCAGGCTGTCGTCCGGCAGGTCCGGCCAGTAGCGGCGGATCTCGTCGTAGAAGCCACGCGCCCGCGCCGGATCGACGCGGTAGTCGACCGTCTCGATCCACTCGACATCCGGCCCGAAGCGCATGCTGCCGCCCAGATCCATCGTCAGGTGGACGCCGAGGCCGCCGTCGAAGGGCACCGGGTAGATCAGCCGCGAGAAGACGCCGCGGCCGGGGGCCGCGAAATAGTTGCCCTTGGAGAGATATTGCCGCGGCACGCGTGCCGGGTCGAGGCCGTCGATGGCGCGCGCAAGCGTGGGCGCGCCAAGGCCCGCCGCATTGACGAAGAGGTCGGCCGCGATCTCGAATTCGTCGCCGGTCTCCCGGTCGCGGGTGAGAAGGCGGACGCCGTCGCGGCGGGCATCGCCGCAGACGATCTCGGTGTTGAAGACGATGCCCGCGCCGTCCGCCTCCGCATCCGCCTGAAAGGAGAGCATCAGGGCATGGCTGTCGATAATGCCGGTCTGCGGCGAATGCAGCGCGGCGACGCAGGCGAGCGCCGGCTCCATCGCCATGGCCTCCTCGGGGCCGATCGCGACCAGGCTCGTCACGCCGCAGGCCGTGGCGGAGGCGTGGATGCGGGCGAGCGCCGGCAGCTGCGTCGGGTCGGTCGCGACGATCAGCTTGCCGCAGCGCCGGTGCGCGATGGCGCGCTCGGCGCAATAGCGGTAGAGGGCATCGCGTCCCGCGATGCAGAGCCGGGCCTTCAGCGAGCCTTCCGCATAATAGAGGCCGGCATGGATCACCTCCGAATTGCGCGAACTCGTTCCCGAGCCGATCAGCGTTTCCGGTTCGATCACCAGCACGTCGCGGCCGGTCGCAGCCATCGCGCGCGCGATCGCAAGCCCGACGACGCCGGCCCCGGCGATGACGCAGTCCACCTTGTCCATTCCGGTCTCCTCAGGCCCTGGCGCCGCCGAGACTGTCGATCCGCGAGACGATCAGCCCGCTCGCGTCGTTGATGTCACGGATCATCGCCGCCTCGGCCGCGTCCGGCTCCCGCGCGGCCACCGCATCGACGATCCGGTCGTGGGCATGGTTCATCAGCCGGCCGCCATTTGCATAGGCATCCGCGATCAGCGGCCCCATCTGCAGCCAGAGACGGCCGAGGATGCTCGACAGCACCGGCATCCCGGCAATGCCGGCGAAGGCGCCGTGGAACATCTGGTTGAGTTCGACGGCGTCGTGCCAGCGCTCCTCGCCGATGGCGATCTCGCCGCGGCGGATCAGGTCGCGCAGCCGCGCCACGTCCTCAGGCGTCGCCGAGAGCGCCGCCTCGCGCGCCGCCAGCCCCTCGAGCCGGGTGCGGATGCTACGGATTTCCTGGTAGCGCCGCTGGCTCATCACCGGCACGCGCACCTCGCGGCCGCGCGTCTGCACCAGCGCCTCGTCCTGCACGAGGCGCAGGATCGCGTCGCGCACGGGCGTGCCGGAGGTGCCGAGGAGGCCGGCGAGCTCGCGGATCGTCAGCCGCGTGCCGGGAGGGAAGCGGCCGCGCATCAGCGCCTCGCACAGGCGGCGGTAGACGATGTCGCCGAGATTGCTGCTGTCGATCGCTTCCAGTTCCGGCGTGTCGTTCACCCGGCATCCCCTTCCGTTTCATGCTATGAATTTCCGGTGAAGCAAGCTTGACTTTATATTTTATAAAAAACAAGATGCAACATCAAACACAGCGACGAGGCGCGGCCGGGGCTCCGGATCCGGCGCCGGCAAGGGGTCAGGACACACCGATGACGAGCCATCCGAATTCGCCCGAGGCACGGGACATCCGCTACCATCTCCATTCCTACACCAATGCCCGCAAGCACCAGGATGTCGGTCCGCTGGTGATCGAGAAGGGCGATGGCGTCTATGTCGAGGATATCAACGGCGCGCGCTACCTGGAGGCTATGTCCGGCCTGTGGAGCGCCGGCCTCGGCTTCTCCGAGCCGCGTCTGGTCGAGGCGGCCGCCCGGCAGATGGCCAAGCTTCCCTTCTACCACACCTTCACCCACCGCAGCCACGGACCGGCGATCGACCTTGCCGAAAAGCTCG
Source organism: Ensifer soli (assembly GCF_041928815.1). Classification (NCBI taxonomy): domain Bacteria; kingdom Pseudomonadati; phylum Pseudomonadota; class Alphaproteobacteria; order Hyphomicrobiales; family Rhizobiaceae; genus Ensifer; species Ensifer soli. The sequence continues at coordinate 62,313 of NZ_JBHFEI010000007.1, read as the reverse complement.
TCTCGATCGCGCCGGTGCCGATGAGCAAGGCCTATTTCACCAATTCCGGCTCGGAAGCCAACGATACCGCGATCAAGCTGATCTGGTATCGCGCCAATGCGCTCGGCCAGCCGCAGCGCAAGAAGATCATCGCCCGCAAGCGCGGCTATCACGGCGTCACCATCGCGGCCGCCAGCCTGACGGGCCTGCCCTACAACCAGACCTCCTTCGACCTGCCGATCGCCAACATCCTGCACACGTCGAGCCCGCATTACTGGCGCGAGGGGCGGCCGGGCGAGAGCGAGCAGGCGTTCTCCAGCCGCTGTGCCGACGACCTCGAGCAGCTGATCCTCGCCGAGGGACCGGAGACGATCGCCGCCTTCTTCGGCGAGCCGGTGATGGGCGCCGGCGGCGTCGTGGTTCCGCCGGAGGGCTACTGGGAGAAGATCCAGGCGGTGCTGAGGAAATACGACATCCTCCTCGTCGCCGACGAGGTCATCTGCGGCTTCGGCCGCACCGGCAGAATGTTCGGCTCGCAGACCTTCGGCATGACGCCGGACATCATGGTTCTCTCGAAGCAGATCTCCTCGTCCTACCTGCCGATCTCGGCGCTGCTGATCAACGACAGGGTGTTCGAGCCGATCGCCGACGAAAGCAGCCGCATCGGCACGCTCGGCCACGGCTTCACCGGCGGCGGCCATCCGGTCGCGGCGGCCGTGGCGCTCGAAAACATCGCCATCATCGAGGAGCGCGACCTCGTCGCCAACGCGGCCGAGGTCGGGGCCTACATGCAGTCGCGCCTGCGCATGTTCGCCGATCACCCGCTGGTCGGGGAGGTGCGCGGCCTCGGACTGATCGCGGCGATCGAGCTCGTCGGCGACAAGGCGGCGAAGACGCCGCTCGGTGCTCCCGGCACGCTCGGCACGCAGGTCAACGGCCTGATGCTGAAGAACGGCGTCATCACCCGCAACATGACCGACGCGGTCGCCTTCTGCCCGCCGATGATCGCCACGACCGCAGATATCGACGTCATCGTCGGCGCGCTGTCGCGCGCGCTCGACGAGGCGGTGGCCGCGCAGCAGGCCGCCTGAGCAGGCAGATCGGACGGGGCCGCAGCCATGCGGTCCCGTCACCGTATTTTGTATCCAATTGATTTATTTACGAGCGTTAATTGAGCTTTTGAAGCGAATTTTGTCTCGAATTGGATACACAAATGTTGACAGGCGGGGTGAAGCACGTCACCCTCGCCGTCAGGAAGAAGAGGCCTTGAACGGCCCGAACCGTGGAACGCGAACATCAACCGGGAGACAATCATGACGTCCTTCAAGCGCATCCTCGCCTGCGCGCTCGCCGCCACCGCCCTTTCGGCCGGGACCGCCGGCGCTGCCGACTGGTGGCCCTTCAAGATCGCCGCCGCCAAGGACGGCGACCTCAACAAGGTCGAGCAGATCGAATACACGCCGCTCGAAAAGGCGGAGAAGCCGTGGAACCTCTGCGTCCTCTACCCGCATCTGCAGGACAGCTACTGGGTGTCGGTCAATTACGGGCTGATCGAGGAGGCCAAGCGCCTCGGCGTCAAGGTCTCCGTTTTCCAGGCCGGCGGCTACACGGCCCTGCCGAAGCAGATCTCGCAATATGACGATTGCCTCGCATCGGGCGCCGACGCCATCCTGATCGGCGCGATCTCGGAAGCCGGCGTCGCTGCCAAGATCACCGAGGGCATGGGCAAGGGCATCGTCAACATCGCCGTCGCCAATCCGGTCCTCGAGACGCCGATCACCGCCCGCATCACGCCCGACTTCTTCCAGAAGGGGTTCCAGACCGGCGAATACGTCAAGACCTATCTCGGCGACAAGCAGGGCGCCGCCGTCGGCTTTCCCGGGCCCCAGGGCAGCGGCTGGGCCGAGACCTATATGAGCGGCTTTGCCGAGAGCCTGAAGACCGGCAACATCAAGCTGCTCGCCGAGCAGTATGGCGAGGCGAGCGTGCCGGCCCAGCTTCGCCTGGTCGAGGATGCACTGCAGACCTATCCGGACATGAACGTCATCTGGGGCGGCGCGCCGACGGCGGAAGCCGCGATCGGCGCGGTGCAGGATGCCGGCCGCGACGACGTGACGATCATCGCTTCCTACGAGAACCAGACGATGCTGAAGTCGGTGTCCGAGGGCAAGGTGCTGGCGTTCGCCACGGAATATCCGGTGATCATGGGGCGCATCTCCGTCGACCTCGCCGTGCGCGCGCTCGAAAAGAAGCCGCATGAAAAGATTCTTCTCGTTGCGCCGGGCATCGTGACGAAGGACAATATCGCGACCTTCGATACGACGCAGATCTTCGCGCCCGAGGGCACGAGTCCCGAGTTTTCGGTGAAGTGATCCGCCCGGACCGGCCCGCGCCGCAAGGGGCGGGCCGGTCCGTCTTCGCGGGGGGATGGCATCGCCAGGACGGCGGCCCGGCCCGTGCCGGGCCTGCGGGATAAGGATCACATGCTGGACGTAACCGGTCTTACCAAGACATTCCGCGGCGCGGTCGCGCTCGACAGCGTCGATTTTTCGCTCGTGCCGGGCGAGGTGCATGCGCTGCTCGGCGAAAACGGCGCCGGCAAGTCGACGCTGATCAATCTTCTCGTCGGCACCTTCCCGCCGGACGGCGGCGCTTTCGACATCGGCGGCCGCAGGCTCCAGCGCATGACGCCGTCGCTGTCGCGCGAACTCGGCATCTCGGCCGTCTTCCAGGAGTTCAGTCTCGTCCCCGACCTCACCGTCCTCGACAACATCTTCCTCGGCCGCGAGAAGACGAGGGGCCTGATGATCGACGGGCGCACGATGCGGGCCGAGGCCGAGCGCCTCTTAGCCGACCTCGCCTTCGACCTGCCGCTCGACGTCGCCGTCGGGCGCCTGTCCCGTGCGCAGAAGCAGATGGTGGAGATCGCCAAGGCGCTGCGCACGAACCCGAAGATCCTGATCCTCGACGAGCCGACCGCCTCGTTGACCGACGGCGAGGCCGACAAACTCTTCCGCGCGATCGCGGCCCTGAAAAGCCGCGGCGTCGCCATCGTCTATGTCTCGCACCGCATGGCGGAGATCCGCACTCTCTCCGACCGCGTGACGGTCCTGCGCGGCGGGCGCCTGATCGGCACGGTCAGGACCGGCGACGTCAGCGACACCGGGCTGATCGAGATGATGGTCGGCCGCCCCGTCGCCCAGCTCTTCCCTGTGATCAATCACAATCCCGGCGCCGTCGCCTTCGAGGTCAGGGGCCTGACCACGGCAAAGGGTTCCGTCGTCGACGCCTCCTTCCATGGCCGCAAGGGCGAGGTCGTCGGGCTTGCCGGCCTCGTCGGCTGCGGCCGCAGCGAACTCTGCCGGGCGATCTTCGGCCTGGAACCGGTCGCCGCCGGCACGATCGCCGTCGCCGGCGAGACGGTCGCCCATCCGACGCCGAGCGGCATGCTCGCGGCGAGTGTCTGCTATTTCCCGGCCGATCGCGGCGCCGAGGGGCTCGCCTTGTCGCGCCCCGCCCGCGAGAACGTGACGATGAGCGCGCTGTCGCTCGGCGCCATCGCGGCCGGCCCTTTCCTGAAGCTTGGCGCCGAGCGCCGCGCCGTGCGCAAGCCGCTCGCCGATCTCGGCCTGCGCCCGATGGCGCCGGAGCGGCGCGTCTCCGCCTTTTCCGGCGGCAACCAGCAGAAGGTGATGCTGGCGCGCGGCCTGATGCGCGACTTTGACGTCTACCTCTTCGACGAGCCGACCGTCGGCATCGACGTCGGCGCCAAGGCGGATGTCTATGCGCTGATCAAGGCGTTGACGGAGGCCGGCGCCTGCGTCGTCGTCTCGACATCGGAGCTTCCCGAACTGATCAACCTCGCCGCGCGCATCTATGTCATGCATGAAGGCGCGATCGTCGCCGAGATCGACGAGGCGGAAAAATCCGAAGCCGGGATCCTCCAGCATTATTTCGGCGGGCGCGAGGATACTTTCGACGAGAAGGCGAGGGCCGCCCGATGACGACCGGAACCGCTGCCCGCAACCGGGCGAACGCGTTTGAAACCAGCCCCGTCGAGCGCATCCTGGCGCAGGGCGGCATCGTCATCGCCCTCGTCGTCATTGCCGTCGTCGGCACGGCGCTGATGGAACCGCGTTTCCTCAACCGGCTGAATATCACCAATCTCCTGCGCAATGTCTCGTTCCTCGCGCTGCCGTCGCTGGCGCAGATGCTGGTGATGACGACGGGCGGTTTCGACCTGTCGGTCGGCGCGGTGCTGGCGGTCAGTTCGGTCGTCACGGCGATGATCATGCTCGTCGCCGGCCCGATGTTCCCGGGCATGGACCTGCTCGTCATCCTCATGGCGCTCGGCGGCGCGGTTTCGGTCGGCGTCGCCGTCGGCCTCGTCAACGGCCTGCTGATCGCGCGCTTTGGCCTCTCGCCCTTCATGGTGACGCTCGCCGTCACCTCGGGCCTGATGGGGCTGGCGCTCTATTACACGCAAGGCATCCCGATCTACGGCGTGCTCGACAGCTTTTCGAACGGCATCGGCCGCGGACAGGTCCTCGGCCTGCCGATGGTGCTGGCCATCGCGCTGGTCGTGCTCGCGGCCATCATCCTCCTGCAGCGCCGGACCGTGCTCGGCCGCCACATCTATGCCGTCGGCAGCGACGCGCGCTCGGCCCGGCTTTCCGGCGTGCCGGTCAGGCGAACGCTGGTCGTCACCTATGTCATGGCGAGCGTGCTTGCCGCCTTTGCCGGCTTCCTGATGACCTCGCGCCTCGGGTCGGGTCAGGCGACGATCGGCGGCACGCTGGCGCTGGAATCGATCGCGGCGGCGGTCATCGGCGGCGTGTCGCTGCGCGGCGGCGTCGGCCGGGCCGAGCATGTCTTCATGGCGGCGCTGTTTTTGACCGTCATCGCCAATGCGATGAACCTTCTCCAGATCGACAGCAAGTACCAGACGCTGATGCTCGGCGCCGTGCTGATCGGCGCGCTCTCGCTCGAGCGCCTTCTCCTGAGGAAACCATGACCGTGCCGGACACCGCCAAGACCCCGCCCGCGTCCGCCTCGCTGCGGCAGGCGGCGAAGGCCGCAACCCTGCCGCTGGCGATCCTCCTCGCCTTCGTCCTTTTCGGCCTTGTCGAGGGACGCGTGTGGTCGCTCGCCAACATCCGAAACATCGTCGTGCAGGGCAGCTACCTCGCCATCTTCGCCATGGCGCAGACCGTCGTCATCCTCACCCGTGGCTTCGACCTGTCGCTTGGCTTCAGCGTCTCGCTTGCCAGCGTCGCCTGCGCCATGGCGATGGTGGCCGTCGGCGACGGCGGCCCGGCCGTCTTCGCCGGCATCGCGGCCGCCCTTGCCGTCTCGACGCTGATCGGGCTCGCCAATGGCATCCTGATCGCCGGCGTCGGCATCAATCCGCTGGTGACGACGCTCGGCATGGCCAACATCGTGCTGGCGCTTGCCTCCACCGTCAGCGGCGGTTTCCCGGTCACGGGCATGCCGGCCGGCTTCAACGCCTTCTTCTCGCAAGGCGCGGTGCTCGGCCTGCCGGTACCGACGCTCGCGGCCCTGCTCGTCTTCGCCGCGATCGCCTTCGTCCTGGTCATGACCGGCTTCGGCCGCAGCCTCTACATCATCGGCGCCAATCCGCGCGCCGCGACCGCGGCCGGCATCCGCTCCGTCCCGGTTCTGACCGCCGCCTATACGCTGTGCGGGCTTCTGACCGGCATCGGCGCGATGATGCTGACGGCGCGCACCGGTTCCGGCGAGCCCAATCTCGGCGGCAACCTGACGCTCGAATCGATCGCGGCTGCGGTCGTCGGCGGCGTGCGGCTGTCGGGCGGCGAGGGCGGCGTCGGCGCGGCGATCCTCGGCGCGCTCTTCGTCACGGTGCTGTCGAACGGCATGAACCTCGTCCAGATCGACGGCTACCTGCAGCAGATCTGCCTCGGCGCCATCATCGTCGTCAGCCTTCTTCTCGCGCGCGACGACCAGCGCCGCTAACCCATCCAGACCACTCCCGAGGACGTTTCATGGCTTACCAGGTGTGTATCGATATCGGCGGCACGTTCACGGACTGCCTCGTCTCCAACGAGAAGGGCGAGATCTCGATCTTCAAGTCGCCGACGACGCCCGGTGAATTCGAGAAGGGCTTCATCAACGTCCTGCATGTGGCCGCCGAAGGCTACGGCCTGCCGCCGGAAGCGTTCCTCCAGGAAATCGACCTGATCGTGCACGGCTCCACCGTCTCGACCAATGCGCTGGTCGAGCGCAAGACGGTCAAGGTCGGCCTGATCCTCACCGAGGGCCACCAGGATATCCTGGTCCTGCGCGAAGGCCCGCGCAAGGGCGCCTTTCAGTGGAAGCTGAACTACCCGGAGCCTTACGTTCCGCGCCATCTGACGAAGACGGTCGGCGGCCGCATCGACGCGCGCGGACGGATCATGACGGCGCTGAAGCCCGAGGATGTGGTCAAGGCGGCGGGCGATTTCCGCGCCTCGGGCGTCGAGGCGATCGCCGTCGGCCTGCTGTGGTCGGTGGTCAATCCCGAGCATGAACGGGCCGTCCGCGACATCCTGGAGAAGGAACTGCCGGGCATCCCGATCACGCTCAGCCACGAGATCAACCCGATGCCGCGCGAATACAAGCGCATCATCGCCGCCGCCATCGACGCCTCGATCAACCCGATCGTGCGCACCTATATCGAGAAGCTGAAGCTGGCGCTCGACGCGGAAAACTTCGGCGGCGAACTGCTGCTCGCCAACTGCGTCGGCGGCATGATGCCGCTCGCCGACATGATCAGGAAGCCGATCTACAGCGTCATGTCCGGCCCGACCTTGGCGCCGATGGCGGCGCTGGCGCTCTCCGACGAGCCCGATATCATCGTCGGCGACATGGGCGGCACCACCTTCGACGTTTCGGCGCTGCGCGATCACCAGATCATCGTCACGCCCGACAGCATGATCCATGACGACAGTCTCGGCATTCCGAAGGTCGATGTGCGCTCGGTCGGCGCCGGCGGCGGCTCGATCGCCTCGGTCGACGATGGCGGCCTGCTGCATGTCGGCCCGCGCAGCGCCGGCGCCCGGCCAGGCCCCGCCTGCTATGGAAACGGCGGCACCGAGCCGACCGTCACCGACGCCAATGTCGTGCTCGGCATCGTCGATCCCGACTATTTCCTCGGCGGCAAGATGAAGCTGTCGCGCGAGAAGGCGGTGGAAGTCATCGGCAAGGTCGCGCGCCGTCTCGGTGTGACGGTCGAGGAGGCGGCCTACGCCATCTACACCACCTCGAACCACAACATGGTCGCGGCGATCGAGGAGATCACCGTGCGCGAGGGCATCAACCCGCGTGACAGCTTCTTCGTCTGCGGCGGCGGCGCCACCGCCATCCACATCGCCGACATGGCCGACATCCTGCAACTGAAGCGCTACATGATCCCGCGCTTCATGGCGGGCCTCAGCGCCTTCGGCGGGCTGATCTCCGACATCCGCAAGGAGGACATGGGCGTTCTCCTCACCTCCAGCGCCATCTTCGACCCGCAAGGCATCACCGCGACGCTGGCGAAGCTGAAGGAAGCCGGCAACGCCTTCCTCGAGGAAGCCGGCGTCTCATCGGACAACCGCCGTTTCGAATTTTCCTTCATGGGCCGTTACGAATACCAGTCCTTCGAGATCGAGGTGCCGCTCGGCGTCGAGAACGGCGTCGTGACCGACGGCGACCTGCCGGCGCTGGTGGAGGACTTCCACAGGATGCACGAGCGCATCTACTCGATCCGCGCCGATGGCGACATCGTCGAGTTCACCGCCTGGAAGCTGCGCGCGATCGGCAAGCGCGACGGCCAGGATGTCTGGCGCAACCATGTGCTCGACAGCCGGCCGGGGGCCGCGACCGCCAAGGGGACCCGCGCCGTCTACAGCCACGAGGCGGGGGAGGCACAGGCGATCCCGGTCTACGATCTCGACGGCCTCGGCGCCGGTGCGACGCTCGCCGGTCCCTGCATCGTCGATGCGCCGACCTTCACCGCCTATCTGAAGAACGGACACGACGGCACCGTCGATCCCTACGGCAACCTCGTCGTCCACGTCGCCTGAGCCACGAACCGGAAGGAATTTCATCATGGACAAGATCCTCTCCTCCGACATTCCCGCCGGCGAGCGCCGTGTCGATCCCTTCCTGATGTCGGTGCTGAAAAGCCGGTTCGAGGCGATCGTGCGCGAGATGACCCTCGTCGTCATGCGCGCCAGCCGCTCGGCCGTCATCAAGAACGCCCGCGACTTCAGCTGCGCCATCCTCACCTACGACCACCGCCTCGTGTCCGTGGAAGACGCGCTGCCGATCCACGTCATGTCGATGGACCTGGCGACGCGGCCGATCAGCGAACTCTTCGACGACATCGCGCAGGGCGACATCTTCTTCAACAACTGCCCCTTCACCGGCGGAACGCACCATGCCGACCTCATCGTCGCCATGCCGGTCTTCCACAAGGGCGAGCCGCTGTTCTGGATGATGGCGCTGTCGCACCATGCCGATACCGGCGCGCCGGTGCCTTCCACCTACTTGCCCTTCGCCAAGAACATCTTCGAGGAGGGCATGCATTTCCCCTGCGTGCGCGTGGCGCAGAACTACAAGGAAAAGGCCGACATCCTGCGCATCGGCACCATGCGCAACCGCGTTCCCGACATGTGGCTCGGCGACGTGCGCGCGCAGATCGGCGCCTGCCGCACCGGCGAGCGCCGCATCGGCGAGCTGATCGAGCGTTACGGCCGCGACACGCTGATGAACTTCGTCGAGGACTGGTTCGATTACGGCGCGCGTTGCGCCAAGGCGGCGATCGCCAAACTGCCGGCGGGCAGCTACTCCTACGCGCTGCGCCATGATCCGGTCCCGGGCGTCGCCGACGAGGGCATTCCCGTCCGCCTGACGATCCATGTCGATCCGGTGGCCGGCGAGATCGTCGTCGACGCGCGCGACAATATCGACAACGTGCCGGGCGGCCTCAACCTCTCGGAAAACACCGCGACCGGCTCCTGCCGCATCGGTGTGTTCAACAATCTCGACGAAAGCGTGCCACACAACGAGGGCGCCAAGGCCCAGATCAAGGTGCTGCTGCGCGAGGGCAGCGCCGTCGGCAAGCCGAAATATCCGGTCGGCACCTCGGTCGCGACCACCAATGTCAATGACCGCCTGATGATCGCCGGCAACTGCGTCTTCTCCGAAATGGGCGCGCCCTACGGCCAGGCCGAAGGCGGCTCGCACCTGCCGGCCGGCGTCGGCGTCATCTCCGGCGCCGATCCGTTCAAGCACGGGCGCGGCTATGTCAACCAGGTCTTCGTCGGCTATGCCGGCGGCGGCGCGCTCAGCGGCTATGACGGCTGGCTGACCTATTGCGGCCCGGCCAATGCCGGCCTGATCCAGCTCGATTCGGTCGAGGTCGACGAGAGCATGTATCCGATCCTGATCGAGAGCCGCGGCGTCGTGCAGGACTCGCAAGGGTTCGGCGAGTTCGAGGGTGCGCCGACGGTCGGCGGCGTCTTCTATCCGCTCGACCACGACATGACCATCGTCTATGCCGCCGACGGCACCACCTTCCCGCCGCGCGGCGTGCTGGGCGGCGGTACGGGCAAGGCCAGCGAAAGCGTCAAGCTGAAGGCGGATGGTTCGGAGGAAGTGCTGCCGGCCTTTGCCGAGGTGGTGATCGAGGAGGGCGCGAAGATCGCCTTCACGGCCTCCGGCGGCGGCGGCTACGGCGATCCGGCAAGGCGCGATCCGGCGCGGGTGCTGGCCTCGGTCAATCGCGGCTGGCTCAGCGTCGAGAAGGCGGCGTCGGTCTATGGCGTCGCGGTCGTGCCTGATCCCGCCCGGCCGGGGCTTTACGTCATCGCGGCCTGAGGCACATCAGGCCCGCCAGCGCAGCGCGCCGGTCGCCACCGGCGCGTCCCAGAGGGCGAGCTCAGCCTCGGACAGAAGGCAGACCGTCAGCGAAAGGCCCGCCATGTCGAGCGAGGTGGCGAAGGTGCCGGTCAGCGTCCGCGCGACCGTCGCCCCCGCCGCCTCGACGCGCCGGCGCGCCAGATGCTGCGCGAGATAGAGGTCCGACGGCGGCGTTCCGCCCAGTCCGTTGACGATGAGCAGGGCGCGCTCGCGGTCTGCCTGCGGCAGGTCGGCCAGAATGGCGGCGGTCATGCGCTCGACGATCGCATCGGCGGTGGCGAAGGCGGCGCGCTGCCGCCCCGGTTCGCCGTGGATGCCGATCCCGACTTCCATCTCCTCCTCGTCGAGGGAAAACGTCTCGCGGCGCGTCTCGGGCAGCGCGACGCCGCGCCAGGCGACGCCCATGGTGCGGATGCGCCCGCCCAGCGCATCGCCGGCCGTCTTCAGGGCGGCGACATCCGCGCCGGCCTCTGCGGCCGCGCCGAGAAGCTTTTCGACGATCAGCGTGCCGGCGAGCCCGCGCCGGCCATGGCTGCGCGCCGAGCCGCCGGGCGAAACGTCGTCCCCGACGATCACCGTCTCGATCCGGTGCCGGCCCGCCGCCATCTCGGCCGCCATCTCGAAATTCATCACGTCGCCGTCATAGTTCTTGACGACGAGCAGGCATCCGGCGCCCGTGTCCGTCCCGGCGATGGCGGCGGCGATCTGGTCGGGCGTCGGCGAGGTGAAGACATGGCCGGTGCAGGCGGCATCGAGCATGCCGCGGCCGACGAAGCCCGCATGCATCGGCTCGTGCCCGCCGCCGCCGCCGGAGATCACCGCGACCTTGCCGGGCACGAGGTGCAGGCGGCGGACGAATTTTCCCTCGCCGCCGAAGACGACCAGGTCCGGATGGGCGCCGACGAAGCCCGCGAGGCTCTCGGCGACCACCGATCCCGCCGCATTCGTGAACTTCTTCATCGTGCCCTCCCCGGCATCGATCCGCCGTCCGGCGAGCCCCTCGGCAGACAAGCTTGACCTAATCCCGTTCGCCGAACAAGGCGGCCATCCGCTGCACGAAATCGGCGACCGCCTCGTCCATCATCCGGTTCTTCCGCTCGTCGCCGAGGTCGGGCACCATCAGCGACAGGTTGCGCAGCCCCTCCTGCCCGCCGAGATCGGGAAGCTTGCCCGGATGGGCGAGCTGGTAGGCATCCAGAAACCGCGCCCGCTCGGCGGCGCTCATGTGGCAGACCTGGAACACCGTCGCGAGATGGCGCGCCGGCAGCGGCGTCGGATAGGCGGGGCTCGTCACCTGGGTGACGAAGGAGCGGTGCTTGCCGAGGGCTGCGGCAAGACGCTGGCGCGTGCCGGAGGGGCGGTTGTCGATGATGGCGGCGAGGATCGTCTTGTAGGCGATGGTCGCGTCCTCGGTCGTCTCACGCGCCATCGCCGCCCGCCTCCCCGTCTGTTCGGGGCAGGCCGGCGGCTGCGGCGCGAAACGCCGCCATCCGCGCCGGCGCCATGGAAAACTGCGACAGTCCCGCCGCAACCAGGGCCGGAAGCATGCCGGGCTCGCCTGCGAGGTCGCCGCAGATGCAGACCGGACGCCCGCCGGCGCCCGCGACGACATGGGCGACGAGCCGCAGCAGGGCGGGCCGTGTGGCCGCCACGAGCGCCGCCGTCGCCGCGTCGCTGCGCCGGGCGGCCGCCAGTGCATGCAGGAGATCGTTGGTGCCGAGGGAAAAGAAGGCGGCCTGCGGGAAGGCATCGAGCGTCAGGGCGGCGGCCGGCACCTCGACCATGATCCCGAGCGGCGGCACCGCGACGCCCACGGCCGCCGCCTCGTCCGCCAGGATCGCGGCGATGGCGGCGACCTCGCCGGGCACCGTGACCATCGGCAGCAGGATGCGCAGATCGCCCGCGGGCGCCGCGGCAAGCAGCGCCCGGATCTGCGCGCGGGCAAGATCCGGGCGGGCCAGAAGCAGGCGGACGCCGCGAAGGTCGGGAGAATCGTCTCCGGATCCGGCCGGGATGTCCTTGTCTCCGCCGAAGTCGAAGAGCCGTACGGTGACGGGCTTGCCCTTCGCCCGCAGCATCAGCCGCCGGTAAAGCCGCGCCTGCGCCGCCTCGTCGAAGCGGGCGGCGGGCGGGACGAAGAATTCGCTGCGGACGACGCCGATGCCGGCGACGGCCGAGGGGTCGAGACCGCCGAGCTCGTCCTCGCTGTTGATGGTGGCAAGAAGGGTCAGCACGCGCCCGTCCGGCAGGGCCACCCGGCCGTCGTCCTCGGCACGCATCGCGGCCGGGCCCGGGGGACGCGGCTCACGCCCTTCCGGCGCTCCTCCGATGACGAGGTCGCCGCTGCCGCCGTCGATCAGCAGTGTCTCGCCGTTTTCGATCGGGAAGCGGCCGGCCGCAACCACCATCGGCACGGCGCGGCTGCGGGCCAGCATCGCCACATGGCTGGCGCCGCTGCCAGAGAAGAGCGCGATGCCGCCGCCCCGCGACCAGTCATGCGCGAGGAAAGCGCTCGGCCGCATGTCCTCGCCGACGAAGATGGCGCCGGGCGGAAAGGCCTCCGGCGCCGTCCCCGCCAGTGCATCAAGCACCCGCCCCTCGACGTCGGCGACGTCGTCGGCGCGGGCGGCGAAGGCATCGCCGGGATCCTTGGCGAGCCCCGCCGCCAGCGCGCCGAGCGTCGCCGAAAAGGCCTCCGCCGCATCGCTGCCGCCGGCGATGCGGCGGTCGGCCTCGGCCCTGAGTTCGGGGTCGTCGAGCAGTTCGATCTGCACCGCGAGCAGCGCCGCCTCGTCCGGGCTGCACCGGCCGGCCAGCGCCTCCAGCGCGCCGCGCGCCGCCGCGACTGCGTCGGCGAGGCGGCGACCTCCCTGCCGCCCCGCCCCACCCGGCGCATGGACGCGCGGCACGAAGGCGGGGCCTGCGGCCCGGCCTTCGGACACGCCGGTTCCCTTGAGGTTAAAGGATGCGCCCATGGCGGCGGTCCTCGTCGAAATCGCGCTCGACCAGGCTCTTCAGCGCGAAGACGGCTTCGTCGGCCCGGCCGCCCTCCGCGCGGATCTTCAGGATCGCCCCTTTGCGGATCTTCGCGCCCATGATCTTGGCGATGCTCTTGCCGTTGAGCCAGACGCCGCTGGCATTGACCTCGATCTCGACCTTGCAGGGAAACGACTTCGCCAGCCGCGCGAAGGTGACCGAGGGACGGGCATGCAGCCCGACGCCGTGGGTCACCTCGATCTCCGCCTGGCAATCCGTCGCGTCCATCACGGCGAAAGCTCCTCCGCCGTGGCGACGACGCGCGCGAGCGGCGCGCCGCCGGCCGCCTCCGCCGCCGCGATCACCGCACCCTCGACGAGCGGCGCGTTGCAGATCGCCACCTGTCCGGCACGTGGCGGTCCAAGCGCCTCGATCGCCATCTCGCTGTTCGTCTCCGCGCCGCCGAGATCGACGAAGACGGCGACGCCCGCCTCCGACCAGACCGTTTCGATGGCACCCAGGATGCTCGCCATGCTGGTGCCGAGGCCGCCGGCCGGATTGCCGCCCGACCAGGCGAGGGGAACGCTGTCGCCGACCATCTGTCGCACCATGTCCGCCGTCCCCTCGGCCACCAGCGGCGAGTGGGAGACGATGACGATGCCGACGGTGCCGGAACTGCTCTTCATTGCGGTCTATGCTCCTGAAGATAGCGGCATATCGCGGCCGTCATCAGGGCGCAACTGGAGGCTCCCGGATCGACATGGCCGATCGAGCGCTCGCCGAGGAAGGCGGCGCGGCCGCGTCGTGCCTGCATCGCCGCCGTCCGCCCGGCGCTGATCCGCGCCCGGCGCGAGATCGCCGGCAGCGTTGCCTGCCGGGAAAGGGCGGCGGCGACGGGGTAGAGGACGTCGAGCAGCGTCTTGTCACCGGCCGACGTCCTGCCGCGCCGGGCGACGGCGGCGACGGCATGGCGAAGCGCCACCGCCAGGTCCTCCGGCGACACTGTGTCGCGGCCCGCAAGCGCGCGGCCGAGCTCGATCAGCAGCGTGCCGTAGAGCGGCCCCGACGCACCGCCGACACTCATGACCAAGAGCGTCCCGATCCTCTCCAGCGCTTGGGCGAGCGGCAGCGCCGCGACAGCGACGCGTTGCGCATGCACGGCCTCGCAGCCGCGCCTGAGGTTGGTGCCGTGATCCCCGTCGCCGATCGCGCGGTCGAGGTCGCAGAGCGTCTCGGCATGGAGGGCGATCGCGTCGCGGCAGGTTTCGATCAGCCCGCTCAGCAATGCCGTGTCGTGTCGCGCCACCTCCGCCTCCCCTTCCACGCGCAGTGCCGGTCGCAGACACCGGAACGCGCCCTTCGCCCGCCTTCACCGCCTCGCCCGTTCCCGAAGCGCTCTCGCCGCTGCCGGACATGCCCTGTCCTTCTGCTTTCCGGAGCATCATGCGCCCGGAGTGAAACGAGGACCGGCAATGCCCTGCTTCAACATGAGTGTCGGAAACGCCGTTTCGACCGAACGGGGCCGACCGGCGCTCCAACGCATGGCCTGAGGCCGGGGCGCTCCCGCTTCAGTTCGAGATGCTTGCGCCGGCCGCTGCCTCGAAGGCATAGGCGACCGCGACCGCACCGGGATCGGCGACCCCTTCGAGATCGGAGGCGCCGATATAGGCGGCACGTCCGGCCTTGGCCCTGGTCATGCCGCGCGTCGCCTCGGCCCCGTCGCGGGCGGCCTTCGCCGCCGCGGCGACCCCGCGGGGGAGGTCGGAGAGGGCCGGCGCGAGCGCGTCGATCATCGTCCGGTCGCCTGGCGTCGCCCCGCCGTAGAAGGTCATGCGGTCGAGACCGGCGGACAGTGCGGCTGCAAGGTCGCCGGAATCGGCGAGCGCCTTCGAGGCGGCAGTGAAGAAGATCGACAGGAGGACGCCGCTCGATCCGCCCATCGCGGTCGACAGCGTCGCGCCGATCGCCGCCAGCAGGGCGGGCGTGTCGGCGAGCGGCAGGCGCCCGAGGCTGTCGCGCACCGCGCGCGCGCCGGTCGCGACCGTCGAGCCGGTGTCGCCGTCGCCGGCGCGGGCGTCGAGCCCGTTCAGTTCCGTCTCGACCGAGATCAGCCGATCGCAGATCGTCGTCAGCAGGGCGGCGACGGCGGGGGCGGCGCTCGCCTCGACCGCAGCGGCCGATGCGGTACCTGCCGGCATCGCGACGACGGCGACCGGCCCGCGCGACACGGCCGGGACCCAGGCGACCGGGGCGACGGTGCTGTCAAGCGCTGCCGCGCGTTCGGCATCGAGCGGGATCAGCGACAGGGAAAAGCCGTTCATGTTGAGTGCCGTCATCAGCGGCGCCGGGCCGATCACGCGGGCGATGCGGGCGCCGAGCGGCGAGGAGAGCACGTCGTTGGCGACGAGCGCCATTTCGAGCGGCGGCACCGCGCCGAGATTGTTGACGATCAGCGCGAGGTCGCCCTCCGCCGGCAGCGCCGCCGTCAGCCGCTCGACCATGATGCCGACGAGATCGGCGGCCGGCTTGAGGGCGATGCGCTCGACGCCGGGCTCGCCGTGGATGCCGAGGCCGAGTTCGCCTTCGTTTTCGCCGAGGCGCGCCTCATGCGCCTGGCCCGGGATCGAGCAGGTGGACAGCGACACGCCGAGCGAGACGATGTCGCCGGCCGCCGCCCGGGCGGCGGCCGCGACCGTCGCGAGATCGGCCCCGCTTTCGGCGAGATGCCCGGCGATCTTGTGGACGAAGAGCGTGCCGGCGACGCCGCGCGGCTGGGCGAGGTCGGGCAGGGCGATATCGTCGCCGACGATGACCATCTCGACGTCATAACCCTCGGCCCGCGCCTTCTCCGCCGCGAGGCCGAAATTCAGCCGGTCGCCGGTGTAGTTCTTGACGACCAGCAATGTCCCCTTCGGACCGGTGACGGCACGGATCGCCGCGAGCACCGCATCGACGCTCGGCGAGGCGAAGATCTCGCCGGAGACGGCCGCCGTCAAAAGGCCACGGCCGACGAAGCCCGCATGGGACGGCTCGTGGCCGGCGCCGCCGCCGGAAACGATCGCGACCTTGTCGCGGTCGAGATCGGCGCGCAGGATCACCTTGATCGCCGGAAAGCCGTCGAGCCGGGCAAGCCGGCCGGGGCCTGCGGTCTTCAGCACGCCCTCCAGCGCCTCGACGACGATCGTTTCCCTGCGGTTGAAGAAGTGTTTCATTGCCATTGTCCTGTTTTCGTCATTCCCTGCGGAGGGCGGCTGTCACGTCAGCCTCTGCCCGTCCGCGCCGAAATAGAGCGGATTCCTGTAGCGCAGCGCAATCCTGTCGCCGGGCTTCACCTCGAGATAGGGATCGGCAAGCGTCACCAGCCTGTGTTCGCGCACGCGGATATGAAGGTGGTTCTGATCGCCGAGATGCTCGATCCAGTCGATCTCGGCATTCGGCGTCTCGCCGGCCACGATCTCGATGTGCTCGGTGCGCGCGCCGACGGTCTTCGTGCCCTTTGGCGCGGCGGCGCCCGGCAAGAGCCCGTCCGGCAGGAGATTGATGTGCGGCTGGCCGAGGCGGGCGGCGACGTGGAGGTTGGCGGGATCGGCATAGATCTCCCGCGGCGTTCCGACCTGGACGAGCCGTCCCTCCGAGAGGATGCCGATCCGGTCGGCCATGGTCATCGCCTCGATCTGGTCGTGGGTGACGTAGAGCAGGGTCGAGCCGAGATCCCTCTGGATGCGCTTCAGTTCCAGCCGGAGTTCGCCGCGCAGCTTGGCGTCGAGCGAGGAGAGCGGCTCGTCCATCAGGTAGATCGCCGGGCGGCGCACCAGCGCCCGGCCGATGGCGACGCGCTGCATCTCGCCGCCGGAAAGCCGCGTCGAGCGGTTCTCAAGCTTGTGGTCGATGCGCACCATCTTCGCCACCTCGCGCACGCGGCGGTCGATCTCGTCCTTCTCCATGCGCCGTGCCGGCGATTTCAGCGGGAAGGCGAGGTTCTCGTAGACGCTCAAATGCGGGTAGAGCGAATATTGCTGGAAGACGAAGGCGACGTCGCGCCCGGCCGGCGCCTCCGTCGCGACATCGCGGCCGGCAATGGTGATGCGGCCGGCATCGGGCCGTTCGAGCCCGGCGATCAGGCGCAGCAGCGTCGTCTTGCCGGCGCCGGTTGGTCCGAGCAGGACGACGAATTCGCCGTCGCCGATCGAAAGATCGACGCCCTTGACCGCATGGGTGTCGCCGAAATGCTTGTCGATCCCGGTCAGAACCACCTCAGCCATGACGGGCCTCCGAATAGAGAGAGGAGGGAAGGGCGCGGCCCGAGGCGCAGTCGAAGAGGGCGAGCCGGGCGCTGTCGAGCGTCAGCCCGACCGTCTCGCCGGTCTTCAGCGAGAGGTCGGCGGGCACCCGCGCCTTCAGCATGCCCTCGCCGGTCTCGACCGAGACGATCTGGTTGGTGCCGAGATATTCGGCGCCGTAGACCCGGCCGCGCAGCGGCGAGGCGTCGCTGAAGCGGATATGCTCCGGGCGCACGCCGAGCGCCAGTTCGCTTTCCGCCCGGTCGACATGCACCTCCGGCACGCCGACCGGCACGCCGCGCAGCGAGACGGAGCGCGCGCCCTTTTGCAGCCCGGAGGTGAAGCGGAGAAAATTCATCGGCGGCGAGCCGATGAAGTCGGCGACATACATGCTGGCCGGCCGGTCGTAGATCTCGCGAGGGCTGTCGAACTGCTCGATGACGCCGTGGTTCATCACGGCGATCTTGTCGGCCATCGCCATCGCCTCCATCTGGTCGTGGGTGACATAGACGGTGGTCGCGTGGATTCGGTTGTGCAGTTCGCGCAGTTCGCGGACCATCACGTCGCGGAACTCCGCGTCGAGCGTGCCGAGCGGCTCGTCCATCAGGAAGCATTTCGGCCGGCGGACGATGGCGCGGCCGAGCGCCACGCGCTGCCGGTCGCCGCCGGCAAGGCCGGAGACCGAGCGGTCGAGCAGGTGGTCGATGCGCAGGAGCCGCGCCGTCTCCTCGACGCGGGCGCGGATCTCGGCCTTCGCCACCCCTTGCGACAGAAGGGGAAAACCGATGTTTTTGCGCACGTTCATGTGCGGATAGAGGGCGAAGAGCTGGAAGACGAAGGCGATGTCGCGGGCGCTCGCCCGGTTGAAGGTGACGTCCTCGCCGCCGAGCCGGATGCGGCCGCTGGTCGGCAGCTCGAGGCCGGCGATCATGCGCAGCGTCGTCGTCTTGCCGCAGCCGGAGGGGCCGAGCAATGCGAGGAACTCGCCGTCGGCGACGGTGAAGGTCGAATCCTGAACGGCGACGAAATCGGAGAACTGTTTGCGCAGGTTTTCCACCCGGATCTCGGCCATGGCGCTACTCCGGAAATTTCGAGACGATGATGAACATCACGGTGCCGGCGAGCAGCGTGACGAAAGAATAGGTGTAGAGCGCCATGACGAAGGGCTGGAACAGCATCAGGAAGCCGAGGCCGATCAGGATCGTGGCGACCATCTCCATCGGCCCGCGCCGGAGGAGGGCGGGTCGGGAGACCTTGCGGGGGGCGGGGTCGTTCGTCATTTGCGCACGGCTCCGAAGGTGATGCCGCGCAACAGTTGCTTGCGCAGCAGGATGGTGAAGACGAGGATCGGCACGAGGAAGATGGTGGTGCCGGCCGCGACCGCCGGCCAGTCCATGCCGCCCTCGCCGATGATCGTCGGGATGAAGGGCGGCGCCGTCTGGGCGGAGCCCGAGGTCAGCAGCACGGCGAAGGCATATTCGTTCCAGGCGAAGATCAGGCAGAAGATCGCGGTGGCGGCGATCCCGGTCGTCGCCTGCGGCAGCACCACCTTGCGGAAGGCCTGGAGCCGGGTATAGCCGTCGATCATCGCCGCCTCCTCGTATTCGCGCGGGATCTCGTCGATGAATCCCTTGAGCAGCCAGACGGCGAGCGAGACGTTGACGGCGGTGTAGAGCAGGATCATGCCGAGCGCCGTGTCGGAAAGCCCGAGCTGGCGGTACATCAGGTAGATCGGGATGGCGACGGCGATCGGCGGCATCATCCGTGTCGACAGGATGAAGAACAGGAGGTCGTCGGCGAGCGGCACCCTGAAGCGCGAGAAGCCGTAGGCAGCCAGCGTGCCGAGCGTCACGGCGAGGAAGGTCGAGCCGAAGGCGATGATCATCGAGTTCTGGAAGCGCGGCCAGTAGTTCGACGGTCCGGCGATCACCATGTTGCGGCTGCGGGTGATCTCGTCGCACGTGCCCGTCGGGGGGCCGAGGCTCTGGATATAGTCCGGCGTCTGCCGCGTGCGGGTGGTGAAGAGGTTGCAGTAGCCCTCGAGCGTCGGCGAGAAGAAAAGCTTCGGCGGATAGGAAATCGAGTCCGGCGGCGATTTGATGCTGGTGAGGAAGATCCAGGCGAGCGGGATCATCGTCACCAGCGCGTAGAGGATGACGATGGCGCCGGCGATGCGCTTGGTGGTGACGCTGGGCTCGACGACGGAATGGGCGGTGTTGGCGGTGCTCATCGGCTCTTCACCTTGTTGAGGGCCTTCACGTAGATGTTGGCGAGGCCGAAGACGGCGACGAAGAGGATGATGGCGAAGGCGGAGGAGCGGCCGGTGAGCCAGCTTTCGAAGGCCTGCCGCTTCAGCGTGATCGAGGCGACCTCGGTGGTCGAGCCCGGCCCGCCGCCGGTGAGCAGCATCACCATGTCGAACATCTTGAAGTTCTCGATGCCGCGGAAGAGCACGGCGAGCATGATGAAGGGCAGCGCCATCGGCAGGGTGATCGAGACGAACTGCCGCCAGGCCGGCGCCCGGTCGACCTCGGCCGCCTCGTAGATGTAATCCGGGATCGAGCGCAGGCCGGCGAGGCAGATCAGCATGACATAGGGCGTCCACATCCAGGTGTCGACGATGACGATCGCCCAGGGCGACAGCGGCACGGATCCGAGCATCTCGAAGGAGGAGGGCGGGATGCCGGTGAAGAAGGAGACGATGTAGTTGAAGAGCCCGATCTGCGGCTGGTAGAGGAAGCGCCAGAAATTGCCGACGACGGCCGGCGACAGCATCATCGGGATCAAGATGACGGTCGTCCAGAAGGCGTGGCCGCGGAATTTCCGGTCGATCAGATAGGCAAGCGTGAAGCCGATGATCGTCTGGAACACGATGGTCCAGAAGACGAAATGCGCCGTCGTCTGCATCGCCGCCCAGATGTCGGGATCGGTCAGCACGCGCTCGTAATTGCGCAGGCCCACCGTCTCGACCGCCGCGTTCGGCCGGTTGGCGCGGTAATTGGTGAAGGAAAGGTAAACCGCCCAGATCAGCGGGAAGATGTTGATCGCGAGCAGCAGCACGATCGCCGGCGTGATGAAGATCCAGGCGATCGCCCGGTCGGAGAGCCCGCGCACCCGGGCCGCGAGCCGCTCCGGCGTGCCGCGCGCGGCGGAGACCGCCGCCTTGTCGACGAGGGAATGAGAAGTTTCCGTCAAGACGCCACCCTAGCATGGTCAGGTGCGGGCCGGCCTCCGCCATGGGAGCGCCGTGCCTGCGGTCGGTCGGTGGACGGTCCGGCCGCCTTTGACGGCCGGACCCGGGCGGCAAGCCGCTTGCGGGAGGATCAGAGCTTGCCGTCGTCCTCGAAGGTCGCGGTCCAGTCCTTGACCAGCGCGTCGAGCGCCTCCTTGGCGGTGCCCTGGTCGGCGACGACATAGTCGTGGAAGCGCTTCTGCGCCGCCTGGAGCAGGATGGCGTAGGAGGGTTCCTGCCAGAAGTCCTGTACCTGGTTCATCGCGACAAGGAAGTCGGCGGCAAAGGGCTGGCTGTCCTTGAAGGACGGGTCGTTCAGCACGGCATTGTGCACGGCATAGCCGCCGAGCGACCACCACTTTTTCTGCACCTCGGGGTCGGCGAACCATTTGATGTAGGCGAGCGCGCCGTCCATGTTGTCGGTGTTGGCGACGACGGAAATGCCCTGGCCGCCAAGCGTCGAGGCCGCGACCGCCTCCTTCGGATTGACGAAGAAGCCGATCTTGTCACCGCCGACATTCTCGTCCTTGTAAAGGCCGGGGAAGAAGGCGAACCAGTTCATCGCCATCGCCGCCTGGCCGGATTTGAAGGCGTCCAGCGTCTCGCCCATATAGGCGTCGGTGTAGCCGGGTGGCGTGCAGCACTTGTAGAGTTCCTTGTAAGCCTCCAGCCCCTTGACGGCGCCTTCCGAATTGACGGCGCCCTCCATGTCGTATTTGCCGGGCGTTTTCTCGTACTTAAAGCCGTAGGGGTAGAGCGCCTGCGTCGCGCCCATGGTGATGCCTTCCGAGGCGCGCTCGGTGAAGATCGCCGCGCCATAGACCTTCTTTCCGTCGATCTCCTTGCCATTGAAGAACTTCGCCGTCTCGAGAAGCTCGTCCCAGGTCTTCGGCACGGCGAGGTCGCGGCCGGTCTTCTCCTTGAACTCGGCCTGCAGTTCCGGCTTGGCGAACCAGTCCTTGCGGTAAAACCAGGCGTTGGCGTCGCCCATGGCCGGCAGCGCCCAGTAGTTCGGCGTGCCCTTCGGCCAGGTGGAATAGGCGTTGACGGCGGCTTCGGCGAAGTCGCTCATCTTGATCCCTTCCTTGTCGAAGAAATCGTTGAGCTTGACGTAGTAGCCGTTCTCGGCCGAGCCGCCGAGCCACTGGCTGTCGCCGATCAGCAGGTCGCAGAGCTTTCCGCCGGCGTTGAGCTCGTTGAGGATGCGGTCGGCGAAGTTCGGCCAGGGCACGAATTCGAATTTCATCGCCGTGCCGGTCTTGGCGGTGAAGTCCTTCGACAGTTCGACCAGCGCGTTGGCCGGGTCCCAGGCGGCCCAGCAGAGCGTCAGCTCGTCAGCCTGCGCCACCTGCGGTGCGGCCGTCGACAGCATCAGCGCCGCCGCCAGGCCATAGAGGGTCTTCGTCTGCATGTATTCCTCCCAGATACAAGAAGCGGGCGTCATGCCCGCTTGCCACAGTCAGCCTCCCGCCCGACGCGATCCTCCCCGACCGTGTTGAGCAATATGTTGAGTGAAACCTGATTTACTGAACATGGCAAGGGCAAATCGTCGCTGCGTCGCAGCAAGGCCCGCGACGGCCGCAGATGCGGGCGCCCGGAGGGGAAAATCGGTCGCCGCGCCTGCTGTCGTCCATGGCCGCCGGTCGCATCACCGCGTCTTCGCTGCGGCGCAACGATGATCATCGGCGATCATTCTCGCCGGCTCCGCCTGAGCGGCGCTCATTCCGTGGCGCGGTCCGGGGCGACGATCACCTCCACCCCCTCGTCGCGCAGCATGTCGGCCTGGGCCTCGGTGAGGCGCGCGTCGGTGATCACCGTGCTGATCCGCGCGATCGGCAGCACGGGGTAGCGGGCGCGGATGTCGAACTTGCTGCTGTCGGCGAGCACGATGATCTCGTCGGCGCGCTGGGCGAGCCGTTCGGTCACGCGCACCAGCAGCGGATGGGATTCCATCAGCCCGGACGGGCCGATCCCCTGGGCGCCGAGAAAGAATTTCGACGCGAAGACATCGGGTTCGGCAACGCCCGGCGAGAAGACGATGCCCGGCTCCCGATGCAGTTCGCCGCCGGAAAGCGTCACATGACAGACGCCGCTTTCCCAGAGCGAGGCCGCGACCGGCATCGAATTGGTGTAGATCTTCAGGCTGCGGCGGGCGAGCAACTGCGCGAAGATGAAGCAGGTGGTGCCGCCATTGACGATCAGGCTGTCGCCGTCGCGGCAGAGCGTTTCGGCGACGCGGGCGATCGCGGTCTTGGCATCGACGTTGAGGACGCGGTTTTCCTCGAAGGGTTTGGCATGGCGGCGTTGCGCCGGCGTTCCCTCCGGCAGCGCGATGCCGCCGAAGACCTTGCGGATGACGCCGGCCTGATGCAACTTGGCAATGTCGCGCCGAATGGTCGCCGGCGAGGCGTCGATCACGTCGAGAAGGTCCTTGACCGTGGCGAAGGGGCGCTCGGCGAGGGCCGCCTGGATCAGCCGGTGACGTTCCTGCTCCCCGCCTTCGACACTCATGATCGCAAATCCTCATAGAGTGAGGATATTGATGCAGCATTCGCATAAAATAAGCAAGTTAGAGTGCAGTGCATCATGGCTTGACCAAAGTTGATCGATGCTGCATATATTTGATCGAAGATGCCGGGGCGTGAGGAGACGCGCCGGCATCGAGCAATGCCGGGAGGAGAAGGCATGTCGCAGGAGGCCGCGACGCCGGGAAGTCTGCCATTCGTCAGGCTGACGGGCGCGTCCAAGTCGTTCAGCGGAATCCGTGTCCTGAAGGATGTGGATTTCGACATCCGTCCCGGCGAGGTGCATGCGCTGCTCGGCGAGAACGGCGCGGGAAAATCGACGCTCATCAAGATCATCTCGGGCCTCTACGCGCCCGATCCGGGCGGCACGATGGTCGTCAACGGCCGCGAGGCGCAGTTCGCCTCGACCCGCGACGCGACGCGGGAGGGCATCGCCACCGTCTACCAGGAGCTGCTGCTTTTTCCGGAGCTGACGGTCGCGGAAAACATCTTCCTCGGCCATTATCCGCGCCATTCCTGGGGCGGCATCGACTGGCCGACGACGCGTAGCAGGGCCCGCGTCCTGCTCGACAGCCTCGACACCCACGATCTCGACGTCGACACCAAGGTGTCGACGCTGTCGGTGGCGCAGCGCCAGCGCGTCGAGATCGCCAAGGCGCTCTCGCACGACGCGCGCGTCCTGATCATGGACGAACCCACCGCCTCGCTGGTGGAGGCCGACGTGCAGCGGCTGATGTCGGTCGTGCGCATGCTGCGAAAGCGCGGCGTCGGCATCATCTATGTCAGCCACCGCATGCCGGAGATCTTCGCGCTTGCCGACCGGGTGACGGTGTTGCGCGACGGCGCGCTGATCGGCACCCGCGCCATCGGCGAGGTTACCGAGGCGACGCTGGTCTCGATGATGGTCGGCCGCTCGATCGACCAGCTGTTCCCGAAAGCCGAGCCGCTCATCGGCGAGACGATCCTCGAGGTGGAGAACCTCACCTGTGGCAAGCTCGTCAACGACATGTCCTTCTCGCTGAAGCGCGGCGAGATCCTTGGCATCGGCGGCCTCGTCGGCTCCGGGCGGACTGAGCTCGCACTGACCCTCTTCGGCATCACGCCGGCCACCTCCGGCACGATCCGGATCGACGGCAGGCCGGTTGCGATCCGCACGCCGAAGGCGGCGCGCGATCTCGGCATCGCCTATGTGCCTGAGGATCGCGGCCTGCAGGGCCTCGTCAAGGCGATGACCATCAAGCAGAACATCTCGATGGCCTCGATCGACCGGATGACCAGCGGCATCTTCATCCGCTTCGCCGAAGAGGCGCAGCGCGCCGTCGCGGCGGTCAAGCGCCTCGGCGTGCGCGCCCGCAGCATCGACCAGCCGGTCGGCCAGTTGTCCGGGGGCAACCAGCAGAAGGTCGTCATCGCAAAGTGGCTGGAGACGGAGCCGAAGATCCTGATCCTCGACGAACCGACGCGTGGCATCGACGTCGGGGCCAAGGCCGAGATCCACACGATGATGGGCGAGCTCGCCCGCAAGGGTCTGGCGATCATCATGATCTCCAGCGAGCTGCCGGAGGTCATCGGCATGAGCGACCGCATCCTGGTGATGAACAACGGCCGTCAGGTGACGATCATCGACCGCGCCGACGCCACGCCGGAGACGGTCGGATCGGCGATGACGGTCGCCAGCGACAAGACGGAAGCAGCATGATGGCGTTCGCCGGTTCCACCGCCCCCACCCGCCGCGAGCGCGGCCTTCTTTCCCGGATCTATGCGAGCTACGGCCAGGAGGTCGTCATCCTCGGCGCGCTCGCCGTTCTCTTCATCGCCGTCGGCCTCTACAATCCGCGGTTCCTCAGCCCGGAAAACCTCAACACGATCTTCTCCGGCAACGCCTATATCGCCGTCGCCGCCATCGGCATGGCGATGATCATCATCACCGGCCACATCGACGTCTCGGTCGGGGCGCTGATCGGCGTGCTGGCGACGATCTCCGGCACGCTCGCCGTCAGCGGCTATCCGGTCTGGGTCGCCTGGTTCCTTCCCGTGCTGATCGGCATCGCCGTCAACGCGGTGATCGGCATCCTCGTCGCCTATGCCCGCATCCCCTCGATCGTCGTCACGCTCGGCATGCTGTCGATCCTGCGCGGCGGGCTGATCTCGGTCACCGGCGGCGCCTGGATCTCCAACCTGCCGCCGGAATTCCTCATCGCCCAGCAGAAACCCTTCGGCATCCCGGCGCCGATCTTCTTCATGGTCATCCTGTCGCTCGCCGCCGCTTTCTGGATGCGCTATTCGGGCTTCGGCCGCTCGCTCTACGCCGTCGGCGGCAATCCGGAGGCCGCGCGCGCCACCGGCATCCCGATCGAGCGGCGCACCGTGCAGGTCTTCATGATCCACGGCATGTTCGCCGGTCTCGCGACGATCCTCTTCGCCACGCAACTCCAGGTCATCCAGTCGACCGTGCCGCCGAACCTCGAACTGACGGTGATCACCGCGGCCGTCATCGGCGGCGTGTCGATCCTCGGCGGCACCGGCACCGTGATCGGCTCGACCCTCGCCGCGATCCTCTTTGCCACCATCGGCTCGGCGCTGATCTTCACCAATGTCTCGGCCTACTGGCTGCGCGCGGTGATCGGCCTCCTGATCCTCGTCACCGTGCTCGCGGACATGATCCGCCGCCGGCGCACGGCCTGAGGGGGACGGGACGATGACGCTTCGCTCGCTCCTTCGCCACGAAACGATCCTCGCCGCGCTGACGGTGATCGTGCTGATCCTGCTCGCCGCCCAGTCCGACCGCTTCTTCACCGTCGACAACCTCTTGAACCAGGCGCGGCTGATGACCGAGGTCGGCCTCGTCGCCATCATCATGACCTTCGTCATCGTCACCGGCGGCATCGACCTCTCGGTCGGCTCGATCGTCGGGCTGACCGCGATCCTCACCGGCGTGTTCTGGAAGAATGTCGGCATGCCGCTGCCGGTCGCCGCGCTCGGCGCCATCGCCTGCGGCACGGTTGCCGGTCTCGTCAACGGGCTGATCATCACCCGCTTCCGTGTGCCGCCGCTGATCGCGACGCTGGCGACGCTGGCGCTCTATCGCGGCCTTGCCGAGGGTATCAGCCAGGCGCGCTCGGTGCGCGGCTATCCCGACTGGTTCTACGTGCTTGGCCAGGGCAACGTCCTCGGCATTCCGACACAGATCTGGATCCTGCTCGCCGTCGCGGTGCTGGCGACCATCGTGCTCGGCCTGACGCGATGGGGCCGCATCGTCTACGCCATCGGCTCCAACGAAGTGGCGGCGCGCTTTTCCGGCCTGCCGGTCGATCGTGCGAAGCTGGCGATCTACACCGCGTCCGGCTTCGTCGCGGCGCTCGCCGGCGTCATCTTCGTCTCGCGCGTGTCGACCACCCGCTCCGACATGGGCACGGGCCTCGAACTCGACGCGATCACCGCCGTCGTTCTCGGCGGCACCAGCATTTTCGGCGGCCGCGGCACCGTTGCCGGAACGCTTCTCGGCCTCGTGCTGATCCAGGCGCTGAAGAACGGCCTGTCGCTCGCCGGCGTCAAGGGCGACGGCACCATCGTGCTGATCGGGCTCGTGCTGATCGTCACGATCCTGCTCAGCAACATCTTTCACCGGGACGGCAACCGGTAGGAACAACAGGCGGCCCGCCCTGCCGTTTCAACAGGGGCGGTTCGCGTCACTAGGAGGAGGAAAGCATGCGTAAGATCATCACAGCATCGCTGGTGAGCCTGTCGCTTTCGGCAGGCTTCGCCCATGCGCAGTCGGCCTGGACGGGGGGAGACGACCTGCCGACGAACCCGCTCGCCTGCGACGGCACGCCGGCCACCCCGGTCGCATCCGCCTATGACGGCGGCGAGCCGACCAACGCGCCGGACCGCAAGGGCAAGACGATCAAGGTCGTCGACGTGCCGAAGCTCGTCGGCATCGGCTATTTCAACGCCACGTCGAAGGGCATCGCCGACGCCGCCGCCGAGCTCGGCAACATGGAGGCCAAGACCGACGGCTCGACCAAGGCCAACATCGACGACCAGATCACGCTTCTCGACAACTACATCACGTCGGGCGTCGACGGCATCCTCTTTGCCGCCAACGATCCGGTCGCGATCGCGCCGGTGCTGAAGAAGGCGCTCGCCGCCGGGATCAACGTTGTCGGCTACGACGCCAATTCCGAGCCGGATGCGCGCCAGTGGTTCGTCAACCAGGCCGAGTTCAACGGCATCGCCAAGGCGATGATCGACAGCCTCGCGGCCGAGGCCGGCAAGGACGCCTCCTTCGCCATCGTCACCTCGACCTTCACCACGCCGAACCAGGCGCGCTGGATCGCCGAGATGGCCGCCTACCAGGCGAGCTGCTACCCGGACATGAAGTGGCTGGAAACGGTGGAGGCCCAGGAAGACAACATCCTGTCCTTCAACCAGGCGAACACGCTGATCAACAAGTACGGCCCCGAGCTCAAGGGCATCCTCGGCATGACGTCGGTCGCAACGCCGGCCTCCGCCGATGCCGTCACCCAGGCCGGCAAGTGCGGCCAGGTCGCCGTCGTCGGCCTTGCCACGCCGAACGCGATGAAGCCCTATGTCGAGAAGGACTGCGTCAAGTCGGTGGTGCTCTGGAATCCCGTCGATCTCGGCTATGCGGCGGCCTATGTGCTGCGCGCGGCCGCCGACGGCGACCTGAAGGCGGGCGCGACCTCGGTCAAGGCCGGCAAGCTCGGCGAACTGAAGGTGATCAACGGTTCGGAGATCCTGCTCGGCGCGCCCTACGTCTTCACCAAGGAAAACATCGGCCAGTTCGACTTCTGATGGCGCCGATCCCGCATGACTGAAAAGGGCCGGCGGAGCGATCCGCCGGCCCTTTTCATGACTCCATCAGAGGGCGTCGGCGCCGATCGCGGCAAGGGCCGCGCGCGCCACGTCGAAATCCTGCTCGCCCGTTCCCGAACCGACGCCGATCGCGCCGGCGATGACGCCGTCGAAGCGGATCGGCAGGCCGCCCGGAAGCGTCGTGACGCCGCCCTGCGAGGCGATGCCGGCGGCGGTGCCGAATTCGAAGGCCATGGCGCCGGTGGCGTTGTTGATCGAGGCGGCGGTGCGCGCCTTGGAGCGCGCCGTGTGCATCGAGAGGTATTTCGCCCCCTCCATGCGCAGGCTGGCGACCGTCTCGCCGCTGACATCGACTATAACGATGCATTGCGGCACCCTGATCTCCTCGGCACGGGCGACGGCGGCCGCGAGCGCCTTCAGCGCGCCGGCATGGGTGAGGGACAGGGCGGGGCGGGTGTAGCTCATCGGTTTCTCGCTTCGATTGGAAGGATCGGCGCGCGGACGTCCGTCGGCCCTTCGAGCCGCAAACGCCTCCCGCCCTCCGGATCCGGCTTCTGCCACGGACGGCCCGGCCGTCTTAACGCAGATCGACGGCGCCCGAAACCGCCGTTTGCGGCAAAAGACCTTGTCCTTTTCCTGCCGTCAGCTTTCGATCGTCAGCCGCATGCGGTCGGCGGCAAAGCGCGTCACTGCATATTGCACCGGCCGGCCGTCCGCATCGACGTTGACCGAGCGTGTCTCGAGGACGATCGCGCCCGGCGACAGCGCCAGATGGTCGAGCTCGGCCTGGTCGGCATGTCGCGCGATGATCTCGGTCGAGGCGCGGACATAGTCGTCGAGCCCGTGGGCGGCGAAGGCGCGGGTGACCGAGCCGGTGCGCTCCATCTCCTTGGCCATGCGCGGAAAACGCCCGGCATCGACGAAGCCGGTCGCGACCGACACAGGCCGCCCGTCCGCCGTGCCGGTCATGACGATGCGGAGGACCGCCGCGCCGGCCGCAAGCCCCAGCCCTGCGGCGACCTCGGGCGTTGCCGGCACGACGGCGTGCTCGATCACCCGGATCGTCAGGTCCTGCGCCTGGTTGCCGAGCCCGGCGGAAAAGCGCGTGCGACGCGAGATCGGAAAGCTGAAGCGCGCGCGCCGTTCGACAAGCGTGCCGACGCCCTGTATCGGCCGGACCAGCCCCTCGTCGGCGAGCGCGGCAAGGGCACTGCGCACCGTGTGCCGGTTGACGCCAAACCGGGCGGCGAGCAGCGTCTCCGCAGGCATCATCCCCGTCCCGTCATAGTCACCGGCAGCGATCTCATGGCGGATGCGGTCGGCGATCTGCCGCCAGAGCGCCACCCCGGTCTGCCGCTCGATCCCCATCGCCCTTTCCGTCGCCACTTCCGCCGTCATGTCATCAGCCCGTCACGTTCGGCTCATAGACAGAAGCCGGATTGTATGGTTGTCTAGATTAATAGACATCTTGGATGAAGGCAATGACGATTGAGGCAGGACGAGACGACAAGGACGGTACAGGGGCGCATTCCACGCGGGCCCGCGCGATGCGGCTTCTTGCCATGGCGCGGACAGAGACGTTGCAGGCGGCCCTTGCCGCGATGGAACCCCATCCGGAGGTGGCGCTGGTGCGGGGTCCGGAAACGGGGCTGATCATGGTGCGCGGCCGGATCGGCGGCGGCGGCGATCCGTTCAATCTCGGCGAGGCGACCGTCAGCCGGGCCACGGTCCGGCTTGCGACCGGCGAGATCGGCCACGGCCAGCGGCTCGGCACCGACCGCGAGGCGGCGCGGCTTTCGGCGATCTTCGACGCCCTCGCGCAACGTCGCGAGACGCGCGGCGCGGTCGAGGCGCTGCTTGCGGAGATCGAGGCGCACATCGCCGATGAGGACCGGCGCAAGGCCGAGGAAACCGCCGCCACCCGCGTCGATTTCTTCACCATGGTCCGGGGGGACGACTGATGGCCCTGTCGACCGTGGCGCTGTCGGGCGCCTTCTCCGATCCGGTCTTCCAGTCCCAGGCGGTGTTCCGAGCCCTGATGGACGCGATGGCGCGGCCGGGCACGATCGTCACCCTGCCGGCGCGCGCCGAGCCGCCGACGCCGCTCGGCCCTGCCGCAGGGGCCGTGGCGCTGACGCTCTGCGACGGAGATACGCCGGTCTATCTCGCGCCACCGCTTCTAGCCTCGGCGCTTCCCGGCTGGCTGGCCTTTCATACCGGAGCTCCGGTGACCCGCGTGAAGGCCGAGGCGCATTTCGCCTTTACCGGGCCTGAGGCTCTGTGCCTCAGTGCCTTTTCCGCCGGCACCCAGGACTATCCCGACCGCTCGACGACGCTGGTGGTGGAGCTGCTGGCGCTCGCCGGCGGCCGCCGCCTGACCCTGAGGGGTCCCGGCATCGAGGCGACGACGGAGATCGCGCCGGCGGGCCTGCCGGAGATCTTCCCGGACCTCTGGGCGGAGAACCGGGCGCTGTTCCCGCGCGGGGTCGACTTGATACTTGCCGCCGGGTCCGAGATCCTCTGCCTGCCGCGCACGACGCGGCTGACGCCCTGAGACCGAGGCCGTCGGGCACCCGTCCCGCAAGGAGGCTTTGAATGTCCGCGAGGAGTGTTTAAATGTATGTCGCCGTCAAGGGTGGCGAGGCCGCCATCGCCAATGCCCACCGGCTGCTCGCCGACCGCCGCCGCGGCGACCGGTCGCTGCCGGCCGTCTCCCCCGGACAGATCGAAAACCAGCTCGGCCTCGCCGTCGACCGTGTCATGGCGGAAGCCTCGCTCTACGATCCGCCGCTGGCCGCACTTGCCCTGTTGCAGGCGCGCGGCGACATGATCGAGGCGATCTTCCTGCTGCGCGCCTACCGTACGACGCTGCCGCGCTTCGGCTACAGCGCGCCGGCCGATACCGGCGCGATGGCGATCGAGCGCCGCGTCTCGGCGACCTACAAGGACCTGCCGGGCGGCCAGCTGCTCGGCCCGACCTTCGACTATACGCACCGTCTGCTCGATCCCGCGCTGACAGGCGACGCGCCGGTCGAGGAGGCCGCCCGCAGGCCGGCAGACGCGGCGCAGCCGGCGCGTCTGTCCGACATCCTCGCAGCGGAAGGCCTGATCGAGGGCGACGGCACGCTTGCCGACGACCGGCCGGTCGGGGACCTCACGCGCGAGCCGCTGCAGTTTCCGCTTGGCCGTGACGTCCGTCTTCAGGCGCTGTCGCGCGGCGACGAGGGGTTCCTGCTGGCACTCGCCTATTCGACCCAGCGTGGCTATGCCCGCACCCATCCCTTCGCCGGCGAGATCCGCATCGGCGAGGTCGAGATCGAGCTGGACATGCCGGAACTCGGCTTTGCCGCTCCGCTCGGACGGTTGAGGGTCACCGAATGCCAGATGGTCAACCAGTTTTCAGGCTCGGCCGAAAAGCCGCCGCAGTTCACCCGCGGCTACGGCCTCGTCTTCGGCCAGAGCGAGCGCAAGGCGATGGCCATGGCGCTGGTGGACCGCGCGCTTCGCGCCGACGAATTCGGCGAGGATCGCGTTGCGCCGGCGCAGGACGAGGAATTCGTCATCTCCCACTGCGACAATGTGCAGGCGACCGGTTTTGTCGAGCACCTGAAGCTGCCGCATTACGTCGACTTCCAGGCTGAGCTCGATCTGGTCCGGCGGATGCGGGCCGAGCATGCGGCGAAGGCTGTGGCTGACCCTGCGGAAAAACGTGAGGCGGCGGAATGAGCGCCTCAATCTCCGCCGCCGCTATCTCCGCCGCCGTCCCCGCCACCATGTCCGCCGCCCGCCGGGGAGCCGTCACAATCCGCACCGGCAAGGACGTTCATGTCGCCTCCGCCATTGCCGCCACCCCGGCGCTTGCTGCCGCTTGCAGATGCGCCGAGATAGACGATGACACCGATGACGGCCATTCCTGCCAACATGACGATCCACGACGTGCTGTCCATCCGCAGTCCCCGGTGATCTGGAGCCGGCACGCCGCCGCTCCTTCCTCCCGTCCTTGAGGTAGAGCGCCATGACCGACCTTGCCATCTACAACTTCGCCTATCTCGACGAGCAGACCAAGCGGATGATCCGCCGCGCCATCCTGAAGGCGATCGCCATTCCCGGCTATCAGGTGCCGTTTGCCTCCCGTGAAATGCCGATGCCCTACGGCTGGGGAACGGGGGGCGTGCAGGTCACCGCCGCGATCCTCGGGCCGGACGACGTGCTGAAAGTCATCGATCAGGGCGCCGACGACACGACCAATGCCGTCTCCATCCGCGCCTTCTTCCAGAAGGTCGCCCGCGTCGCGGTGACGACGAAGACGGCCGAGGCGACCATCATCCAGACGCGCCACCGCATCCCGGAACAGCCGCTCACGGAAGGCCAGACGCTCGTCTACCAGGTGCCGATCCCCGAACCCTTGCGCTTCCTCGAACCGCGCGAGACGGAGACCCGCGTCATGCATGCGCTGGAGGAATACGGCCTCATGCATGTGAAACTCTACGAGGACATCGCCCGCAACGGCCATATCGCCACGACCTATGCCTATCCGGTCAAGGTCGAGGGCCGCTATGTCATGGACCCCTCGCCGACGCCGAAATTCGACAATCCGAAAATGCACCGCTCGCCGGCGCTGCAATTGTTCGGCGCCGGTCGCGAAAAACGCATCTACGCCGTGCCGCCCTTCACCGACGTCGTCAGCCTCGATTTCGAGGACCACCCGTTCGAGGTGCAGACATTTGACAAGCCCTGCGCGCTCTGCGGCGCCGAACAGGTCTATCTCGACGAGGTGATCCTCGATGATCGCGGCGGCCGCATGTTCGTCTGCTCCGATACCGACCATTGCGAAACCCGCCGCGAGGACGGCCATGTCGGGGCGCTCGGGCTGCCGAAGGAGGCCGCGGAATGACCCAGACACCGCTTCTCAAAGTCCGCGACATCTCGAAATTCTACGGCAGCCGCATCGGCTGTCGCAATGTTTCCTTAGATCTCTGGCCCGGCGAGGTCCTGGCGATCGTCGGCGAATCCGGTTCGGGCAAGACGACGCTGCTTTCCTGCCTTTCCACCCGGCTGGCGGCGACGGCGGGCGTCATCGAATACCGCATGCGCGACGGGCAGTATCGCAATCTCTCCCATATGGGCGAGGCCGAGCGCCGTTTCCTGATGCGCACCGACTGGGGTTTCGTCCACCAGAATCCCGCCGATGGGTTGCGCATGACGGTCTCGGCCGGCGCCAATGTCGGCGAGCGGCTGATGGCGGTCGGCGACCGGCATTATGGCCGCATCCGCGCCGAGGCGCTGACCTGGCTGGAACGCGTCGAGATCGACCAGAGCCGCATCGACGACCAGCCGCGCGCCTTTTCCGGCGGCATGCGCCAGCGGTTGCAGATCGCCCGCAACCTCGTCACCGCGCCGCGGCTGATCTTCATGGACGAGCCGACCGGCGGCCTCGACGTCTCGGTGCAGGCGCGGCTCCTAGACCTCCTGCGCAGCCTTGTCGCCGACCTCGGCCTGTCGGCGATCATCGTCACCCACGACCTCGCCGTCGCCCGCCTGCTGTCGCACCGGATGATGGTGATGAAGGACGGCCAGGTCATCGAAGAGGGCCTGACCGACCGGGTGCTCGACGATCCGCGCGAACCCTATACCCAGCTTCTCGTCTCCTCGATCCTGCAGGTCTGAGCCAAAGGAAATCCTCCATGCCAACCCCGCTCGTCGTCGCCGATGTGGCGAAGACCTTCACCATGCATCTGCGCGGCGGGCTGAGGCTGCCCGTCGTCTCCGGTGTCACCTTTTCCGTGCGCAAGGGCGAATGCGCCGTGCTCGGCGGCCCCTCGGGTGTCGGCAAAAGCTCGATCCTGAAGATGCTCTACGGCAATTATTCCGTCGACGAGGGGCAGATCCTCGTCGAGCATGAGGGCGCGCTGATCGATCTCGCCCGCGCCGATCCGCGCATGGTCTTGAAGGTGCGCGCCACCACGCTCGGCTATGTCAGCCAGTTCCTGCGGGTCGTGCCGCGCGTCCCCGCCCTCGATATCGTCGCCGAACCGCTGGTGCTGAGGGGCGTTTCGAACGAGGAAGCGCGGGATCGCGCCGCCGGCCTTTTGTCGCGCCTCAACCTGCCGCGCGACCTCTGGCAGTTGCCGCCCGCCACCTTCTCCGGCGGCGAGCAGCAGCGCGTCAACATCGCCCGCGGCTTCATCACAGATCACCCGATCCTGCTGCTCGACGAGCCGACCGCCTCGCTGGATGCCGCCAACCGCAAGGTGGTGGTCGAAATGATCGCGGCGAAGAAAGCGGCCGGCACGGCGCTGCTCGGCATCTTCCATGACGAGGAGGTGCGCGGCCTCGTCGCCGACCGGATCATCGACGTCTCGGATTTCTCGCCGCGAAAGGCCGCCGCGTGACGAAGCTCTCGCAAACGCCGCTGATCCACGCGACGGCCCGGGTGAAGGGCTCGACGCTCGGCCGCTACACCGAGATCGCCGAGCGCTGCCGCATCGAGGAGACCGAGATCGGCGACTATTCCTACCTGATGGAGGACTGCATCGCCTGGTGCGCCACCATTGGCAAGTTCGCCAACATCGCCTCGACGGTGCGCATCAACGCCACCAACCATCCGGTCGAGCGGGCGACGCTGCACCATTTCACCTATCGCGCGCAGGATT
The DNA here is from genome assembly GCF_041928815.1 of Ensifer soli. NCBI lineage: Bacteria > Pseudomonadati > Pseudomonadota > Alphaproteobacteria > Hyphomicrobiales > Rhizobiaceae > Ensifer > Ensifer soli. Next base: position 27,908 of record NZ_JBHFEI010000007.1, on the reverse strand, counting down.
ACTGGCCGGATGCCGATATGGATGAGGATTTCTTCGCCCGCCGCCGGGCGAAGCGGGTCACGATCGGCCATGACGTCTGGATCGGTCACGGCGCGACCATCCTGCCGGGTGTCACGATCGGCAATGGCGCGGCAATCGGCGCCGGCGCCGTCGTCAGCCGCGATGTCGCGCCCTATACCATCGTCGGCGGCGTGCCGGCAAAGCCGATCCGCGCGCGGTTCCCCCGCGAGATCGCCGGCCGCTTCGAGGATCTCGCCTGGTGGGACTGGGACCACCAGACATTGCGCGACCGGCTCGACGACTTCCGCAGTCTCGATGCCGAGACCTTCCTCGCGCGCTACGGCGCATGAGCCATCACACATTCGCTATGTAATCAAATCGACATCAAACTGACATTTCGACGTCGCGTACCGCGTCTAAGCCCTCGATCAGAAGAAGAACTGAGGGAAGACGCGGTTTCATGTTTCAGCTTCGCAATGTCACGCGCACCTTCGGCAGGAAAACCGCCGTCAGCGACGTGACCTTCGACATTCCGCAGGGCCAGATGGTCGGCGTCATCGGCCGCTCCGGCGCCGGAAAGTCGACGCTGCTCAGGATGATCAACCGGCTCGCCGACGTCTCCTCCGGTACGATCCGTTACGGCGATGTCGAGGTCTCGGCGCTGAAGGGCGCGCGCCTGCGCCACTGGCAGCGCGACTGCGCCATGATCTTCCAGCAGTTCAACCTCGTGCCGCGTCTGGATGTGTTGACCAACGTGCTGCTCGGCCGGCTGAACCATCGTTCCACCGTCATGAGCCTTCTCAACATCTTCACCGACGAGGAGCGGGTGCTGGCGATCGCAGCCCTCGAACGCCTCGGCATCGAGCAGACCGCGCTGCAGCCGGCCGGCACGCTGTCGGGCGGCCAGCAGCAGCGCGTCGCCATCGCCCGCGCGCTGATGCAGCAGCCGAAGGTGCTGCTCGCCGACGAGCCGATCGCCTCGCTCGATCCGCTGAACGCCAGGATCGTCATGGACGCGCTGCGCGATATCAACGCGCGCGAAGGCATCACCGTGATCACCAACCTGCACACGCTCGACACCGCGCGCGGCTATTGCGAGCGCATCATCGGCATGGCCCACGGCCGCGTCGTCTTCGACGGCCCGCCGGACGCGCTGACGGCGGAGGCGGTCGGCGCGCTCTATGGCGGCGGCGAGATCGACGAGACGATGACCTCGACCAGCCTGCCGCCGCAGGTCAGGCCGGCTTCCGCCATTCCCCCATCATCCGCCGGCGCACGGGCGCTCGCGGCAGCCCGGCCCTAGCCGCGGCAGGATCGAAGGCCCGCGTCAAGGGCGGATGCGGGTTCCGGGCGGAACCCGCGCGAGATGCAAAGCTATAGGCAAGACCCCCGTCCGGGCCGACCGGACCAACAGGAGAACTCCCATGCTGAAGAAAGCCCTGCTCGCCGCCGCGGCGCTCACCGTCCTCGCCGGCTCGGCGATGGCCGAGGACGTCAAGGTCCTGCGCATCGGTCTCGACGGTTCGGAAAACGAGGCCGACCAGATCCGCAACACCCAGTGCGTCGCCGACGGCCTGAAGGCCTTCACCGGCGTGTCCGAGGTACAGATCTTCCCGTCGCCGGACTATAACGGCGTCATCCAGGGCCTGCTCGGCGGCACGATCGACATCGCCTCGATGGGCGCCTCCTCCTATGCCGCGATCTACCTGCAGAAGCCGGACGCCGTCGACCCGATCCTGACCTACACCCAGTCGGACGGCTCCTCTGGCTATTACTCGATCATGGTCGCCCGCAAGGACAGCGGTATCAAGACGCTCGCCGACCTCAAGGGCAAGACGCTCGGCTTCGCCGATCCGGACTCGACCTCCGGCTATCTCGTCCCAAGCGTTGCGCTGCCGAAGGAAATCGGCGCGCCGGTCAAGGAGTATTTCTCCGAGACCGGCTTCGGCGGCGGCCATGAGAACCTGGTCCTCGCCGTCCTCGACGGCAAGTTCGATGCCGGCACGACCTTCGGTTCGGGCGTCGGCAAGTGGGAAGAGGGCTATACCGGCGGCAACCTGCACCAGATGGTCAACAAGGGCAATCTCGACATGGACGACCTCGTCGAGGTCTGGAAGTCGCCGCTGATCCCGAACGGCCCGCTGATGGTCAACAACGCCCTTCCCGCCGAGATGCGCGAAAAGATCGAGGCCTATTTCATGGAGCTTCCGAAGACGGACCACGAGTGCTTCAAGGCCTACACCCAGGGCGACAACAAGGACTACATCAAGGTCGACCAATCCTTCTACCAGACGATCATCGACGCCCGTAAGTCCGTCATCGGCGGCTGAAGGCCCGTCGCGTCGGGCTGACGCGACGCCTTGATGATACCCGCAACGCCTGCCTGCCGCAGGCGTTGCGATGCCCTTCGGGGCTTCCGGCGCACACGCGCCTCCGGATATCGAGGGAATTGACGCGGATGGCCAGCCTTTCCGCCACGACGCCCGCCGGCGGACTGGGTCCGCAGGCTTCAGCCGTCATGGACCATTATCGCCAGCAGTTGCGCACGCGGCGGACCTACACGATCATCGCCCTCGTCGTCTTCCTCGTCGCGCTCGGCCTGTCGCTCAATTTCGCCAACAGCGCCAATTCCGGCAAATTCTTCGAGCGCCTGCCCTATCTCTTCGACTTCATCCTGAACTTCGTGCCGGAAAGCCCGCTGGAGATCGTCCGCGCCATGTTCGACCTGCCGTCGCCCTATGCCGACGGCTCGCTGAAGTTCGATTACACCGCCGAGCGCGTCTGGCTGACCGATAACTTCTACATCCCGCATTTCATCTACCAGCTGATCATCACGGTGAACATCGCGCTGGTCTCGACCATCCTCGGCGCCGGTACAGCCTTCGTGCTCTGCTTCTTCGCCTCGACCAACCTCGTCGGCGCCGGTCCGACGCGCTGGATCGTGCGCCGGATCATGGAGGTGATGCGCGCCTTTCCCGAGATCGTCATCGCCGGCCTGCTGACCGCGATCCTGTCGATCGGTCCGATCGCGGCGATCATCGCCATCACGGTGCACACGATCGGGGCGCTTGGGAAACTGTTCTTCGAGGTGGTGGAGAATGCCGACATGCGGCCGGACGAGGGCATGCGGGCCGTCGGCGCCAACTGGGTCGAGCGGGTCCGCTTCGCCATCGTGCCGCAGGTGCTGCCGAACTTCGTCTCCTATGCGCTGCTGCGCGCCGAGATCAACGTGCGCGCCTCGACCATCATCGGCGCTGTCGGCGGCGGCGGCATCGGCGAGGTCTTCCGCCTGTCGATCGGCCGCGACCATGCGGCGCAGACCTATGCCATCATCATCCTGCTGCTCCTGACGATCATCGCCGTCGACCAGTTTTCCGGCTGGCTGCGCCGCCGCCTGATCGGCGCCGAGGCCTTTGGAATCGCGCGGGGGACCATCTGATGCCGACATCCCTGAAGGTGAACGCCGTCGATGCGGCCCGGCTGACATCCGCCTATCCGGAGGTGTTCCGCCGCTCCTTCGCGCAGCGCTTCGGCCTGGCGCTCGGCGCCGGCATCACGGCGCTCTATCTCGCCCTCTGCTTCGTCGCCTTCGATGTCGGCCCGGCATTCGTCAACGGGCGCTGGGACCGGGCCTCGGTCTACCTCCAGGACTGGTATTCCTGGCGCGCCCAGCCGCGCCTTCGTTTCGAGGGAGGCGCGGTCGTGCCGCAATGGTCGAGCCGCGGTCAGTATCCGCCCGGGGCCGAGATCGACTGGCTGCGGCCGCTGCCGGACGGCGGTTATTCGGTCATCTACGAGGATGCGGACAACCGTGTCGACGTGCGTGCCACCAAGGTCGATATCTATATCGACGGCACGCGCTGGCCTGTCGCTGTCACCGAGGACGGCGTCGTGCCACCGCCGGCAACGGAAGAAAATCCCTATCCCGCCACGCTCTCCTATGACGGCGGCAAGGTCGTCGTCACCTATGGCTTCGAGGGGCAGGCGGAAATCCGTTCGAGCCAGGTCTTCGTCCAGCGCCGTTTCCTCGGCTGGGCCAATTTCTTCTTCGACACGCGCTCGCCCTTCTGGGGCAAGTCCTTCGGCGAGCTCGTCCGTCTTGCCGCCATCGGCGACCGTCTCGATCCGGCGCGTTCCAACCTCGTCCATATGGGCGACGATTTCCTCGGCAACCGGGTCTGGCAGCATGCCGACATCCTGTCGAAGCTGCTGCAGACGCTGGTCATGGCCTTCGTCGGCACGCTGCTGGCGACGCTCTTCGCCTTTCCGCTCGCCTTCCTCGCGGCGCGCAACATCACCCGCAGCCGCCTCGCCACCTGGGGCATGAAGCGCGCCTTCGATTTTCTGCGCTCGATCGACATGCTGATCTGGGCGCTGTTCTTCACCCGCGGTTTCGGCCCCGGCCCGATCCCCGGCATCGCCGCGATCTTCTTCACCGATGCCGGCGCGCTCGGCAAGGTCTATGCCGAGGCGCTGGAAAATGTCGACGACAGGCAGCGCGAGGGGGTGAAGTCGGTCGGCGCCAGCCCGGCCCTCGTCAACCGCTACGGCGTCGTGCCGCAGGTCCTGCCGGTGTTCATCTCGCAGTCGCTCTATTTCTGGGAATCGAACACGCGCTCGGCGACGATCATCGGCGCGGTCGGCGCCGGCGGCATCGGCCTCAAGCTCCTGGAAGCCATGGGCACGAATGCCGACTGGGACAAGGTCGCCTATATGGTGCTCCTGATCCTCCTCGTCGTCTTCGTCTTCGACGCGATCTCGAACGCGCTGCGCTCGCGGCTGATCGGCGGGCCGGGGCATTGCTGAGCGCCGGCGGACGCCAGGGGCAGGAAAAAGCACCTGACGCGGGGCCGCCATCACGATAGTGTCACGGAAGACGTCTAACCACGCCGGCGCGGCGGGCTCGCGCTCACCGCCGGCCCATGGCACAAGGACCGCCGCCCGTGCGTTACGCCCTCTACATCACCCCGCCGCAGCATGATGCGCTGACGATCGCGGCGGCCCGCTGGCTCGGACGCGACGCCTTCCTGAACGGCGCGGTGCCGCACGAGGATTTCGACGGCTTTTCCCCCGACGAGATCTCCGCGCTGACGGCGGAGCCGCGGCGCTACGGCTTTCACGGCACGGTGAAGGCGCCCTTCGAGCTCGCGCCCGGCCGCAGCGAGACGGAACTGCTGCAGGCTCTGGAGGAATTCTCCGCCGAGGTCGAGCCCTTCGTCATCCCCGCCCTCGTGCTCGGCGAGATCGGGCCCTTTTTCGCCCTCGTGCCCGAGAGGCGCTGCGAGGCGCTGCACGTCTTTGCCGACGAGGCCGTGCGCCGCTTCGAACCGTTCCGCGCGCCGCTTGGCGAGGCCGACATCGCACGGCGCCATCCCGACCGGCTGACCGCGTCGCAGCGCCGCAACCTCGCGACCTACGGCTATCCGCATGTGCTCGGCGATTTCCGGTATCACATGACGCTGACGGGTCCCGTCGCGCCGGAGCGCCGGGCCACCGTGCGCGCGCTGCTGGAAGACCGTTTCGCCGCCTTCATCGGCGCGCCCCTGACCGTCGACACGATCGGCCTCTTCACCGAGGCAAGGCGGGGGGCGCCCTTCGCCGTCCATTCGCTGCCGCCGCTCGGGACCCTCACCACACCAAGGATGACCGCACGCTGATGACCGCCGAGACCGTTCTCTCCAACGCCCGCATCCTCCTCGAGGACGAGATCGTCGCCGGCTCCGTCCTCCTGCGCGACGGCGCGATCGCCGCCATCGATACCGGTCCGTCCGCGCGCGGCGAGGACATGGAGGGCGACTACCTGATGCCCGGCCTCGTCGAACTGCACACCGACCATCTGGAGGCGCACTACGCGCCGCGTCCCGGCGTGCGCTGGGACAAGACGGCGGCGATCCAGGCCCATGACGCCCAGGTCGTCACTTCCGGCATCACCACCGTCTTCGACTGCCTGCGCATGGGCTCCGACGAGGATGGCGGCTTCGCGCTCGGCGAGATGCGGGCGATGGCGGATGCGCTTTCGAATGCCTCGGGCGATGACCGGCTGCGGGCCGAGCATTTCATCCATCTGCGCTGCGAGGTCTCGACCGCCGACGTGCTCGACCACTTCCTGGAATTCGAGGACGACGCCCAGGTGCGCCTCGTCTCGCTGATGGACCATGCGCCGGGCCAGCGCCAGTTCCAGACGATGGAGCAGTATACGCTTTACTACAAGACGAAGCGCGGCCTGTCGGACGAGGCCTTCGCCCTCTTCGTCGACCGGCAGCGGGCGCTCTCCGACCGCTACGCCGCGCCGCATCGCGCCGCGATCGCGGCGGCCTGCGCCGCGCGCGGCATCGCCGTCGCCAGCCATGACGACGCGACGCTCGACCATGTCGAGGAGGCGGTCGGCTACGGCGTGCGGCTTTCGGAATTCCCGACCAGCATCGAGGCGGCGAAAGCGTCGCATGGAAAGGGCATGAGCGTGCTGATGGGCGCGCCCAACATCGTGCGCGGCAAGTCCCATTCCGGCAACATCGCCGCGAAGGATCTCGCGGCCTTCGGCGTCCTCGACGTGCTGTCGTCGGACTATGTGCCGCTGAGCCTGATCCATGCACCCTTCGTGCTCGCCGCCGAGGTCGAGGGCGTGACGCTGTCGCGCGCGATCGCCATGGTCACGGCGACGCCGGCCCGCACCGTCGGGCTCGACGATCGCGGCCGGATCGCACCGGGACTGCGCGCCGACCTCGCCCGTGTCCGCCATGGCGGCGGCGATGCGCGGGCCGTCCCGGTCGTGCGATCGGTCTGGCGGCAGGGGAAGCGGGTCGCCTGATGCCGGAGGAAGGGGCCGAGCGCGCGGGAACGCTCATCGTCGTCACCGGCCCGAGCGGCGCCGGCAAGGACAGCGTGATCGGCTTCGCCGCCGATCGCCTCTCGGCGCGCGCCGACATCCACTTCGTGCGCCGGGTCATCACGCGGCCGCGCGATGCCGGCGGCGAGCCGCACGAGGCCGTCACGCTCAAGGAGTTCGAGGCGCGCCGGGAGGCCGGTGCCTTCGCCGTGACCTGGGGCGCCCATGGGCTGCGCTACGGCATTCCGGCGGTCACCGCCGAGCGCGTGCGCGCCGGCCAGACGGTGATCGCCAATGGCAGCCGCGCCGCCCTGCCGCTGTTCCGCGATCGCTTCCCGCGTGTCGTCACCGTGCAGATCACCGCGAGCCGCGCGGTGCTCGCGCGCCGGCTGATGGCCCGGGGGCGGGAGAGCGAGGAGGATATCCTGCGTCGTCTCGACCGCCAGGCGCCCGTCGACGATCCCGCCGCCGTGGTGATCGACAACAGCGGTCCGCTGCCGCTTGCCGCCGGCCGCTTCGTGGCGCTGGTCGAGGCGATTTCGGCCGGCCGCCACCAGCCGGCCACGGCCTGACGAGGGATCCCTCGACGCCTGCGGGAGCCGGTCTTTACAGAAAATTGCGTTTTCCCGCCCGATGCGGCGGTTATGCCATGGTATTTCCTTGATCTTCGGCTGCCTGCAGGGGACGCGCCCGTAAGGGACGCAATGGGGCGAGGTGGGATCATGATGAAATGGGTGGCGGGGTCGGTGCTGGTTCTGCTCGCGGGCGTCCTCGGTTGGCTCGCGGTCGCCCCGCCCGCGCTGCTGAGGGTCGGCAGCGGCTATGCCGCCAAAATTGTCTGCTCCAACGTCTTCCTCGCCGGCCGCGCGCCTGACGAGGTTCTTGCCACCGACGTGCAGGCGCCCGGCCATCCGCTGCTCCGGCTGATGCGCGTGACCGTCGACCGGGATGCCGGCCGGGTCCATGCCGCTCTGCTCGGCTTCATCGCCGGCAGCGACGCCGTCCATCGCCCCGGGCTCGGCTGCGCCGTGGTGCCGGACGGCAGGATCGCCGAGGCGGCCTCGATCCGCCTTCCAGATGCGGCCGCGCCTGCGCTTCCGGTCAAGCGCGCGGCCTGGCCGGAGGGCGACATCGTCTCCGCCGATCCCGCCTTCGCCGCACTGGTCGCCGATCCCGCGCTGACCGGTCCGGGCATGCGCGCCGTCGTCGTAGTGCATAAGGGGCGGATCGCCGCCGAAGCCTACGGGCCGGGCTTCACCGAGGCCGTGCCGCTGCTCGGCTGGTCGATGGCGAAGACGATCAATGCCGTGCTGGTCGGCCGGCTCGTCAATGACGGGCGTCTCTCGCTGAAGAGCCGGGCACTGCTGCCGGAATGGCAGGGCGACCGGCGCAGCCTGATCCGCCTCTCCGACCTGCTCGCCATGCGCAGCGGGCTGGCCTTCAACGAAAGCTACGGCGGCGTCGCCGACGTGACGCGCATGCTCTATCTCGAGCCGGACATGGCCCGCTTCGCCGCGCTGAGCCCGCTCGAGATTTCGCCCGGGATGCGCTTCGGCTATTCGTCCGGGACGTCGATGCTGATCGCGCGGATCTGGATGAACCGCTTCGCCGATCCGATCGCCGCGCTCGCCTATCCGCGCGACGCGCTGTTTTCGCCGCTCGGCATGGCGAGCGCGGTGATGGAGGCGGATGCGGCGGGCACGCTGGTCGGCAGTTCCTATGTCTATGCGACGGCGCGCGACTGGGCGCGCTTCGCGCTCTTCCTGCTGCGCGACGGGGTCTGGGAAACGCGGCTGCTGCCGGAAGGGTTTGTCCGCGGCATGGGCGAGGCGGGCGTCGCGGGCGCGCCCTATTCGCGCCTGCAGACCTGGCTCTCGACCCCGAAGGACGGTCCCGCCATGCCGGCGGGCAGCTTCTTCCTCAGGGGGCATGACGGCCAGAGCATCGCGATCGTGCCGGCGCTGGACCTCGCGGTGATCCGCCTCGGCCTGACGCCGCGCGCGCAGGGCTACGAGGCGACCGGGTTGGTCGAGGCGGCGATCCGGGCCGCGCGATAGGGCATTTAAGCCAAAGGCCGGCGCCGGGGCGAGCAGAGGCGCCGGCGGGGTCTCAGAGGAGCGGCAGCAGCTGGTCGATGCTCTTCTTCGCGTCGCCGTAGAACATCCGGGTGTTGTCCTTGTAGAAGAGCGGGTTCTCGATGCCCGAATAGCCGGTGCCCTGGCCGCGCTTGGAGACGATGACCTGCCTTGCCTTCCACACTTCGAGGACCGGCATTCCCGCGATCGGCGAGTTTGGATCCTCCTGCGCGGCCGGATTGACGATGTCGTTGGAGCCGATGACGATGACGACGTCGGTTTCGGGAAAATCCTCGTTGATCTCGTCCATCTCCAGGACGATGTCGTAGGGGACCTTGGCTTCGGCGAGCAGCACGTTCATGTGGCCGGGCAGCCGGCCGGCGACCGGATGGATGGCGAAGCGCACCGTCTTGCCGGCCGCGCGCAGCTTGCGCGTCAGTTCCGAGACCGACTGCTGCGCCTGCGCCACCGCCATGCCGTAACCGGGCACGATGATGACGCTGTCGGCGTCGTTCAGCGCCGCGGCCACCCCGTCGGCGTCGATGGCGACCTGTTCGCCGGCGATCTCCATCTGCGGTCCGGCCGTCGCGCCGAAGCCGCCGAGGATGACGGAGACGAAGGAGCGGTTCATCGCCTTGCACATGATGTAGGAGAGGATCGCGCCGGACGAGCCGACCAGCGCCCCGGTGACGATCAGGAGGTCGTTGCCGAGCGTGAAGCCGATCGCGGCGGCCGCCCAGCCGGAATAGGAATTCAGCATCGACACCACCACCGGCATGTCGGCGCCGCCGATGCCCATGATCAGGTGATAGCCGATGAAGAGGGCGGCAAGCGTCATCAGGACGAGGGTCCAGGCGCCGGCGCCGTTGACGTAGAGGATCAGCAGCAGGAGCGAGAGCAGCGCCGCGCCGGCATTGAGGACGTGCCCGCCGGGCAGCTTCTTCGCCTTGCCGTCGACCTTGCCGGCAAGCTTGCCGAAGGCGACGACCGAGCCGGTGAAGGTGACGGCGCCGATGAAGACGCCGAGGAAGACCTCGACCCTCAGGATCGACAGCTCGACCGCGTCCTTGTGGGCGAGGATCGCCGCGAAGCCGGTCAGCCCGGCGCGGGCGGCGGCGTCGAGGCCTGCCACATCCGCCGCCTCGATATGGGCGTTGAAGCCGATGAACACGGCCGCGAGCCCGACGAAGGAATGTAGCGCCGCGACGAGCTGCGGCATTTCCGTCATCTGGACCCGTCCGGCGACGCGATGGCCGACGAGCGCGCCGCCGGCGATCATCACCGCGACGATGAGCCCGTTGCCGACATCGGGTCCCGATACGGTGGCGGCGACGGCGAGCGCCATGCCGGTGATGCCGTACCAGACCGCGCGCTTGGCGCTTTCCTGGCCGGAGAGCCCGCCGAGCGACAGGATGAAGAGGATGGCGGCCGCGATATAGGCGGCCGATACGATACCGATCGTCATCATGGATGTCTTTCCCGATCAGGACTTCTGGAACATGGCGAGCATGCGCCGGGTGACGAGGAAGCCACCGACGATGTTGATGGTTGCGATCAGCACGGAGAGCGCGGCCAGCACGACGACGAGCCAGTTGCCGGAACCGATCTGCAGCAGGGCGCCGAGAATGACGATGCCTGAAATCGCGTTGGTCACCGCCATCAGCGGCGTGTGCAGCGAATGGCTGACGTTCCAGATCACCTGGAAGCCGACGAAGCAGGCGAGCACGAAGACGACGAAATGGCTCATGAAGGCGGCCGGTGCGACGGCGCCGACGGCGAGCAGCAGGGCCGTGCCGAGGACGAGCAGGCCGACCTGCGCCTTGGTCGCGGCGCGGAAGGCGGCGGTTTCGGCGGCGCGCTTCTCCTCCGGCGTCGGCTCCTTCACCTTCTCCTTCGGCTTCTGGGCGGCAATCGCCGCGATCTTCGGCGGCGGCGGCGGATAGGTGATCGCGCCTTCGAAGGCGACCGTCGATCCGCGGATGACGTCGTCGTCCATGTTGTGGACGATCGTGCCGTCCTTGCCCGGCGTCAGGTCCGCCAGCATGTGGCGGATGTTGGTCGCGTAGAGTGCGGAGGATTGCGCCGCCATCCGGCTGGGGAAATCGGTATAGCCGATGACGGTGACGCCATTGTCCGACACCACCTTCCGGTCGGCGACGGTCAGGTCGCAGTTGCCGCCGCGCTCCGCGGCGAGGTCGACGACGACCGAGCCGGGTTTCATCGCGGCGACCATGTCGGCAAGCCAGAGTTTCGGCGCGTCGCGGCCGGGAATCAGCGCCGTGGTGATGACGATGTCGATGCCGGGCGCGAGCTCGCGGAATTTCGAAAGCTGCTTTTCGCGGAATTCCGGCGAGGAGGGGGCGGCATAGCCGCCGGTCGCCGCGCCGTCCTGCGCCGGGCCGTCGAAGTCGAGGAAGACGAATTCAGCGCCCATCGATTCGATCTGCTCGGCAACCTCGGGGCGCACGTCGAAGGCATAGACTTGTGCGCCGAGCGAGGTGGCGACGCCGATCGCCGCCAGGCCCGCGACGCCCGCGCCGATGACGAGCACTCTCGCCGGCGGCACCTTTCCGGCGGCCGTGACCTGGCCGGTGAAGAAGCGGCCGAAATGGTTGCCGGCCTCGATCACCGCGCGGTAGCCGGCGATGTTCGCCATCGACGACAGGGCATCCATTTTCTGGGCGCGAGAAATCCGCGGCACCATGTCCATGGCGACGACGGTCGCGCCCGTCGCCCGGGCGTCTTCGAGGAGTGCGCCGTTCTGGCCGGGATAGAAGAACGAGATCAGCGTCTTGCCGGGCCCGAGCCGCGCAAGCTCGGAGGGCTCCGGCGGCCGCACCTTAGCGATGACGTCGGCTCCGGCGTAAAGCGCGGCCGCGTCCTCAACCACCGTGACGCCGGCCGCGCGGTAGGCCTCGTCCGAAAAGCCGGCCGGCGCGCCCGCGCCCGCCTCGACAAGGCAGGCATGCCCGAGCTTCTGCAACTGCACGGCGCTGTCCGGCGTCATGGCGACGCGGGCCTCGCCGGCGAAGGTTTCCCGCGGCGTTGCGATCTTCATGAATGTCTCCGTCTGAAGCGGCGGGCCTCGTGCCGATGGCGAGAGGCCGGAAGGGCGAGAGAAAAGGTCCGGTGGGGGAGGAAACGTTGCCTGCGCAGGGCTGGCCGCGTCATCCGGGCGAAATCAAAGGCAAAGGACGCGTGTGTCTGCGGTCAATCATCGGCGCAGGCCTCCCCCGGCTCCCGTGGCGCATCCGCCGCGCCTCCCGCACGCCAGATGCGTCCCTCGCTTAAAGGAGACAGGCGATCGCCGCAATCCTCCTCAGGTGCCGGACGACATGAAATGTCGCAACCGCGTGCTTGAAGGGGCGCGCGCAAGCTGTCGCTTGTCACCGGTCGAGAATCGGACATAATGACGGTTGTGCGGCCGCATTCGGCCCAAAATCGTTATTTCGGATCTTTCCCTCGATGAACGCTTATTCGCCCCCGTCGCTGATGACATTCGAGGACCAGATCCTCGAACAGGGCGATCTCATCTCGAAGAAGCTGCACCTCCTCAGCCTACAGCGCTTTCCGCCGAACGCCAAGAAAGGGCTGCGCCCGTTCACGCTGGCGGAGGCGGCGGATTTCATCGGCATTTCCCAGAGCCATCTGAAGAAGCTGCATCTTGAGGGAAAGGGGCCGCTGCCGCAGACCTCGGCCTCCGGTCGGCGCAGCTACACGGCGCAGCAGATGCTGGACCTGCGCCGCTATCTCGACCAGCATGGCCGTTCCGAGACGCGGCAATACGTGCCGCACCGGAAGGCGGGGGAGAAACTCCAGGTCATCGCGGTCGTCAATTTCAAGGGCGGCTCCGGCAAGACGACGACGGCCGCCCATCTGGCGCAGTACATGGCGCTGACCGGCCACCGCGTTCTGGCGATCGATCTCGATCCGCAGGCGTCGCTCTCCTCGCTGCACGGGTTCCAGCCGGAACTCGACCTGACCGGATCGCTCTACGAGGCGATCCGCTACGATGCCGAGCGCAAGCCGATGGAAACGGTAATCCATCCGACGAATTTTCCCGGTCTCGATATCGTCCCCGCCAATCTGGATCTCCAGGAATACGAGTACGACACGCCGCTCGCGATGTCGCAGCCGAATGCGACCGCCGGGAAGACCTTCTTCACGCGGATCGAATCCTGCCTCAAGCAGGTGGACGACCGCTATGACGTCGTGGTCATCGACTGCCCGCCGCAACTCGGCTACCTGACGATCACGGCCCTGACGGCGGCGACCAGCGTGCTGATCACCATCCATCCGCAGATGCTCGACGTGATGTCGATGGGCCAGTTCCTGCTCATGCTCGGCGGCATCCTGAAGCCGATCCGGGCAGCCGGTGCCGAAGTCAACCTTGAGTGGTATCGTTACGTTGTTACCCGCTATGAACCGACCGATGCGCCGCAGGCGCAGATGGTCGGTTTCATGCAGACGCTGTTCCATCCGTTCATGCTGAAGCAGCCCATGCTGAAATCGACGGCGATCTCCGATGCCGGCATCACCAAGCAGACCATGTACGAGATGGACCGGGGCCAGATGACCCGGTCGACCTATGACCGCGTGATGGACTCGCTGAACGCCGTCAATGCGGAGGTCGCGAGCCTCGTCCACAGATCCTGGGGGCGCGGCGTTGTCGGCTGACAAATTCGACGATTTCCGGAAGTCTGCCAAAGGCTTGCGCTGCCCGGGCCGTAAGCGGACGGCCGCGTCCCGTGTCGTGTGCGGAAGGGAGGACAGGCCTTGGCGCGCAAGAACCTTCTGACCGGGCTCGCCGAAAGCGCCGATGCTCCGGCCGCGGCCTATCCGATGCGCGGCGCGTCGAAGACCATGGTGCGCTCGATCGGCGAGCTCGCCCGCCAAGCCGAGCAGCTTCTCGAAGGCGAGACGATCGTCGAGCTTGATCCGACGACGATCGAGGCCTCCTTCGTCAGCGACCGGATGGGCGAGGATGCGGAGGGGATCGCGGATCTGCGGCAGGCGATCGAGGAGCACGGCCAGACGTCGCCGGTGCTCGTCCGCCCGCACCCGGACGGTTCGGGGCGCTACCAGGCGGTCTTCGGCCATCGGCGCATCCGCGTCGCGGCCGCGCTCGGACGGCCCGTGCGTGCCGTCATCAAGACGATGGACGACCGCGCCCATGTGATCGCGCAGGGTCAGGAGAACTCGGCGCGGGCGGATCTTTCCTTTGTCGAGCGGGCGCTGTTTGCCGCCCGCCTCGACGCGCTCGGCTACGACCGCTCCGTGATCCTGTCGGCGCTGGCGACCCATGCCGCCTCGCTGTCGAAGATGCTGACGATCGTCGCGCGCATCCCGGCGGATGTCATCCTGGCGATCGGCCCGGCGCCGTCGATCGGCCGCGAGCGCTGGATGGAACTGTCGTTGCTGGCCGGCCGGCCTGCGAACGCGGAGGTGTTGAAGGCGCTGATGTCCGAGCCGGGCTTTGCCGCAAGGGAGAGCGACGCCCGGTTCACGGCCGCTCTGGAGGCGTTGAAAACGCCCGGACGCCCGGTGCGAAAGCAGGCCCCGGCGGGAACCCAGTGGCTGCCGGCGGACGGTCGCGTGGAAGGACGGATCAAGGCCGCCGCCGGACGGTTCACCCTGTCGCTGAGCGCGCGTGACGGCCATGCCTTCGGCCGCTTTCTCTCCGATCATCTCGATGAATTCTATGCACTTTTCCGGGAGGGAAAGGACGATCGCGACAGTGGCCGGCCGCCCGGAAACCCAGTACCGCCGGACCGGTCCGGCGGATAGGCAAGCCTTGGCCCCTGCCCCTGGCGGGAGCCGGTTCTCACAAGGATCAAAACAGGAGACTGAACCGCAAAAGAAAAAAGCCCCCGAACGTTGCCGTTGCGGAAGCCTTTCTCATGTCTAGCAACCACGAGAATTTCATGTCCGCGAATCACTGTCAAGAGTCGTGGCGCCGTTTTGGCGGATAGATTTCTTTTGCCTCGAAGAAGGTGAAGGACAATGGAGTTCCATACGGTGACGACGCCTTTCGGGCGGCGTGCCATGACGCTTGGCATGTTCAGGACACAGGCCGAGGCGCAGACGCTCGCGCCGGATGCGGAGATCGACAAATGGGTGCTGTTTCGCGCGTTGTGCGAGGCGAAGCCGGCGCTCGGCGTGACGGACCGGGCGCTCGCCGTGCTGAACGCGCTTTTGAGTTTCCATCCACAGCAGGCGCTGCGGGCAGGCGAGGGGCTGGTCGTCTTCCCGTCGAACGTCCAGCTCTGCCGGCGTGCGCATGGCATGGCGCCGACGACCCTCCGGCGCCACCTCGCAGCGCTGGTCGAGGCGGGCCTGATCATTCGCCGGGACAGCCCGAACGGCAAGCGCTATGCGCGGCGCAACGGTGACGACGCGATCGGCGAGGCCTTCGGCTTCTGCCTGTCGCCTCTGCTCGCCCGCGCCGACGAGATCCGCGCCATGGCCGCGGCGCTGGAGGCGGAGCGTCTCGCGTTGATGCATCTTCGCGAGCGGCTGTCGCTCTGCCGGCGCGACATCGGCAAGCTTATCGCTGCGGCCATGGAGGCAGAGCTGCCCGGCGACTGGGACGTGTTTTATCTGCGCTATCGTGACCTTGCCGCAGCGATCCCGCGAAAGGCCGAAGCCGACCGGATCGTCGAATGCCTCTCGCGGGCCGAAACGCTGCGGTCGGACGTCGTCAAATGCTTCGATTTGCAACTTAAACCAGAAAAAAAGAACGGCAATGACGGCCAAAATGGGCTGCACAAACAGAATTCAAAACCAAACATCCATCATGAATCTGAACTTTGCTTCGAGAAAAGCAAAAGCGAGACGGCTGGCGCTGAAACGGAAGGAGAGGAGCCAGGCGGCAAAGGTGGCGAGAAAACTGCCTCGCCTTCGGTTGACGACGGCAAGGCGGCGGTGCCGCTCGGCTTCGTGCTGCGCTCCTGCCCCTCGGTTGCCGATTACGGGCCGGCCGGCGCGGTGCAGAGCTGGCGCGACCTGATGAGCGCCGCAGTGACCGTCCGCTCGATGCTCGGGGTCAGTCCGTCGGCCTATGAGGAGGCATGCGCGGCGATGGGGCCTGAAAACGCGGCCTCCGTGGTCGCGTGCATTCTCGAGCGGTCCGGCCAGATCCAGTCGGCGGGCGGATATCTGCGGGCCCTGACAGCGCGGGCGCGAAACGGAACCTTCTCGGTCAAGCCGATGCTTCATGCGCTGGCGCGCGGCCGGATCACGGGGCGAGGGGAGGGAGCGGCGCGGTGTTGAGCGAGATGGCTGCGATCAGGCGGCCGGAAGAATTGCTTGACGCGGACGGAAGCGAAGCCCGGGTGACGAGCGGTCTCCTCCCCGCGACCTTCGGCGGGCAGCGGGGAGGGGTGGCCTCAGCACAAAGGGAGAACGGCCTCCGACGCCGGCTGCAGCGCGCCCGAGACGCAGGAACCGCCATCGTCGAAGGGGCGCGATCCCGACAGGCGCGCGATCCGCGCCAGCGCCCGCCGGTCGGCATGGACCTGCGGGCAGCGGACGTCGCGAACGCCGGGGACGGCGAGAAGGTGGCTGCGGATCGGGCCGACATAGGTCATCGCCATGTTCGGACAGGCCTTGCAGGCGCCGACGAGGCGCAGGGTCACGACGCCGTCTTCCGAAAGCGACTCCAGCACGACGTCGCCGCCATGGCCGAGGATCAGCGGGCGCAGGCGGGCAAGCGCCGCCTGCAGTGCCTCGGGATCAACCGCGCTCATGCCGCAAGCCCCAGGGCCTGCTTCTTCGCTTCGAGATCGATCCCGAGGCCGCGGGCGAAGGACTTGCCGAGGATGTTTTCCTTCATCTCGCGGGTGATCGCCGGATAGCCGTAGCGATCCTGCAGTTCGTCCGGCATTTCGAGATTGGCGAGCGTATCGATATAGGTCTGTACATGCGGGAAGATGAAGGCTTCCGAGCCGTAGCAGATGCGCTCGGACCCGACATAGAGCAGCGCTTCGCCGAGACGCGACAGCATCTTCCACGGTTGCAGGTAATACTGGTTGAACCAGAGCGGCAGGATCAGGAACATGTTGTCGAAGCGGCTGGCGATCGAGA
This sequence comes from Ensifer soli, assembly GCF_041928815.1. Lineage (NCBI taxonomy): Bacteria > Pseudomonadati > Pseudomonadota > Alphaproteobacteria > Hyphomicrobiales > Rhizobiaceae > Ensifer > Ensifer soli. Next base: position 10,922 of record NZ_JBHFEI010000007.1, on the reverse strand, counting down.
TCGTCTCGTCGACATAGGGATCGCCGAGATGGTGGACGCCGAAATTGAGCTCGGGGAAATCGGCCGCCGCATATTGCAGGTCGTTCGGCCGGAAGGCCTCGACAGGCCCGAGCTCCAGCGGAAAACCTTTATGGAACTGCACCATCTTCACGCCGAGCTCCTGCGCCTTCTCCCAGAGCGGATAGGCGATATCACGGTCGTCGGCCCGCCAGGCGCAGCCGCGCGACTGGTACTGGTAGAACTTGAAGCTGACGGCGCCGAGCTCGTGCACCTGCCGCTCCATCTCCTTCAGCGCCGGGCCGAGGCCGTGGTAGACGGGATCGACGCCGCCGGTCAGCACGATGCGGGCGGGGTCCTTCTGCGCCAGCGCGTGGCTGAGCTCGACCGGGCCGAGCCCCGCGCGCCAGTGGGAAAAGAGGGGTACCGAGCAGGCGCAGGCCATGTCCGTGTCGGACCTGCCGAACAGCATGTCCATGCCCCAGTCGAGGTCGGGATCGGAGAATGTCTCCGTTTCCGGTGGAGGCCCCTTGCGGCCCATCAAATTGATGAAGCCGGTCAACTGGTCGCGCAGGATGCGCACGCGCCGGCCGTCGCTGCCGGGCTTGATCTGGCCGTCGCTGAAATCCTGGCAGTGGACCGCGGCATCGAATACGAACATTCCGTCTTTCATGAAGCTTCCTTTCCGGGCATGCCCAAGACGGGGAAAGACTAACATGGCCGCAGGACGGCATTTTTTCGCTTTTTCCGAAGACTGTCTTCAGCGTGGCGGAAGACGGAAGACAAGAGCCATATCGCCCGATCGGAGCAATTCGGCCGACCTGCGCAACCAATTGGCAAGGCCTCGGCCCTATGGTCGCAGCAGACGCGGCGTTCGGATGATCGGCATGGACGGACGAGAAACAGGGGCTGAAACCGCATTCGTGAGCGTCGCTCAGGCGCGGGCGCTGACGGCGCATGGCGCGCGCGACGACATGGCCGTCCATCTCGACTGGATCGAAACCTACCTGATGCAGGGCCATCCGGATCTCGGCCGTCCGGGAGCCGTCTGCCCTTTCACCCGGCAGGCGGCGCGGCTCGACACCGTGCGCGTCGCCATCTCCCGCATCGACCCCGAGGACGACAGCGCGGCGCTTGCCCTGGTACGGCGATCCTTCGCCGAACTCGACGCGATTGCCTGCAAGCCCGGAATGGAGCATTTCCGCACCGTGATCATCGGCTTTCCCCGCTGCGGCACGGCAGAGGGCGTCGCCATGCTGAAGGCGGTGCAGCGCGCCCATCGCTTCCATTCGCTGCGGCGCGGCCGGATGATCGGCCTGATGCATGCGCAATCGGAAGACGAGGGCCTGTGGAACAAGGCGTTCAGGCCGCTGCGCGCGCCGATGCCCGTATTGGCCGTCCGTCACATGGTCGAGCAGGACGCGCCGTTCGCGGCCCTTCATCCGGCGCTGATGCTCGCCTATCTCGGCCGTTATCCGCTGAAGGGCACGCGCCGGCTGATCGGCCACTGGCGCGGGCGCTGAGCGATGCCGGCCCGTGCGCTCCCGGTTCTTGAGGCGGATGCGGCGCCGGCCGCCGCGCCGGACTGCCGGATCGCCGTCGCGCGAGGTCTCGCGGCCTTCCTCGGGCTGAAGGACGCCTGGGACGACCTCCATCGGCGCGCGGCCCTGCCGCATCAGGTCTTCCAGTCGCCGGGTTTCCTCGCGCACTGGATACGCCATTATCCCGGCGCCGGGGAGATCGTCCTCGTCACCGGCACGATCGATGGCCGGCTGGCGATGGTCTGGCCGCTCATGCTCACCCGACGGTTCGGCATCGCCAGACTGACGATCATGGGCGCGCCGGTGGCGCAGTTCTTCGACGTCCTTGTCGAGGAGGGGCCCGAGGCGGCGCGGCTGCTCGCCGGGGGATGGCAGGCGGTGGAGCGGCTCGGCGCCGATGTCTTCGTCGTGCATCACCTGCGCGCGGATACCCGGCTTGCGACCCTGGCGGGGATCCGCCGGTCGGCCGGTCCGGCGGCGACGACCGCGCCCTTCGCCGACCTGTCGCTGCGCGTCAGCGGCGGCGAGCCCGGTCCCGCCTATTCCGCACGCGAGCGGTCGAACCATCGCCGCCGGCTGCGCCGGCTCGCCGAGCAGGGCAGCGTCGCGCTGGAGGCGATTGCGCCCGGAGAGGCGGCGGCGGCGCTGGCCGCCGAGGCGGTGCGGTTCAAGACGCGGTCGCTGCTGCGCAAGACGGTCTGGTCGCCGGCGGTGATGAGCCCGCGCTTCGCCGCCTTCTTCGAGGCGCTGGCGCGCGACCCTTCCTCACCGCTGCGCGTGTCGGCGATCCGCTGCGACGGCCGCGCGATCGGCATCGAACTCGCGCTCGACTGGGGCGGGCATGCCTTCGGCCATGTGCTCGCCACCGATCCGGATTTCCCCCTCGACGGGATCGGCTGCCTGTTGATCCATCACACCTTCGCCTGCGCCGCGCGGCGCGGGGCAAGGGTGTTCGAACTGATGGCCCCCGCCGATCCCTACAAGCTGCACCATGCCGACGGACGGACGGAGGTCTTCGACGTCGCGATCGCGTTCACGACCGGAGGCGCCCTTTACCGCGACGTCTGGCTCCGGCGCGTCGCGCCCTTCGCGCGGCATCTCGTCCGCAATGTCGCAGGCCCGGTTCTGCGCAGCCTTCTCGGCGGCGGGCGGCGGCGGGCCGCCATCCCCGCCGCGGCGCCCGCGCTCTATACGCTCGAGGCTGCGCCCAAGTCGCCCTGACGCGGTCCCGACGTCCGGCATCGCACCGCGCCTGAAGCGATCGTCGCCCGAAATTTCCTCTTGAACCTCCAGCGGCTCGAGGTCGTAGCCTTCCTGAAAGCGAAAGGAAGGACAATGACCGACACACGCAAGACACGCTTCAAGGTCGACGGGATGGATTGCGCCTCCTGTGCGGGGAAGATCGACACGGCCGTGCGGCGCATGCCGGGGGTGGAGGATGTCAGCGTTTCGGTGACTGCCGGAACGATGACGGTCACCCATGCGGCGTCGGGCGACCTCGCGGCGATCGGGGCGAAGCTCAGCGGTCTCGGCTATGCCGCCACGCCGCTCGCATCCGCGCGCGGCGGCTGCGCGCATGATCACCATGCTCATGCGCATGATGATGGTCCGTCGCATCGACAAGAAGACACCGGCACGCGGACGCCGGCCGCCGCGTCGCCGATGGGGCTCCATGGGGATCACCACGGCGCGGGCGGGGAGGGGGCCTGGTGGCGGAGCCGCAAGGGCCGGCTCACGCTTTTCTCCGGCGTCGCGCTGCTGCTCGCCTACGCCCTCGGCCATCTCGTGCCGGCGATCGCCCCCTTCGCCTTCGTCGCGGCGCTTCTGGTCGGACTGATCCCGATCGCGCGCCGGGCCGTCATGGCGGCGCTCGCCGGCACGCCGTTCTCGATCGAGATGCTGATGACGGTCGCTGCGATCGGCGCCGTCGTCATCGACGCGGGCGAGGAGGCGGCCGCGGTCGTCTTCCTCTTCCTCGTCGGCGAACTGCTCGAGGGCGTCGCCGCCGGCAGGGCGCGGCAAAGCATCCAGGCACTGGCGGCGCTGGTGCCGAAGACGGCGCGGCTCGAGGAAAACGGCGTGACGCGGGAGGTGCCGGCGGAGGATCTCGCCGTCGGCGCGCTGATCCTGGTGCGGCCCGGAGACCGGATTCCGGCGGACGGAACGATCATGGACGGGGAGAGCGCGATCGACGAAGCCCCGGTGACGGGGGAGAGCACGCCGGTCCTGAAAGGCGTCGGCGCAGCGGTCTTCGCCGGCACGGTCAATGGCGACGGCGCCCTGCGCGTCCGCGTCAGCGCCGCGGCGGCGGACAATACGATCGCCCGGGTCATCCGGCTCGTCGAGGAGGCGCAGGAATCGAAGGCGCCGACCGAACGCTTCATCGACCGCTTCTCGACCTATTATACGCCCGGCGTCGTGGCGGTCGCCGCGCTCGTCGCGATCCTGCCGCCGCTCCTCGCCGGCGCCTCCTGGAGCGAGTGGGTCTACAAGGGCCTCGCCATCCTCCTGATCGGCTGCCCCTGCGCGCTGGTCATCTCGACGCCGGCGGCGATCGCCGCGTCGCTGTCTGCCGGCGCCCGGCGCGGCCTGCTGCTGAAGGGCGGCGCCGTTCTGGAGCGGCTCGGCGCGCTGACGGCGGTCGCCTTCGACAAGACGGGCACGCTGACGGACGGAAAGCCGCAGGTCACCGACATCATCGCCTTCGACCGCTCCGAAGTCGAGGTGCTGCGCTATGCGGCGGCGGTGGACCAGGGATCGAGCCATCCGCTGGCGCTGGCTGTGCTCGCGCGCGCTGCGGCCGAAGGCGTTAAGATCCCCCCGGCGTCGGCCGCGCGTGCGCTGGGCGGCAAGGGGGTCATCGCCACGGTCGACGGGGAGGCCGTGTTCTTCGGATCGCCGAAGGCGGCGGGCGAGAGAGTGCCGCTGTCCGACGACCGCCTCGCGGCGATCGCGCGGCTGAACGACGACGGCAAGACGGTGTCGGTTCTGCTGGTCGGCGACGTGCCTGCCGGCGCCATCGCCATGCGCGACGAGCCGAGGGCGGATGCGGGCGCGGGCCTCGACGCGCTGCGGGCGGGCGGCATCCGGACGGTGATGCTGACCGGCGACAACCGCCGCACGGCGGCGGCGATCGGGGCGGCGCTTCGCATCGAGGTGCGCGCGGAACTGATGCCGGAGGACAAGCAGCGGATCGTGTCGGAGCTGCGCAGGGACGGCCTCGTCGTCGGCAAGGTCGGCGACGGCATCAACGACGCGCCGGCGCTCGCCGCCGCCGATGTCGGCATCGCCATGGGCGGGGGCACGGACGTGGCGCTGGAGACCGCCGATGCCGCCATCCTGCATGGCCGCGTCGGCGACGTCGCCCGGATGATCGACCTGTCGAAGCGCACGATGCGCAACATCCGCCAGAACATCGCGCTCGCGCTCGGCCTGAAGGCCGTCTTCCTTGTGACGACCGTCCTCGGCGTGACCGGGCTCTGGCCGGCGATCCTCGCCGACACGGGCGCGACCGTCCTCGTCACCCTCAATGCGCTGAGGCTGTTGAGACTGCCGGCGACGCGGCCTTAGGCCGGGAGCCCGGCACTGAAGAGGACGGGCGCGGCACATGGAGCATTTCCAGCCGAAGCGGGATCGCTTCGGCGTCGGAGAATGCGAAAAAAGAAGGATTTGGAGCATTTCCGGCGATCACGGGATCACCGGAAATGCTCCAGGGTGTCGCGCCCGGCAGGTCGGCCGCCGTCAGACGGCGCGCAGCCATCCGTCGAAGCGGGCGTCGAGGAAGAGGTCGCGCGCGCGCATGTATTTCCACACGCCGTATTTCTGGAAATCGAAGTCCCAGTCGTTGAGCTTGCGGCAGACGACGGCCCACGAGGCCCATTTGATGTCGGCGAGCGCCCGGCAGACATAGACGCGGGCGACGAGGTCGCGCCGCAGTTCGCCGTAATACATCTCGATCAGTTCCAGCGTCTTCGGCTCGTCGAAGAACATCTCGCCGAAGAGCACGCCGAGTTCGTAGGCGCGCTCGTTGGTCGAGGCGAATTCGTAGTCGATCAGTTTCATCGGCTTGCCCTGGCCGATGAGGAAGTTGCCGGGCATCGGATCGTTGAAGCAGGAGACGAGGTCGAAGCCGGACGCCGTGAAGGCCGCGCGCGCCTTCTCGTAGTAGTGCATCATCCAGTCGAGGTCTTCCGGCATGTGGGAGCCGAGCGAACGGGCCTGGTCGAGATGCTCGTCGATCAGGTCGAAGATCGTCTTCGTCTGCGACAGTTTCGGGCCGCCATGGAAGGTCTTGTAGAGGTCGAGCACGGCGCTCTGGATCTCCGGACGGAAGAAGTCCGTCGTCGTGCAGGCCGTGTAGCCCTCCAGGAACTCGTGCACTTCCAGCCCGTCGGACGGATCGAAGAAGATCACCTCCGGCGCGATGCCGAGGCTGTGCGCGTTGACGGCCGCCTCGTTCGAGGTAACGCGGTTGATGAAGATCTCCGTGCCTTCGCCGGGGATCTTCAGGAAGTAGTCGCGGCTGTCGCCGTCGATCTGGACGCGCCAGTTGCGGTTGTTGAGGCCGCCGACGAGCATGCCGTAGGTCACGCCCTTGCCCTGCCATTGCGGCACGCGCAGGATCGCCGCCTCGACGTCGCGTTCGTACTGGCTGCGGGCCTCGCCCAGCCGTCTGCGGATGATCATCCGGCCCTCCTGATGCGTTCACCGAAGCGCGGATCGCGGGCGCCCATGCGGGCCCGGACGAAGCGCCAGTTGGAATACTTGTAGAATTCGTTGACCGTGCGCGGCGAAAGGCTCGCCTGGATGGCGGCGATCAGCCCCCAGCGCAGGTCGTCGGCAAGGCCGTAGAAGCGCAGGCGGTTGAAGGCGGTCTCGCCGGCATTGGGGAAAAGCCGGTCGAAGGCGATGCGCGCTTCGGGCTCGAAGGCGAAGGCCTCGACGAAGAAGGAGCCGGCATCCTCGAGCGGATCGCCGTTGCCGGCGCGGTCGAAATCGACGAGCCGGACATCGCCGTCCTTCCACAGGATGTTGGAGATGTTGCCGTCGCCATGGATCGGCGTTTCGGTGAAACCGCCCTTCCCCATCGCGTCGGCGGCGAAGCCGACCATGTCGACCAGCCAGCCGGTGTCGGCCGGAACGGTGACGCCCTTCTCGGTGACGATCGCATGGAGGCGCGCGACGTCCTCGAACACGTTCGCCACGCGTTTCAGCGGTGCTGCGGCGGCAAAGGCACGGCGCTTTTCCATGACCGCGTCGACGAAGGCCGCGTCGTAGCCCTTCTCGAGGCCCGCCACCCGCCAGCCGGCGGCGGAAAGGTCCTCGCTGACGAGGATGCCGTTCTCGACATCGGCGACATGCACCGTCGGCCCGACGCCGAGCGCGCCCGCCTTTTCCGCCGCGTCGAAGGCGGCGGCGACGTCGATGTAGAAGGCCGTGTCCGGATGGATCTGCTTGATGAACAGCGTCGCATCCGTCTCCGTGTCGCGGGCGACAAGCGGGACGCCGTCGACGCCGCGCCAGCTCGGCGAGGCGAGCACGGGGATCGCGGGCTCGATGACGACCGGCCGATCCTCAAAGCCCGGAACCCTGCGGACGGCGGCGAGCCGCCTTGCTTCGTCTTCCATTAGTACCCTCTTCGCTTTTGTTCTTTGGCCGGACCTTCGCACAGGCCACCGTTTCCGTCACGAAGCGATCATGTCTGTCGTTCCACCAATTTTTGATCCCCGCCCGAAAGCCGTCGCGGGGCGGGCGCCGGCCCCGCTATGAGAGGGGCGCGAACGCGTCCGGGAGGGATGCGCGTTGCGCCGCGCCCGACCCGGGCGCCGGCGAGGATCCGAGGCTGACACGGATGGCTGCCGGCGACGGGCGGTCCCGAGATGGAGAGACAGGCATGACCCCGACCGAACTGGCAGAAACAAGCGTGCGCGCGCTGACCGACGGCTTCCGCGACGGCACGCTCTCGCCCGTCGAGGTGCTCGCCGCGACGCTCGACCATGTCGAAGCGACCAATCCCGCCGTCAACGCCCTGTTCTCGATCCGCCCCGAGGAGGCGATGGAGAATGCCAGGGCCTCGGAGGCGCGCTGGAAGGCGGGCAGCCCGCTCGGCATCCTCGACGGCGTGCCGATGACGGTCAAGGACAGCGTGGCGATGAAGGGCTGGCCCTATTACCACGGCATCGCCGCCAACCGGAACGCGCCGCCGTCGAGCTTCGATTCGCCGCCCGCCGCGCGGCTGAAGGAGACGGGCGCGACGATCTTCGCCAAGACAACCATGCCGGATTGCGGCCTGCTCGCCGCCGGCGTCTCCACCATGTTCGGCATCGTCCGCAATCCCTGGGGCCGCGCCTTCAACACCGGCGGCTCGTCGGCCGGCGCCGGCGCCTCGCTCGCCGCCGGCATGGGCTTTCTCTCGGTCGGTTCCGACATCGCCGGCTCGGTGCGCTGCCCGGCCGGCCATTGCGGCCTCGTCTCGCTCAAACCGACGCAGGGCCGCATCCCGCACCTGATGCCGGAATTCATGCGCTCGGCAGGTCCCCTCGGCCGCTCGACCGAGGACATCGCCTTCCTGATGACCGTGCTTTCCGGCTTCGACGAGCGCGATCCCTGGAGTTTCCCCAAGGACGGCACCCAGTATCAGGACCATCTGACGCGCGACGTGAAGGGGCTGAGGATCGGCATCCTCACCGACATGGGGTTCGGCCCGAAGCCGGAGGCGGTCGTCGCCGCCACGGTGGAAGCCGCGGGCAAGGCGCTGGAGGCCGAGGGTGCGATCGTCACCCCCTTCGTCTCGCCGCTGGATTCCGATTGCTACGAGCCGATTGACCGCTGGCTGATGATCCGCGGCTATGCCGAATGGAAGAGCCTGCCGCCGCACGAGGACCATGAATTCCTGCATTATGTGCGCGACTGGTGCCAGCCGGCGAAGGAGATGAGCGCGCTCGACGCCTGGGCGCTGCTCGGCGAGATCACCCGCATGCGGGCGAAGCTGTTTGCCGCCTTCGAAGGCTATGACTACGTGCTGGCGCCGACGCTGCCCGTGGTGAATTTCCCGGCCGAGGAGCCCGGCATGTTCCGCGACAAGCCGCTCGGCCACACCGTCTTCACCGCGATGTTCAACCAGACCGGCCAGCCGGCCTCGTCCGTCAACTTCGCCCTCGACGAGCGCCACCTGCCGATCGGCGTGCAGGTGATCGGCCATCGCTGCGACGATCTCGGCGTGCTGCAGCTCACGAAGACGCTCGAGGACCTGCGCGGCGTCACGATGGACTGGCCGACGGTTCCGCGCGGCTGACGGGAGGACAAGACGATGACCGCGACCCATGACATTCCCGCCGGCTTCGAAAAGCGCTTCGAGACCTTCTCCGAGATCGGCTCCACCGGCGACGGCGGCGTCCACCGCATGGAATCGAGCGCCGCCAACGGCGAGGCCCGCCGCCAGCTCGTCGCCTGGCTTAGGGAGGAAGGCTTCGAGGTCCGTATCGACGGGATCGGCAACATCTTCGGTATCCTCGATCTCGGCGCCGGCGCGGATGCGCCGCTGATCATGGCCGGCTCCCATATCGACAGCCAGCCGATGGGCGGCCGTTTCGACGGCGCCTATGGCGTCATCGCCGGGCTCGATGCCGCGCTTGCCGTGCGCGACCGGCTGAAGGCGGCAGGCACGACGCCCGTCGCCAACCTCGCCGTCGTCGCCTTTTCCGGCGAGGAGGGCGCGCGTTTCTTTACCTTCATGGGCTCGAAGGTCTATACGGGCCAGCTGACGGCCGAGGAGACGCTGGCGCAGCGGGATGCCGACGGCGTCCTCGCCCGCGACGCCATGGAGGCGATCGGCTTCATCGGGACGGACGCGGCCCCGCCCTTCCCCCGCGCCTATGTCGAGCTCCATGTCGAATGCGGCTCCTATCTCGAGGACAAGGGCGTGGCGCTCGGCGTCTTCGACCGCTGGTGGGGCGCGCACAAGCTCGACGTCCATTTCATCGGCGAGACCTCGCATACCGGCCCGACGCCGATGGCGAAGCGCCGCGACGCGCTCTATGCCGCGGCGCAGATGATCACCGGCGTGCGCGGCCTCGCCGATGCCGCGCCGGTCGGCGACCTGCACACCTCGGTCGCGAAGCTGCTCGTCGCGCCGAACTCGCGCAATGTCGTGCCGGATTCGGCGCTCGGCTTCGTCGAGATCCGCTCGATGAAGCCGGAGGTGATGGAGGAGAACGTCGCCAAGCTGATGCCGATCATCGAGACGGCGGCGGCGGTCGCCGGCGTCGGCCACGAGATCGTGCGCGACGACCTGCGCCGTCCCGGCCGTTTCGACGAAGAGCTCGGGCAACTCGCCGATGCGATTGCCGTCGCCAATTTCGGCATCGAACCGATGCACATTGACACGCTTCCCGGCCATGACGCGATCATGATGATGCAGGTGACGCGCTGCCTGATGCTGACCGTGCCGAGTCGGGGCGGCCTCTGCCACCATCCGGACGAATATTCCGACATGGGCGACCTGAAGCGCGGCGCCGCCTGGCTGGCGGCGATCCTCGAGCGCCTCGTCCTCGAGCCGCCGGCGCCGAAGGACTGATCCGGGCGGCCGCGCCAACCGGATGCGGATGGCGGGAATCGCCGGGATGTGGGAAGGCTCGGCGTGATCGCCCCTTCGACGGAGTGTCCTTGCGTGTTCGCGTCCGAAGCCTTCGCCGTCGGAGCCTCGATCTGCATCGCGCTCAGCGCGATGTTCATCGGCGAGCTGAAAGGCCGCGTGCCGCTCCTGCAGCTGACGCGCTGGCAGCTGGTGGCGAGCTTCGCCATGACGGGCCTCGTCTCGCTCGTCCTCGGCGGCTGGCAGACGCTCGGTGTCTGGCAGGCGGGCATGCTCGCCGCTTCGGGCTTCGTCGGGATCGCCGTCGCCAGCACCACCTATTTCGCCGCGATCTATGCCGTGGGCCCGCGCCTGACGGCGTTGCTCTTCTCGCTGTCCGCGCCTTTTTCCCTGGCGCTCGGCTATGCCGTGCTCGGCGAAACGGTCACGCCGGGGCAGGCGGCGGGCGTCGCGCTGGTCCTTGCCGGCATCCTGCTTGCGATCGGCCTGCCGGTGCGGGGCCGAGGACCGGCGACGGCGATCCCCCAGGCCGGCATCGTCTTCGGCGTCGTCACCGCCCTCGGCCAGGCGGCCGGAAGCCTGCTCGCCCGGCCGGCGATGGCGGACGGCGTCGAGCCCTTCACCGCGATGGCGGTGCGGTCCGGCTTCGCCGCGCTCTTCTTCGTCGCCGTGCTCGCGCTTCCCCTAAAGCGGGTCTTGCAAAGGTGTGCAGCGGTTTTGCGAAAAGACACGCGTAAAAACAAAGACCTAAAGCGTACGAGCGAATCTGAAAGATCGCGACACGCTTTAGG